>JBATIF010000039.1:0-7860 GCA_049667605.1 Gammaproteobacteria bacterium
GGATTGCGAAAGCCGTGCGCAACGGCGTGCGACGCATGATGTCCAAGGGCAATGTCGATCCGATTATTACCGGCTTCGTCGGCAGCATGACCTACATTGCCTTGCTGGCCTTTGTTGTCATTGCAGCACTCGGTCAGCTTGGCATACAGACGACCTCCTTTATAGCAATCCTCGGTGCTGCCGGCCTTGCCATCGGTCTCGCCCTGCAGGGCTCACTGGCCAATTTCGCTGCCGGTTTCCTGATGATCCTCTTCCGGCCGTTCAAGGTGGGTGATTTTATCGAGGGTGCGGGAGTGGCCGGCGTGGTCGAGGCCCTGCACATCTTTACGACCACGCTGAAAACCGGCGACAACAAGATCATCATCATCCCCAATTCGAAACTGTCGGGCGACAATATCACCAACTACTCTGCCAGGGAGACACGGCGAGTCGACATGACAGTCGGCGTTGCCTACGACGCCGACCTGTCGGTTGTCCGGGATGTGCTCAATGACATCATCAGCAAGGAAGAACGCGTCCTCAACGACCCATCACCGCTGGTAGCTGTCGCCGAACTTGCAGACAACAGCGTCAACTTCGTTGTCCGTATATGGACAAAGTCTGGCGACTACTGGGGCGTCAAGTTTGACATGACGGAGGCGATCAAGAATCGCTTCGACGCCGAGGGTATCGGCATTCCATTCCCGCAGCGCGACATCCATATCGTCAGCGGGCAGGTGGCATGACACACCATGGAATTATGCAGGCAACATGAGATAGTTTCGTTGCATTACCGACCTGCAAAGACGCCCCGGAAATGACCGCTTTTAAGTCAAACCCGGATGTCCAGAGAAGCCTCACTGAATAGGTTACCGCAGCATTCAAATCCAGACGAACTTTCCGGGCACCGCCGGTGAGCCGCGCGCGGCCTCCAAGGCGGTGGTATAGCCCCAGCCGGGAAGGTCTTGTACGGCAGCTATGTGCTCGAACCCGGGCCTTTATGTTCGACTCATTTAAACAGTCACTTAAGGACAGGAACGACATAAAGGCGACGTTTAGCCGTTGCTCATATAATCAATGAGTTAAGGACAAACCGACCCAAAGGCGACCTTCAGTTGTTATGCGCTTGAAGTAGTCTACACTTCAGTTACATGACAAAAATCACCCATACATGGGGGGAGGTCGTCATGGAATTTGTGCGCTTCATATCTATTCTCAGTCTTACGCTTTTATTTAGCAGCGTCTGGGCAGGCACCAATACACTCAACCATTACAAGACACTCACCTTGCTCGATGGTGACTGGATATTATCTTCAGCGGATGAGCAGGAAGGTGGCGCGACAAAAAAAGGTCCTGCAGCAAAACTTATTGGCACCGACACGACAGCAATGAGTTTCAAGGTGATTGGTAAAGGAAGTGCCGTTCAGGAGAGTCTCTTGCCGGGTACAGGCAAGGAAATGGTATCTATGTATCATTGCAACGATTTCAAGAATTGCTCGCAAGTCCAGGCCAAACACTATTGCGCCAAACAGAATCAACCTGAATTAATACTGGATTCTGCAAAATCAAACGATAGCTTCATTGTGATGGCTTGCGATATGAACACCACCCTATGCAATTCTGCTGAAGGCCATGTCCACGGGATCAAACACGAGATATCGCAAGATAACAATCACCTCAAAACGACATATACCATCTACAAGGATGGCAAATACGAGAAGGACTCAATCTATCATTTCAACCGTAAAAAATAACCAAATCTTATTAACAGCCGCTCCTTTGGGGGTCGCTTTTTGTCGTGATTAATGGTCCTTTTCTGGCCGAACCCGGCCTTCGTCGGGCATTGCAGTAATTGGTGAGAGGCGAGCCAGGAACGGCAGGTTACCGACCGAACCCGGAACTACATGAAATCCTTATATTAGATTTCGCCATTCGGCAATAGCCGACCCAAGTCGGAAATACAGCATTTCGGTCTGGATGACAGGAACGTACTGGAAGCTGTCGTTCCCGGGCCGGGTTCTGGACCGAGACTATCGATCCATACAGGACCTTCAGAGTCCCTGATTTGAATGGGGCATCTCAGGCAACCGCTCGCCAAGCCGCCAGTAAAGCGAACACCATGAAGACACCACCGCTCATCCGGTGCAGCCAAAGATGAGGAAGGCGCTGCAACATCGTGCGTCCGGCCCATACCCCAAGCACTGACACCATTACCAAAGAGGCAGTGGCACCCAACCACACTGGTACAGGATCTAAACTACCTGCCAATCCCGCTACCGCGATCTGTGTCTTATCGCCGAATTCGGCCACAAAGATCAACAGCAGTGTAGTAAGGAAAATGCCGTGGCCCGACCTCTCCGCCACATCCCCTGACTCTTCATCATCCTGTTTGCATAAGGCGTGAATACCAAAGACACCGAACAATACGGCTACCAATCCAGCAGTCACACGTTCAGGCACCCAGGCAGCCACTCCCGCGCCGAATAATACTGCCAAGGTATTAAGCACAAGAAATGCTGTCGTCGCTCCCAGTATCACAGGCCAATGACGGTGACGGGCCGCCAAGGTCATGCACACCAACTGGCTCTTGTCACCGATCTCCGCCAGAGCAATGAGGGTAAAGGTCGATAAGAAAATGGAAAGTGATTCAGGTGGAACCATATATGAATGACAGTTTTGCTATGCCAGGGAGGAACTTTATTATACAAAGCTCACATCGCGAGACCGATCAAAGGTAAGAGCAATCTATACTCCACTATGACAAAACGAATACAGATTTGACTTGGGATAATCCTTTACTCCTGGCAAAGATGAACTTCCACAATTGTGTGAACGATGCCAAGATCCCTGGGGATGAGACTTTTGTAGTACTCCGGCTGCTTGGGTGTGTCACTCACTACAGCTAGTGTGGCTGAATAGATTCCAGGCCCAATGGACCAGATATGTAGATCAGCAATTCGGTTATCATCAACACTTTCGATGGCGGCACGAGTTTGTTCCAGCATGACACCAGGGGCCTGATGATCTAGCAGTATGCCACTTGTATCGCGAATCAACCCCAAGGACCACCGAGCCACCAAAATAGCACCAACGATTCCCATTACCGGGTCCATCCAATTCAGACCCATAAATTTTCCAGCAAGCAGAGCGAAAATTGCTAGCAACGATGTAAGTGCGTCTGCCAAGACATGAAGATAAGCGGCACGGAGGTTGTGATCCGTATGCTCATGGCGGTGATGGTGTGGGTCTGCATGCTGGTGTTCATGGTCGTGTCCATGATGATGCCCCCCCAACATAATCATGCTGACACCATTAACTATTAAGCCCAGAACTGCAACTACAATGGCTTGATTAAAGGCAATCTCGACAGGGTTAAATAAACGGTTAATACTCTCCCACGCCATTAGGAGTGCAAAGAGGGCAAGTAATACCGCACTCGTATAGCCAGCGAAGGCATTGACCTTGCCTGTCCCAAAACAGAAACGCGAATCTGCGGCACACCGACGAGTATAGACATAGGCGATGGTTGTGATTCCGAGGGCTGCTGTATGCGAGGCCATATGCAAACCATCTGCCAGCAGAGCCATTGAGCCGTATACGAGGCCCGCAGTAATCTCGATGACCATCATCGTCGCGGTGATGAGTATTACCCAAAGGGTGCGGCGCTCACCAGGTCTTACCTTGTCCTGACCGAAGATATGATCGTGTTGCCATTGTCGTGTGGTTTTAGTGTGCATTATGCTTTCCTTTCTGACTTGCTACCTGAATTGAGGGGCATGGCACTGTACCAAAGGAACAGTAAACACAGCAGTCACCATATTTGGGGCGTAATATCACACCGCAGCCCTTACACTCGTAGTAGAACTGGCAACAATCAGTTGGCATCGTTTCAGTCTCACGGCGTCCACAGTCAGGGCATGTGATAGTGGATTGCTGCACCACCGCGACATTTGCCTTAATTTGATTCTTGTTCTCACTCATATTTCGATAATATCAACAATGGCTTATTTGGGAACTGTTTTCATCTGTGCTGAATGTCCTGTTTTGCTCTCCACAAGTGTGAATACAGATTGCTGGGTGTGAACGGTCACTTATGCTGCTACTGAGACCTCCACATGCTGGCTGGGAATGACCGGTTCTGGCCGAACTGAGAAGTAGATTGACCAATCACATATCCAGGTGTCTGGCGTATATCCGATATTGGCCCGAACTCGGAACTACATGAAATTTTTATATAAGATTCAGCTAAACGACGGGTGTCGACCCAAGTGGGACGTTCAGTACGACTGGTCTCTTTCCATACTTTCTATACCTGATTTCCGAGTATTTAAAAACTCTACTGGCTTGATCTGCTCAAGACTTGCTGCAATAGTACTGAAAATTTCGCTCATTAAAAAATGGGTTCGTGTAGCCATTTGTTATCTATGCTGCTTCCTGGAGTGTGATTTTGGAAACGTTAGGACAAACGGAAGTGAAACGAGTTTTGAACGTGGGAGGCAATAACAAGGCGATCCCACTGCCCTCTCAATATACTGAGTTTGAGCATTTGCTGCTTGATATAGACCCGAAAGGCTCGCCAGATATTGTGTGTGATGCACGCCAGCTTACATCTCTTGAGGCTGGTCAGTTCGATGCAGTTTATTGTTCACATAATCTTGAGCACTACTATAGACATGATGTACCGAAGGTTCTTGCTGGATTCTTGCACGTTCTTAAGGACGGTGGCTTTGCGCAAATACGAGTACCAGACATAGCAGAAGTGATGAAAGTCACTATCGAGCGAGGTTTAGATATAGATGATGTACTTTACGAGTCGCCGGCTGGGCCGATTATGGTTCTAGATGTACTGTACGGTTATAGCGTTGAAATAGAGCAAAGCGGTCAAGACTTTTACGCCCACAAAACTGGTTTTACACAGAAATCCCTTTTGACAGCACTACGAAAAGTTGGATTCTCAAATATATACAGTATGACAGGTAACCTCGAAATTAATGCTATAGCGCTTAAAGGGATACCCGACCAACACACACGCACACTATTCAATCTTCCAAATAGCTAATAACTCTGAATGTCCGAAAGTGGCCGAAGGTACGCGTTTACTGTTTCAGCCAGGAACCAGGTTCATGCGATCGGGAACGGCAAGTATCCGCTCGAAACCGGAAGTACATGATTTACCCATATAAGATTGGACTAAACGACGGGAGTCGACCCAACCACGACCTTCATCGTAAGTGTCTGCATGTCTTAAAAGTACTGTAAGTAGTCGTTCCCGAGCCGGACTCTGGTCGGCAACCTTTGACATAATTTGTTATAAAACTCCTCGTACTTCTTGTTGAACTCAAAGAAATTCAGAGGGTTGCCGATAACCTCGTATTGTACGGAAAAGGGCTTTTATTCTTTCTTTAATCAATGAACTCGGAGCAGAAAATACCATATCGCCCTGACATCCAGGGCCTGCGAGCGATTGCTATCGCGATAGTAGTGCTGGCACACGCGAACATCCCTGGCTTTGCAGGCGGATTTGTTGGCGTGGATGTGTTTTTCGTACTCTCCGGGTTTCTGATTACCGGCCTTTTAGTAAAGGAGCGTCTGGAGACCGGGACGATCCGTTATGCTACGTTCCTTTCCCGACGGTTACGGCGCCTGTTGCCCGCGCTGCTTGTCATGCTGGTTACAGTGCTTTTCCTGGTATCGATGCTGCTGTCCAGTTATGAAGCGCAAATGCAGACCGGTTCATTGGTGTATTCCGCGACCTGGACCAGCAACTTCTACTTCGCCTTCGCCGAGTTTGACTACTTTGCGGCTCTGAAGGCCAAAGATGTCTTCCTGCATACGTGGTCGCTGGGCATCGAAGAGCAGTTCTATGCCGTTTGGCCGTGGCTGGTATCGCTTTCCTTTGTAATCGCTGCCGCCAGCTCCAAACCGGATCGTGATTTCCGGTCCCTGTTCACCGTCATTGCGATTTTTTTCGTTGTCGGTATCGGCCTTTGTCTCTACTGGGCGCAAACTGCGCCATTGCTTTCGTTCTACATGATGCCATCCCGCGGCTGGCAGTTTGCCTTGGGCGCGAGTGTATTCGTCTACTCGCACAGATCTCGATTGGGGTGGTCTGGCGACTCCGGATTCCTTCACTCGACCACTACCATGCAACTGGCTGGCGCGCTGGGCCTGGTACTTATTATTGGCAGCGCGGTGTTGCTGCATACCGAACTTAACTACCCGGGCTATTACGCACTGTTTCCGTCCATTGGTGCGGCGCTACTGATACACGCTGGAACCGGCACGCAAGCACCCGCCGTGAGCCGCATACTCGCAGGCAGGGCCTTCGTCTGGCTGGGTGACCGCTCGTATTCTCTGTACTTGTGGCATTGGCCGGTCCTGTTGCTCGGTGGTGTATTCGGCCTGGCGAAGCTACCGGCTGGTATTGCCACTCTTGTAGGCATTGCAATCCTGCTCGCAGTAGTGAGTTATCACTGGATCGAAAGACCGTTCTGGAAGGGTCGCTTCAGTGCGACTCCCACGCGACTCGTAACGTTGATGTCTGCACTGGCTATAGTCGTTACGTTCGGGCTGTCACACTCGCTGACTACCGTGGTTTTCAAGGACGCAGTTGCATCGGCAAATCACGGCGACACTGATTCCCGTGCCGATGTACCCAAAATCTTTGTGGCGTTCAAGTGCGATAGTTGGTACCACAGTTCAGAGGTTGTGCCGTGCGTGATCGGCGACAGCAATGCCAGATATACCGCTGTGCTGATCGGAGACAGCATCGGCACGCAGTGGGCTTCATTATTGCCGGAGATCTACAAAGAGCCTGACTGGCAAGTATTGGTTTTGGCCAAATCTGCCTGTGCGATCGCAGACCTTGAGTACTACTACAAGCCCGCAGGCGAGATGTATGACGTCTGCACGGAGTGGCGGAACAGAAGCATCGAGTATATCGAAAGGCTTCAGCCGGATATTGTGTTTATCGGCAGCTCATCCACTTATAGCTTCTCAAAGACCGAATGGGTTGGAGGCACAGAGCGTGTAATCGCAAAGCTGGCCTCGGCCGTGCGACACGTTGTAATCATTCCGGGCACGCCGGTACTCAGTTTCGACGGGTCGAGCTGCCTCAAAGAGCCATACCGTTTCACGTCTCGTCTGCGCAACAGTCAGTACATCTGTGAAGAAGCGTTGATGAATACAGCCAGCGATGATGTTGCTAGGTACCTGGGGCGGGCGGCGAGCGGCATTCCCAATGCACATATACTGAACCTCAACGACCTGGTCTGCCCCGGACGAAGCTGCGCAGCACGTAGCAGGGACGGACTCACCGTCTTCCGCGATCATCAGCACCTGACCGCCTCTTTCGTGGTAGCCCAGACACCGGCGGTGTTGTCCAGGCTTAACTCGATTGGCCTGGGGCCGTCGTATCTGAAAGACATCGTGTCCCTGGCAGACTAGCTTCGAGTTAAACTGATCCTTCCTCGCCTTTGCAGAACAATTGCATGACGGGAACGGCAAGTTTTGCTGCTACTGCGACCTTCACTGTAATCCGGCAGATGTCTCTTTCTGGCCGGAAGTACGCGTTTACCGTTTCAATCAGCAACAAGGGTTCTATTGATTCGGAACGGCAAGTGTCTGCTCCAAACACGACCTTTAGTCAAATCTAATATAAACAATCACTTAACGACAACTGTCGACCCAACCCGGACGTAGAGCATCTTGAATTGTATGTCCGAGATTGTGGCGTAAGTTGACGTTTGCTTCCAGCTGACAAATTGGTTCTACCGGCCAAAGATGAGTTATTGGCAATTGAAAATTTCCTTGCTCGTGCGACCCGGCTTTATGTGCAAGAGTTGAAGGGACTTAATGGCCCCTCCGTGCTTGGGTTGTATG
>JBATIF010000040.1:0-29815 GCA_049667605.1 Gammaproteobacteria bacterium
GGGATGATGACGGAAATCTTCATGTTCAGCAGTTGATCCAGGCTGTCAGGCAGCTTGTAATAGTAATACAGCGTCACAGCGCACCGATAGCAATGCGCAGCAAACCGACAGGGCTATTTGATTCCGCTGCCCGGTCACTCTCATTTATAAAAATTATTCAATAGGTTACATGATATGCGGAGTGCTGCGCCAGCACCCGGTGGGATCGTTCAGGAATGTGTGCAACGCGGGTCAATTATGTGTAGAGGCGTTGGCAGTGTGCTGTTGCGGGAGTTATAGTTACGTTGTGCGAAAAAAATAAGAAACACCGGATATGAAACATTTCATCAAAGGGCTGCTGCTGGGCGGCGTACTGTCATTATTCGCTGCTGCCGTGCTGGCAGAGGTCATTGGCAGCGGGCCACGCCTCAAGCCGGAGGACCGTGTCAGCCAGGACCAGATCGTAAGCGGGTCGCTCGATCTTGTGGAAATTCGCAAGGCGGGTCTGATGGTTTTTACAACCCCGTTTAACAAGGCCGACGGATACGGTGACGGGCTGTATGACGGCTCGGGCCTGGACAATCGCGACCCTGCCATGGGTAATCGGCCGAGTTTGCAGGCCGGTCATGCCTTTCTTCGTGTTAACGGCCTGGATTCACAGACCTGCCTGGAATGCCATTCGGTTGTCAGCAATGCGACGGTCCCCGCGCAGTTTGGAGTCGGTGGCGTTGGCACCCTGAATAACACCGCCCTGTTTCAGCCCAGCATCATCGACGTTGCGGATCGGGATCTCGATGGCATTGCCGAATTCAATGGACGTGTGATCAATCCGCCTTTTTTGTTCGGCTCGGGCGGAGTTGAATTACTCGCCCGTGAGATGACGGCCGATTTACAGTCGCTCAGGGAGCAGGCCCGGGCCGAACCCGGGGCAGCGCTAGCTCTGGTGACCAAGGGTGTAGCGTTTGGTGAAATTATCGCAAACCAGTCCGGGGAGATAGATACCTCGGGGCTTGAGGGTATCGATGCCGACCTTGTTGTACGTCCGTTCGGGCGCAAGGGTGATATGGCCTCGGTGCGGGAGTTTGCCGTGGGCGCCCTGTCCTTTCACCTTGGTATGCAGGCAGCCGAGGTCTTCGAAAAGGAGTATGAGGATCCGGACAATGACGGTGTTGCCAACGAAATCAGCATTGGCGATCTTTCTGCATTGAGCATCTTCCTGACAACCATGGAGCGGCCCCGCCAGCAGAAAGCCGGAAGGAATGAACGCCGTGGATTTGCCCTGTTCAAGAAGATTGGCTGTGCAGACTGCCACCGTCCGGTTTTGACAAGCAGCAGCAGGTATCTCCAATACAAGCTTACCGGTGCCGCGCAGCAACCCTTCGAAGATACCTTCTACTCGGTCGATCTGACCCGCAAGCCAATGAGATTCCAGCGTGCAGCGGGTGGCGGAGTAAGGATTGGGCTGTTCTCTGATCTGAAGCGCCACGATATGGGTGAGGGCCTGAGCGAGTCCTTCGACAAGGCAACGGATGAACAGAACCGCCAGTACATTACGGCCAGGCTCTGGGGAATTGCCGACTCCGCGCCCTACCTGCATGACGGCCGTGCCCTGACACTTAACGACGCGATTGAGTTGCACGACAGCACTGGCAGCGAGGCGGCGCCGGCGGCACAGGCATTCATGGCGCTGGATGATGACGACAAGAACCGCCTGCTGAGCTTCCTGTTGACGCTGCGCACTCCGCGCAAACCGAATGCGGATGTTGTCGGCCATTAAGGCTGGTTTGCGGGTTGTTCGCGCGTCAGGGAATCGCGGGCAACGGGTGTGACGCACAGGGTCAGCAACTGTCCCTGCGGGGTAGCTGGCCGGCAATAGTTGACGCTGCGGGTGCTACTGAAGTGTCTCCATGCAGGAACACAGCTGTTTGCGCACCAGTTCCATCAGTTGCTCCAGGGTCAGGTTGTCCGGCACCGTCTGCAGGTTGGAAAACCAGATGTTTTCGATCTGTCCGTTATTTTCCGCGGCCTGTTCCTGTAGCAACGGCCAGCCAACAAATACACCTTGCTGGCCATCGTCCAGACCGACTGTAACCATCTGAAGTTTCATCGTTTTCATGCCAAGACCTCGTTTATCCCGCAGATATGAAGCAATCGGGATTGTTATGGGTTCAGCATAAACCCTGCATATTATATGCCATTAAATCTCCCTGCTATGTACAGGACGGGTTTTCAGAACAGTTAACAATTACCGGACAGCAGGCAGCGCGTGGAATGCAGGCGTCAGGGTGAGGGTGGTGCCGTCGGCGCGGATGTCCGCTCGCGTTCGGCCAGCCAGCGCCACAGGGTGCCGCTGGGGGAGTTGTCACCCGTGCAGATGTAATTCATGGCATGGAAGTTATGCGCGGTCCAGCACATATGCCGCTCGGCGCTGCGCTGTCCGCAAAACAACAGTTCATCACCCGGCTGCAGCAGGGTGTCGGCCTCGGGCAGCAACCGTTCACTGTTGTCGGCATGCTTGATGTAGAGCGGTACGCAGGGCAACTGCTCGGCGGTTGCCTGCGGGTCGGTTGCCAGGTTCTTGAGGCTGACAGGCACCTCTTTTCTGAACATCTCGATGATAGCCGGGGTGTGCTTGCGCGAGATGGTGACCGTCCATGTTTCCGGCGGGCGGTCGTCGCTGAGGACTCCGGCGACCCTGCTGACCAGCACGTTGGCCCAGGCCTCGTTTTGCTGCTGAGCCATGCGCAGGAAGTCAGCCAGCAAGGGGGTTGTGAGTATGTCGAGCACCCGCCGGCCGATGAGGATGCCGGATTGCATGGTGATATTGATATTTGCGGCAGCAAAAATGGCATCGTTACTGCGCAGGTTCTGGCGTGCAACGGTAAACAGGTCCTTGTTCATGTCACGTGCGGTCATAATGATGGACAGGTTGTTGGCGTCGTCATCGGTCCCGGCGACAATGCCAACCGCCTGTTCGATACCGGCTTCATGCAGGGTGATGGCCTCTGTGCCGCGGCCAACGATGGTGGTTTCCGGGGCACTGGTCGCCGCTACGTCGGACTCGATCAGTACCGTTTGTATGCCCTTGAATGACAGGCTCTGTTGCATGGCCTTGCCAAAACGTCCATAGCCGCAGAGAACCCAGGGACCCTTGGGCGGGGCGGTGAAGTCACTTAGCGGGGCTTCATGACTGCTGGTCATCCACTCGTAAACAAGGTACATACTGGGCGAATGGAACATCAAGGCGAAGCGCTTGGCGAAGGTGTCAAACGGGTTGATGATGTAATCGGTGCCAAAAGAAGCCATGTTGGCGGCCGAGTCATGCAATTCCGAACGGCAGATGACCATGAGCTTCGGCGCCAGCAGCTTGCTGGTGATGGCGATCGTCAAATTGACGTGGTCTACGTCCGTCAGCGCCACTATACCGGCGCAATGACGACTTGTGAGCCCGGCGGCTACCAGGGCCGAGGAATCGGTGACGTCAGCAGTCAGGGCAGGGGCATTGAGCGGAAGATTTTCAAGGCTGAGAGCCTGGATTTTGTGTTCAGCCCGATCGACAACCACGCTGCGGATACCGTGTTCCGCAAGCTCGCGCATTACCAGCTGCCCGGCATCACCGATTCCGCAGAGCAGGTAGAAGGGCTCCCTGATCCTGCGTACCGCGCGGGTAAAAGCAGAATAGGCGACCACGCGCCGGAAGGCCGGTTCCTGCAACAGGGAGAACAGCGAACCGATTGCATACAGCCAGGACAGCACTGTCAGGTACATTGCCAGGATGGTCCAGATCCGCTGTGCATCGGTAAAAGCGTAGGGAATCTCGCCGAAGCCGATGGTGGTGGCCATGAAACTGACGAAATAGAACGCATGGAAGAAATCCATGCGCCAGGGATTGCCCTGATCGTCCATGCCAGGTATCAGCACCATGCCGAGGATGGACACCGCATAGGCCAGGATGACGGTGACCAGCGGCAGCCGCATGCGGCGCAACAGCAGGTAGATTAGATGCTGCATGACAGATCAGGCGTAGCTAGCGGCGGAACATCACTGTTTCCGTGACCAGGATGACGACCGAGGTAATATTTGCCAACAGTGCGCCGCCGGACAGGGAAACAATGCTGGCCATTACCATGGGTGTCAGGCCGATATCGGTGGCATGGACGGTGATTGTCCAGACAATGGCGGCAGCGATCAGCTGCAGGTCGGCAACCAGGCTGGTCGCCAGCAGGACGGCTCCGATGTGGGCGCGGTCGCCGAACTTCATGATGGTTGCGATCAGGCTGACAACCAGCGCGGCGAACAGTTCGTAGACGTTATGGTGATCGGGGTTATCCAGTTCCCCAAGGAAGAAACCGAAGTTCAGTGTCAATGCAAGGACAATGAAGAATGCAAAAAATACTTTTTCCAGGTTCATGTTCGAGTCTCTCCTTGATAACGGCCTGCCTTCATTGCCTGTAACCGTAGCAAATGGCTGTAGCGATAACAAACCAATAGATTGATAAATCCGTGAGGGCGTCCGACAATGGGGCATGAGCACCGGTCTACCCGATGAGGCAACGCTTGAATTACTGCAGCGGCGCGTTGGCAGGATTTACTTGCAGCAGCGGCTCGGAATCGAACGCGATTATGAGCGCAGGGTATTCGGCCAGGGACGGAACTTTTTTCATATCGAGAACTGGTATTCCGTCCACTCACTGATCAGGAATTGCCTGCGCCTGGTGTTGCTGCATGGCCGTGGCCGGCGCAACGCGCGCCGCATCGAGGTGCGGCACAATCCCGTCTCGATTACCGGCCTGCCGGCGGCCTTTGAAGACTACACCATCCTGCACATTTCCGACCTGCACCTGGACATGGCAGCAGATTTTCCCCATGAACTGATCAAGGTCCTGCGCGAGGTGGACTATGACCTGTGCGTATTGACCGGTGATTTCAGGGCAAACACCTTTGGCCCCTATGCGGCTGCGCTCGAGGGGATGCAACAGGTGCGCACCCACATCGAGGGTGAGGTCTACGGGATACTCGGCAATCACGACAGCATTTGCATGGTGCCCGGCCTGGAAGCAATGGGAATCCGCATGTTGCTGAATGAGCATGTAGCCCTGGTGCGCGATGATGCGACGCTCTACCTGGCCGGCATCGATGATCCGCATTACTACCGGTCGGATAACCTGGAAAAGGCCGCAGATGCCATACCCTTCGGGGCGGCATCGATATTGCTGGCGCATTCGCCGGAGATCTACCGGCATGCAGCCCACACCAGCTTTGACCTGATGTTATGCGGGCACACCCACGCGGGGCAGATTTGCCTGCCGGGCGGATTTCCCGTGATGTGCAATGCGAGATGTCCGCGCCGTTACTGTGCCGGGGTCTGGGATTATCAAGGTCTTCGTGGTTATACGTCGGCCGGGTCCGGGGCCTGTATTGTCGATGTGCGCATCAATTGTCCCCCGGAAATCACCCTGCACCGGCTGCACAGTCCCTGAGCCGGTAACGAATATGTATAGCTCTAGCTGGCAGTTGCTGCTTTAAGAAGCCGGGTCAACAGAAGGTCGATGACGATAAAGGCAGCCACTGCCGCGAGCATCTCGCCGATGCCCGGCCCGAGTACGGGTTGCATTATCCAGGCTGGCAAGATGCATTCCGGTAACTGGTCCAGCAGTGGAATGGACTGGCCGGAGGAAAATCCCAGCCTGCGTTTTATGAAACTGGAACCCAGGTCTCCGAGCATTGCGAGCAGAGCGAAGCAGGCACCGTCAAGCCATGTTATTCCCAGCAGCGTTGCAACCACAGATGTAGCAAAGATGGCTGCAAGAAACCCGCGCAGGGTCTTGGAGGGGCCGAGTAGCGGGCGTTGATCAATAAAACGTACATGGTTATCCAGCGGCCAGTCGCAGCACTTTCCCAGCAGCACGCCGGCTAGCACCGGCGCGCCATTGGCGCTCAGCAGTAGCATTAGCAATGTCGTTAGCAGCCATGGGTCCATCTCAACACGCCTGTACCAGCAAGAACCTGCCTCAAGGTTAACTGCTCGGATTGGCGAATGCGACCAGGGTGCGCCCGTTTATCGGCAGGGCTGCTCTTGGCATTGCCCGGGCCAGCGTCTCGACCGGTTCCCGTTCTCAGCTTTTCCATGCTTCCCGCGTCGTACATTGTTCATCAGTGTGGAGGCGTCGCTCCCGGCATGGCCCAGGCCAGCTTCTCGACCGGTTCCCGGTCTCACCTTCTCCTGCCTCCCGCGACGTACCTACGATGTACAGGGACGTACGAGTGCCACGAGAGGGCACGACTGCAGGGACGCAGGAGGTAGAGCAACGCAGGAGCAGTTGCCGAGGATGCCCGCAGTGACCTTCCATGCAGGCAAAAAAATCCCGCCTGCTGGCGGGATTAAGGAGGTTGGTATTGGGCAATACTGCAACTTCGATAACTGCTGTTTCTATTCAGAATGATCTCTACCTCGCATCAACAGGCCGGGGTTTCAGTAACGATCCTGATTCGGCGAATGCCGCCCCGGTTAGTTTTTTCTGCCGGGGTGTAATGATTACGCCCGTCCGGCCAGGGACTGTCAACAACAATAGATTGACGCGATATTCCCCCTTTTCATCGGGTATTTTGTAGGGTTCTGAAAATGCTGGTATATCGGGAAATGGTAATTTTTGTATATTCAAAAGTTGGAAAATATTTTTTTAGCGCCACTCATTTTTTCGGCAGTTCCAGCCCTGCCAGGTGCCCCAAAGACAGTTTTCTGGCGATTTTAACTCACTGAATTCAATGGATATTGTGCTTCTTTCGGGGGGTGATTTAACGAGCCTTCACGTCGTCCGGGTACCTTACCAGTCAGCCGAAAACTATTTAAGTCATTGTAATAAATGAGGTTAATCATCATCCCCGCTGTTTTATCAGGAAATTGTTAAATAAGTTATTGCTAAATTAAGTAACTACTAATATTATCTACCTGTCTTAGCTGACAAACGATATTTCAAGTCAATAACATTTACATTTTTCAGGAGATAATTCATGAAAACTATTGCTACAGTAATTTTTGCAACCACACTGGCTATTGCTTCTACGGCAGCTTCTGCCTGGGGCGGATTTGGTCCTTTCGGCAACAACGGTTACAACAACAGTGGCTGGGGTAACAACGGCTACGGCGACGGCTACGGCGATGGCGACTTCGACGGCGATTTCGGTTTCAACATGGGTGGTAGTGCACGCGGTAGCGGTCGCGGCTACGGTCGTGGTTATGGTCGTGGTTACAACCGCTACGATGGCTACAACGGCTATGGCTACGCTCCCTACGGTGGTTACGGTGGTGCCCCTTACGGTGGTGCTCCTTATGGTGGCGGTTATGGTGCTCCTTATGGTGCCCCGGTTGCACCCGCCGCACCTGCTCCTGCACAGTAACTAACCCTTACTTGCCAGAAAGCCAAACGGGGGCGGCGCGTGAGCGTCACCCCCGTTTTTTTCTGCCTGGAATGTCACTCCCGGCATGGCCCGGGCCATACCGGGGTGGCGCCCGAAATGAAATAATGTGTTTGTAGTTAACGTGATACCACTTTGAAGACTGGAGGTGACTTGTGAAGAAATTATTCATTGCCCTGTTAATGCTGGCCATGGGGTCGGCGGCATTGCCGCTGCGTGCTGATGTGCTGGTGCTGGTACATGGTTATCTGAGTGGATCCAGGTACTGGGATGAAACTGGCTTCAGTGCTGTTCTGCAACAGCATGGCTGGCAGCGCGCCGGTACCTATGTTGCCGGTCCTGCCGGTGTCCAGCTGCTGCCGGTACCGGCGAGTCAGTCCGGAGACCGGTTTTATGCCGTGGATTTCCCCTCGGAGGCACCGGTGCTGATCCAGGTTGAACTGTTGCGCCAGGTGCTTGCTGCCGTTAATGCGAACCATGCAGGCGAATCCATCACCCTCGTGGGGCACTCTGCCGGGGGTGTGGTTGCGCGCACGGCGCTGGTGCGAGGCGGTGCTGAAAATGTCAAGGCTCTGATTACTATTGCCAGCCCGCACCTCGGGACCGCGCTTGCTGAAGATGCACTGGATGTCACCGATATTCCATTTCCCTTCTCGATGATGGCGGACTTTTTTGGTGGTGAAGGCTATGACACGCTAATGCGTTCGCGCAGCCTGTACGTGGACCTGACGCGACCACGCCCCGGAAACCTGCTCTACTGGTTAAATGGACAGGTCCATCCGGAAGTAAAATACATTTCCATCGTTCATGGCCAGACGCCGGCGGGATGGGGCGACAATGTGGTGCCGGCCTATAGCCAGGACATGAATAATGTCCCGGCGCTGCAGGGGCGCTCGTCACTTATCGTCATTCCGGCAGCCCACGGGCTTGATCCTGTCGACGGCAGCGTTGTTATCAGCTTGCTGGGTGATACTGTCTAGCGCTTGCCGGGTGATTGCCTGCAGGGGCTGCTGTTTGGCGTTACACTTGCCCTGGCGATACGTAAAGCTGCAGCCGGATTAACATAAGGCCATGTGTGTTATGTGAGTTGTTGCAGCTTCCGATAGTCTTGATTGCATCCGGGTAACGACTATTTCGGGGGAGCAGTGTCTTGATCGGGTTCATTTTCAAAGTATCGTGGCGTGTTATCTGCTGGATCGAACTAACGCTGTTCACGTTGTTGATGTACCTGTTGTCCTGGTTGCCGCCGGCACTGCTGCAAGGCTTTTATTTCCCCCTGTTCCGTTTCTGGTCGCGCGCTTTTGTGCGTGCGCTGGGTGTTGACCTGCGTGTGCACCAGAAGAATATCCGGCCCCTGCCCGAACACTATATTCTCATTGCAAATCATCCATCTGCTTTTGAAGACATCGGTATTCCCGCGGTCTTCCCGGTACATTCACTGGCCAAGATCGAGGTCAGGGACTGGTGGCTGGTCGGCCGTATCAGCTCCGCTTCCGGTACCCTGTACGTGGAGCGTGAGTCGAAAGAGTCGCGCAACGCTGTGGCCGAACAGATCACCCGGGAACTGGGTGCAGGCAAGAATATTGCCCTTTACCCGGAAGGTGGTTGCAAGGGAAGGCGCATTTTCGAGTCATTCCGTTACGGCGCCTTTGATATCTCATTGCGCAGCGGGGTGCCGATACTGCCTGTATTTCTGCATTACGAGTCACAGGATGACTTCGAATGGCGCAGTCCGCAGACGCTGTTGCACAAGATCTGGCACATGAGCATCACCGGGAACAACCGGGTTAATTACTACATTTACGATGCCTTTGATCCGGGCCAGTTTACGGACAAGGTTGCCTACGCAGAATATGTGCAAGGCAAGTACCTGGAGTGGCAGGCCCGGTACCTGGATTAACGAGTCGTTGTTAAGGCCTTCTCAGGAAAAAATTCCGCTGAACTTGTTGTACAGCAACAGGCCGAATACCACTATCGAAGCCAGTAATACAAGATTTGTAAACATGCCGTTTTTGAGTTCACCGAGCCATGCACGGCGATTGTTCATGTACAGCAGAAGCCCTGCCAGCACGGGCATAAAGAAGGAACCGGCAATGGCATAGCTAATGACAAGCCAGACCGGTTTTCCGATCAGAAGTAACAGCATAGGTGGCAGGGCGATATACAGCAGGTAGCCGCGATAGAGTCCGGAGTGAGTATCGACGGGGCTGGGTATGTCAGGGCGCCAGGTATATTGCTGGACAAAGTCCTCGAATAAATACGGTATCCCTTGCCAGACACCCAGCATGGAACTGAACACGGCGCCCCAGAAGCCGACCAGGAAACACCATTTGCCAAACGGGCCGACAACGATTTCCAGTTGACTGGCAATCCCCAGTACCATGTCGGGTCCGGTTGCAACATCCGGATGCACGCCGGCCGCGATGATCATGATGGCAACGGCAAACAGGCCGGTCAGAGTATAGGCCACGGTCAGATCCTTGCGTGTGCGCGGCAGGTCTTCCACCTGTTTCCAGCCGCGCTCGCGAATCCAGTAGCCATAGCAAAGCAGGGTAACGCTGCCGCCAACCCCGCCAATGACACTGAGGATGAACAGTACTGACCCCTCCGGTACGACGGGCACCAGCAATCCACTGATGATCCCTGGAACACCCGGTGCAACCCATGCCGCGCAGATCAATACCACGAAAAACATCAGCGCAATGAAAAATTTCATCAAGGACTCAAGCAGGGAGTAGCGCCCGATGAGGACCAGTACGACTGCGGCAAGGGAATGGATAATCCCCCAGAGTTCTACCGAAATACCCGGGAACAGAGCATGTGCGGCGAGGCCGGTGCCGGCGATCAGGGCGCCGGCGACTATGAAGGACCAGAACAGCAGGTAGATAAAGAAATAAACCGAAACGATTTTGGGGAGGCGTTGCACCCATCCCTCCAGCAGGGTGCTGCCGGTCTGCAGCTGCCAGCGGGCCAGGCCTTCTGTCATGACAAATTTCATGACGGCGCCAAGGATCGCAGCCCAGAGGATGGCGGTGCCGTACTTAGCCCCGGCAACAGAGGCCGCAATCAGGTCACCGGCGCCAAGGCCGGTTGCCGCGATGACCAGTCCCGGCCCGATGTCTTTAAGTTTGAAAAATGAGTTGTTCACCTTGCCTCTCATTATTTTCGATATCTCGATTGGCCCACATGTTAAAGTAAAAGTACAGTGGTTTCAGCAAATCCCGTCCATCAGGATAAAGCCGTAATAATGTATGAAACCCGTTGGTCCCGTATGCAACCGCTATTGGAATAATTGCAGATGAAGCTGCGCACCCAGATCTCATTGTTACTTTTTCTGTTTGGCCTGGTTCCGTTGCTGGCAGGCTTTGCCATCAATGTGCCGATGATCTTTCATCGTATCGAGGCAATTTATCACGAGGCCTATCTGCAAAATTTGCGGGCAGGGTTCAGCGAGCTGGACCAGCATATTGCACGGCGTAACGAAATCGTGCGGCTGCTGGCAAAGATGCCGGAGCCCGGCTTGCTGCTCACGGATGACAAGCCGGACAATGCCAGGGCCATTCAAGCGGCACGCCTGAAGTATGCAGACTGGATCAACCAGGTAGTGTTTGACCAGCTCGATATCACCCGGATTCTGTTTCTGGACAAGGACGGGCAGCTGACTCTGGGTCTCAAGCGTGGTAAGCCTGGCGGCAAACTGGAGCCGCTTGACAGTGCGACGGATACTCAAAACCGGAAGCTGGTCGAAGAGGGACTGGGTATGCTACCAGGTACAGTGATGACAGGTCCCATTGAGTTCAGTAACGATCAGCAAGAGGCATCGTCCGGCCAGAGGATGCAACTCGGACTGGTGAGCCCCGTGTTTCTGTTTGCGCCAGTTGAAAAGCCGGTTGGCGTAACCGAAAAACATGGTGTTGTCATTGTCTACCTGAACATGGGGGGGCTGGTAAATGCCTATCGCGGCATCTACTGGGCACTCAGCGATGGCCGCTACCTGGGTCCGGCAGGGGACGATGTTGCGGACACTGCAGGCACGGCCTTTCAGGACTTTCACGGACTCGATGAGATTTTTAAAAAAGCCAAGCTGGACCTTTGGGAATTCGAGGGTCAGCAGGTCCTGTGGGTGCCGCTGTTCGACACAGTGGATGCAGGCCCGCTCTGGGTCGGCCGCAGTGTCGACCCTTCTCCCATTACTCAATTGCGCAATGCAATTCAGGGCCGTATTGCCATTATCGCAATTGGACTATTGCTGGTTGTATTCGTGGTGGCGCGGCTGATTGCTATCAGGGCCGAACGCCTGGGTCATGAGCTGACAGACCGAATTTCACAGGTACTGGAAGGTGATGAGCCGGTTGCTTTTTCCTGGCAACGGCCGCAGGAACTGCATGACCTGGGCAAGAATCTTACCCGGCTGGCTGAAACCCATTTGCAGCACAGCAAGGCCCTGCATGCGCATGCGAGCGAGCTGGAAGCATCCAATCGTTACAAGTCAGAGTTTCTTGCCAACGTCAGCCACGAACTGCGCACACCGTTGAATTCAATACTGCTGCTCTCCAAGATGCTGGCAGGCAGCGGTAACCAACAAACCGCGGGGGAGGAGAGCCGCCAGGCGCGAATAATTCATTCTGCCGGCACCGACCTGAAGGCGTTGATTGATAATATTCTTGACCTGTCGCGCATCGATGCGATGCAGCTGACACTGCTGGCGGAGACAGTAGAGCTGGAACCGGCACTGAACAATGTGCTGGATTTGATGAAACCCCAGTTCGACGAGAAACATCTCGACCTGGTACTGGAAATCGATGCATCTGCGCCTGCAACAATCATTACGGACAGCGAGAAGTTGCGCCAGATATTGATCAATTTTCTTTCCAATGCCGTCAAATTCACCGAGCATGGTAGTGTGATCGTGCGCCTGCAATCCGGCCGAGCCAGGGAGGGTAAGTTATGGCCTGTCACTATCAGTGTGACGGATACCGGTATTGGTATCCCCGCCGGTAAAGTTGAAACGGTGTTCGAGGCCTTTAAGCAGGCAGACGGTTCAACCAGCCGTCGTTTTGGCGGGACCGGCCTGGGCCTGACCATCAGCCGCGAGCTTGCGCATCTCATGGGCGGAGAAATTGAACTGCAGAGCGAACCCGGCAGCGGTTCAACCTTCACCCTGATGCTGCCGATGGAGATGCCGGAAATGGCGGAACAGTCCGGCAGGCGCACGCAGGTCGCGGGTGCGCATGACAGTGGGGAGGAGCAACCACTCCCGCAGGCCGATTATCAGCAGGCACGCGTCCTGGTGGTCGATGACGATGTACGTAACCTGCTAGCACTGACACCCCTGCTGGAAAAGTGGCAGCTTGATGTGATGGCTGCCGGAGATGGCAATGAGGCACTGGATACGCTGGCAACCGGGGGTGATTTCGACCTGGTGTTTATGGATTTAATGATGCCCGGAATGGATGGTTATGAGGTTATCAGGCGATTGCGTGAGCAGCCACGTTTTGCAGAGGTCCCGATTGTTGCGCTGACTGCCAAGGCGGGTGCTGATGACCTGGAACAGTGCCTGGCAGCCGGGGCCAATGACTGCATCGTAAAACCGATAGACCCGCATGAATTGAAAGCCAAGCTGGACAAATACCTGGCAGGCGCATCATCAGGAGAAACAACGGAGGCGGGAAGTGGCTGAGTTAAATCGCTATGCAGGATTCCGGGTGCTGATTGTCGATGACAATGCAAACAATCTGTACACCCTGAGAAGCCTGATAAACAGGCACATGGACGTCGAGGTGCTGGAAGCCGATTCCGGCCAGGCGGCGCTTGATATTGCGCTGAAGAATCCCCGTATTGACCTGATTGTGCTGGATATACAGATGCCGGAAATGGATGGTTTCCAGACGGCTTCGATGCTCAAGATGCGGCAGAAAACACGCGATATCCCGATCATCTTCCTGACCGCGGCCTACAAGACCGATGAGTTCCAGCAGAAGGGCTATGAAGTCGGTGCCGCGGATTACCTGCTCAAGCCCATAGACGACAACCAGCTGATCAACAAGATCAGTACCTACTTGCGCCTGATCGAGAAAGAGCGTGAGATGAACCGCCAGCTGGAGTCGCTGGTCGAGCAGCGTACGGAAGAGTTGCACAAGGCGCGGAACTACCTGCAGAACATAATCAATAACATGGGTGAGGCGCTGCTGCTGCTAAAACCTTCAGGCCGGATCAAGGCAGCCAATCCGGCGGCCTGTCGCATGCTTGGATATGACGAACAGGACCTGATCGGAATGGCGATCGGTGATGTCTTCGAGGAGGAAGAGTCCGAACAGGCCAATGCCTTCATGGGTACCTGGCTGGAGGCATTGATCCGCACGGGTACAATCAGCAGCATCGAAGCGTCCTTTATTGCCAGTGACCAGCGCCGTGTGCCGATCCTGTTTTCACGTACCGCGATAATGGATGACGCCGGAGTGATCACGGACATTATTTGTATCGCCAAGGATATGACCGGGTACAAGCGGGTTGGCGCTGAGTCGCCGCAGGCCTGATAGTTGCAACGGCGGGCACAGTCAGTACACTTCCCCGCATGGATACTGGAGTAATTGATGGCTGATTCAAAACCTGACAAGCAGCACGAAGAGGATATCACGCTGACGGCGGATGCCCTCAAGGCCATGGGTCACCCGCTGCGCTGGAAAATCCTCTGTACACTCGGTGAAAAAGAGATGTCTGTGGGTGAAATCGTCGAGAAAATCGGCACCTCACAGAGTAATGTCTCGCAGCACCTCGACCAGCTGCGCAACAAGAATATTGTAAAATCACGGCGCGATGCGAATCGCATCTATTATCGCGTTCGCAATGAGCAGCTGCTGGAACTGATCGGTACCATGCGCGGGGTGTTGTGCCATACCAACCTGGATGACAGGTATCTCTCGGAAGAATAAGTCTGGATAGCTCCGGGCAGCGCAATCGACATGCAGCGAAGCGCCCGCGCAATTACTGATCAGTCTTGTGCAATCCTCCTGGACCCGGTCGTCATTCAACCCGGCTGTATGGGCGCGTAAAGGCATCGCTCCCGGCATGGCCCGGGCCAGCCTCTCGACCGGATCCCGGTCTCACCTTCTCCTGGCTCCCGCGACGTACCTGCGATGTACAGGGATGCACGAGTGTCACGAGAGGGCAGGATGCCCGGAGTGACCTTCCATGCAGGCAAAAAAACGGGGGTGGCGCTTTCGCGTCACCCCCGTTAGGCTTTTTGGTAACTATGGCTTACTTACTTGGCAACAGTGTCAGCAGCCTGCGGAGCAACCGGAGCAGCAACCGGAGCGTAACCGTAAGGGGCATACCCGTAAGGCGCATAGCCATAACCGTTGGAGCCGTTGTAACCATTGTAGCCGTTACCACGTCCACGACCACTTGCACGACCGCTGAAGTTCATGCTGAACCCACCGTCGAACTCGCCGTCAGCATATCCGTCACCATTACCGTTACCATTGTAGCTGTTGTTGTAGCCATTGTTACCGAAACCCCAGGCAGAAGCAGCAGTAGAAGCAACAATCAGCGTAACAGCAGAAATCAAGGTAGCTATAGTTTTCATAATATATCTCCAGAATTAAAAGTTAAAAAACCGGGTTAGAAAAATGTGTGTTTGATAGGACGAAGAGAATAATATTAGTAAATTAATAAATAAGCAAGTACTAATTTAACTATTTCCTAATATTATCTCCGGATTATATAAATACATAATAGATACAATAGGATACAGATTGAGGGGGGGCAGAACATGTACAGGTAATGGCCCAAGCCGGGTATTTTCAGCTGGACCAGGCCTGCCGGCCTTCGATCCAGGGGGCCTGGTGGGCACTGCTGAAACAACCCCGGGTGCTGACATTGCCGGGCCCGGGGTTATGATTCCCGCATGCCTGCCGGTAAGCCCGAAAAACTGTTGCTGTCTATTATAGAGCTGGGCGGTTACACGGATTTTGCACCCCTTTACAGGGAACTCGGTTACGAAGTGGCTGTAGAGACGCGCATGCGCAAGGCCATTGGTTTCCTCAAGAAGCGCAAACCCGATGTGATCGTAGCCGAATTTAATTTCCAGTCCGATTTCAGGGACCGGTCCAGTAACCTTGAATCACTACTGGCTGTCGTTCAGCGTTTGCCGGATACTCGCGTCATCATTTTTTACGAAAAAGAATTTTCCACGCAGTTCGAAAATCTGCGTGCCCGCTTGCCGGTGCATGAGGCGCTGGTTTTTCCCATAGCAGCTTCGCTACTGCGAAAATCGCTGATGGAACTTGCCGGCCTGGATGATGATTGAAGCCCTGAGCCGCGCTTAAACAAAGTTATACTGAGTACAGCACATGGGCCCAACAGGTGTAACGTACATGATGATAAATATCGTGTCGGTCGGATTATCAGATATGAAATACTATTTGTGCCGGTTAGTTGTGCTGTTGTTACTGATGATGTCTGCAAGCGCCTCTGCTGCCCAGCTGACAGTGCGGATTTTCGAACGTGGCGGCAAGGCACCGCTTCAGGATGTGGCGGTTTGTCTCGGGACCTCGGCCAGATTAACCCAGTTTGGGGCGAGCCTTACAAACACCCAAGGCTATGTGACATTTGCAGATGTGCCGCGAACACAGTTACTTATAACGGCATCCAGGCCGGGATACATGGGCGAGCAGGAACGCATGGCCGGCTCTGGTGAAAACAGGATGCTGGTGTTGTCCATGTCGAAGGGTGGTGGGGGCGTTCAATGCCCGTTGAACCGTGATGTCGTGGCCAGAAGGGCGGCTGGACTGGAAATCGAATCCTTTTTGCTGAACGCTGGCGCGGTTGTCACGGAAAATACCCTGGTGACGCTGGACAATAAAATCACGGGTCAGGCCACCCAGTATCGCGCCAGTGAAAGATCTGACCTGCTTGATGCAGATTGGCAGGCTTATGAGAGGCAGCCGCGCTTCCGGGTGAGTGCCGGGCAGGGAAACAAGACTATTTACTTTCAGGTGCGGCGTCATAAAGTGATAAACGGTGCCGCTATTGAAACCCGCTCGTCGATCATGCATGACTCCATCAGCATTCAGCTCCAGCAGCCTGCTGAAACATATCCCGTGCAATCGCAACCGCGTTTAACAAGGGAACGTTGATGGTATCCAGCCGCTTGTTCAGACAGTTGCGTATTTTATTTCTGCTTTTTATTCTGTTGGCGGTTGCGGGTGATGCCTGGCTTGCAAACAGCCGTGCTACTGACTGGGATGATGCCCTGTGGGCTGCGATTTACCCGATCAACGCCGATGGCGGTCGGGTAACCGGCGCTTATATCTCGTCGCTTGAAGATCGTGACTTTTTACAGCTGGAGGACTTTTTATCGCGGCAGGCAAGTGCTTACGGCAAGGCGGGGAAGGATTTGCTGAAAGTCAGGCTCGGGTCGGAGATAAGTACATTGCCGCCGGTTCCACCGGAACACGGGAATGTCCTGGCCGTGGTTTGGTGGAGCCTGAAGCTCAGGTTCTGGGCGATGCGCGCCGGCCTGGGTGTGGACGGACCCCCGGCCGACGTTCGAATCTACGTCATCTACCATGACCCGGCAGAGCATCCCCGCCTGGCACATTCTCTCGGCCTGCAGGAAGGCCTGATAGGTGTTGTCAATGCCTATGCCAGCAAGCCCTATACCGGCAGCAATAATGTCGTGATTGCTCATGAATTGCTGCACACCCTGGGTGCGACCGACAAGTATGACGTGGTCAGTCTTCAGCCGGTTTATCCGCAAGGCTATGCGCAACCGGAGCTTGATCCACTCTATCCGCAATCGATGGCTGAAGTCATGGGCGGCAGGATTCCGCTGTCGCGTACGCGTTCTGAAATTCCACGATCGTTGCAAAAAACCGTTATCGGGCGCGTCACGGCAGAGGAGATCAACTGGCTTAAGCAGCGCTAATCAATCGCTGCGCTGGCGTTTTTTGCGTCCCTCGAAACTGACCACACTCTGCATAATGATGTCATACGGCAGCGTCTGCAGACGCTCGTAGCGCAGTATTGCCGCATCAAGCAAGCCGATAATATTCTTTACACCGGTGTCGCCCGCCTTCACGGGGTCAAGCAGTTCCTGCAAACCCAGCAGGCCGCCGGTTTGAACCCGGGTTTCCTTGGCATGTGGCAACGGCTTGTCGGAATGTGTCAAATGCAGGGAAAAGCGGGCCTTGCTGCGCAGGGTATTGAGGAATTCCGTGCACAGGGCATTGCCCGTGGCAGTCTTGCAGGCAACACCTTCACGGTCTGCCAGGTTGAAGCGGTGACAGCTGGCGCAACCGCAGCGCCTGGAATTGATCGCCTTCTCGTAAACACAGCGACGCTTGTTGACCGTCTGATAGGTGTTCTTGTATTCCTGCTCTTCCATCAGGTTTGTGTCTGGACGGCGTTTATTTTTCCCATTCCCTGGCGATCGGTTGTTCCCTTGTTTCAGTTGCCATTTTTTCGGCTTCTGCCGGGTTATCGGCAAAAATAATTTTGTACGTTTGTCCTTCGCCCAGCGGCTTTTCAGCGCGCAGCTGTTTTACCTCGGCTTTGGCGGCCTTGAACTTTTCAAATTCATTGACCAGGGCTGCTGATTTCATGCTAGCCCCGTCTTTGACAGTTAATATGTAGATATAGTAAGGCATGTTCCCGGCCCTGTTCTCTGGTGGTTCAATTGTATCAGTCCTCAAGGAGCACTGTGGTGATATGCATATTCTCCATCATGATACAGCCGGTCTGGCGCGAGATGCCATCATCACTGTAGTCAAAAGTATAGGTTCGTTTTAGTCCCGGGCCGTGGTTGCGTCTATAGAATGGTTTTATGATTTGCAGCGAGGCGCTGCCATCAAGGAACTGAATATTGTTGTGTTTGCAGGTTTCACGGGCGGCTCTTATTGCCAGATCGCGGCTTTCGATGCCATCTTTCCAGAACCATACCAGCAGTACCAGGAATAGAAGAAATGCGAGCGATTCCATCATGCAGGTGACTTCAGCTGGTAAACGGGTGTGGATGGGAATTACCAGATCATAGCAAAGCATCGCCCGGCGGATAGCAAGGATTGCCCTGCAGGAGGCGTATACGCTAATAAACCCATAAACAGGAAGGTTGAATCATGAGCCAATGACTGTGCTTTTGCCACCCGTAGAGCTGATGCATGCTAGAATTTACGCATCCCTACAAGCTGATTTACGCATCGGCGCAACCCGGCTGGAAAAGATGACAACACTATCGTCTGATGATCGCGTCGAACTTGGTCGCATGGTTCTTAATACTCTGGATGAGTGGGAGATCAAGGGGTCGGACCAGGTCATCATGCTTGCTTTCCCCGAGGGCATGCCGTCCCGCAAGCTGCAGAAGTACCTTAACGATACCCCGCTGCCGGATGACCCGGTGCTGTTGAAGCGCGTCGAACACCTGCTCGGTATTGCAGACGCGCTGCGCACGACTTTTCCTCGTAACGCCAATATCGGCTTGCTCTGGCTGAAGCAGCCCTGCAAACGCCTGCGCCGGCGCCGGCCCATTGAAATAATGATCGAAGACGGCCTGGAAGGGCTGATTACCGTGCGCACCCATCTTGACTGTTCATTTGGGTGGCGGGAGTCCGAGCGCAAGGACTGACGTCTGTTTTACGAACCACTGGTCCATGAGAGGTTCATGGTATTGTGAACTACGTACACCGCTCGGGGAGCGTCCCGCCGGCAAATAACGGCGGTTTCCCGCCATACATTGCAGGCAATGCCGCTGCGGTTGCAGCAACACCGCGGGCAAGGATTCCGTGAAGCACTATTTTATTCCTTCATTGAAAAGTCCTTGTCTATTCATTCCGGCTGCAGACCCTGCCCTATGGCCAGGGTTTCATATTTCCCAGGGGCCGCGCTCTGACCGCGGCGGCACATACCAGCCGGTAAATACTCGCCCCTGCAAATGCAAATGGCCGGCCCTGCTGCAATCAAGTCTGAAATATATTTGCCGATATACCGGATATATGTCTGTCAAACATCCCCGATGCCTTTTAGTAGACCGGACAGGCAGAAAGCCCCAGGGTAAGGGTTGTCCGGATGGCTGAATGTTATTTCTATAAGGGAATGGCTCAATGACAACCGATATCTCGGCAGCCACCTCCTTGCTGGAGGGAAAATTTCTTGAGCGGTTGGAGAAGTGTTCCAACCTGCCCAGCCCCCCGGCTGTCGCCATGCACATCCTTGAAATGTTGCAGGACCCTGATAAAGATATTGGCAGGGTTGCTGAAATAATCAGCATGGATCCTGCACTGGCGACGAAGATTTTACGCATTGCAAACTCCCCGATTTATGCGGTACGGCGCAAGATTGAGAATCTGCGCCAGGCCATCATTCTGCTCGGCCTGGACGGGACGCTAGCTATGGCGCTGAGTTTTTCTCTTGCAGATTCCATGCATGACAGTGCCGGCGAGGGGCTTGACTGTAATCTTTTCTGGAGGCGCTCGCTGGCGGCTGCAACCTGTTGCCGCAGGCTCGGTGACGTTGTCGGCCTGTGTGCAACAGAGCAGATGTTTCTCGCAGGCCTGTTGCAGGATATCGGCATGCTGGCGCTTGACAGGCTGCAGCCGGATTTCTACAACTCTATCGGTGTTGATCAAGCCGATCACGCCTTGTTGCAGCAGAAGGAGCGTGAGCAACTGGGTGCAGATCACGCAGTGATCGGTGCCTGGTTGATGCATAAATGGCGGCTTCCGGAATCTTTCCAGTATGTGTTGATGGGTAGTCATGACCTGTCCCTGGTCGATCCCGATAATGTAAATATGCCATATGCCAGGTTCGCGATGGTATCCGGTCTCCTGGTAGATGCCTTGTCACTGCAGGATTCAGAGAAGGACCTGGAGCTGGTGCTGCAACTCGTCAACGAGCAAACAGGAGTCGAGCCGGGTGTGCTGACGGCGATGCTGAAGACTCTGAATGAAGATTTTATAGAGATGTCATTGCTGTTTGAAACAGACCTTACCGACTACGGTCTTTCCGAAGCACTGATTGACCAGGCGAAAGAAACCCTGATGTTGCGAAACATGCAGCTGCTGCGGCGCTATGACAGTCTTCTGGTGAAGGCCGGGGATCTTGAGGACCGCGCCAGGTCGCTGACGGAGAGAGCCTCACGTGACGGTCTGACAGGATTGTATAACCGTGCATATCTTGACGAGGTTATTCAATATGAATTCGATATGGCGAGGGCACATGACTGGCCGTTGGCTGTTATGTTTATTGATCTTGACCATTTCAGACATGTCAATGACAAATATGGTACCCAGACGGGTGACGAGATACTCGTGGAAACGGCCCGCCTGCTTTCTGCCGCTACGCGTGATGAAGATGTGGTCGCCCGATATGACGGCGAGGAGTTTGTTATTGTGCTGCGGGGTTATGGTGAGAAACCGGCGCGTGCGCTCACCGAGCGCATGGTGAAAACTTTTCGCAATACGAAGCACCGGGTAAAAAGTGATGCTGAAATAGTCGTAACGGCCTCGATTGGTTTTGCGCTGATGGGAGAAAGTAACAGTTTTTCAGATGTAGGGGCACTGATAAACGCGGCAGATATGGCGGTAAACGAGGCGAAGAGCAGGGGCCGTGACTGTTCTGTCATGTACTCCGGTAGTTTCGACCATTCTGCGGGTCAGAAATGTAACTAGATCTGCCCGGGCTGAGATGCCGCAATTGCCTTGAGACTACCAACCCGTCTTTCATGGTCCGGGTCTGACCGGACATGACCATCGGCAGAATCTGCCCTTTTTAATTCCAGGCATGACGCCTGCCTGCTCCCTTGTCGGGAGGTGCATTCTTCCGCACGCAGCATGCGGGCCTTGAAGATTTTCCGCTAACACTCCCCGCCCGGTTTTCCCGTACACTTTGTCCTGTCACTCTGTCTGAGCGGCTCGCTGTTCAACTTATTCGCCTTGGGTTATGGTGTTTTCAGGGCCGGCCATGCTGGCGTTTTCAGGTGTTGTGCCGGGGTCACGTCGCACACCAGGCGACTCCTCGGCAAGTATTGTGCAACAGCTGAAATTTACTGATTATGCACTGGAATGATTTATGAAAGCATCAGACCTGTTTGTTCAGTGCCTGGAAAAGGAGGGTATCGAATATATTTTCGGGATACCGGGGGAGGAAAATGCCGATTTCATGGTTTCGCTGGAGAACTCGGAGAAAATAAAATTTATTCTCACCCGCCACGAACAGGGTGCCGCCTTCATGGCAGAAGTCTACGGTCGCCTGACGGGTTCCCCTGCAGCCTGCCTGTCTACACTGGGTCCCGGCGCAACCAACCTGATCACCGGTGTGGCGGATGCCAATATGGATCGTGCACCCATGCTGGTGTTGACCGGCCAGGGCGCGTCAACACGCCTGCACAAGGAATCCCACCAGATCATGGATGTAATCGCCATGTTCGAACCGGTCACCAAGTGGGCCATGACGATACTGCACCAGGACAATATTCCGGAAATTGTACGCAAGGCAGTGCGCCTGGCGCGCAGTGAAAAACCCGGTGCCTGCCTGATTGAACTTCCGGAGGATATTGCGAAGCTGCAGACCAGCAAACAGCCACTGGTGCCGAAACGTTTCCGTCGTCCGGTGGCCGATGACAAGATTGTTGATCAGGCCTTTGAGCTGATCCGTAATGCCAGGCGCCCCTATATCATCGCGGGCAATGGCTGCATCCGCAAACGCGCAAGCAAGCAGTTGCGGGTATTCTGCGAGAGAACCGGAATCGGTGTGATCAGCACGTTCATGGCGAAAGGCTGCGTCGATATGGATGCCGACTATTGCCTGTATACCATCGGTCTGCAGGCCAGGGATGTTGTGGAGTTTGGCCTGGAAGACGCCGACCTGGTGATCACGCTTGGCTATGACATGGTCGAATACCCCCCGGCTCTCTGGAATGCCACCCGCGGCAAGGAAATCATCCATGCGGATTTCCTGCCTGCAGAAATCGATGATCACTATCAACCGGGAACCGAACTGGTGGGTGACCTGGCGCACTCGCTGTGGATGTTGAACGAGCGTGTCGAAAACGCCGGCGGCCTGCATTTTGATTCCAGCAGACAGGCATCACTGCGCCAGGTGATGAAAGAAGAATTCGCCGGGCACAGTGATGACGACACCAGCGGAACGATTCGCCCGCAGAAGGTCCTCTGGGATGTCCGCCAGGCCATGGGGCCGAACGACATACTGTTGTCTGATGTCGGCGCGCACAAGATGTGGATTGCGCGTTATTACCAGTGTCATGAACCGAATACCTGCCTGATACCCAACGGTTTCTGTTCGATGGGGTTTGCGTTGCCGGGTGTCATTGCCGCACACATGGTATTCCCGGATCGCAAGGTAATGGCTATTTGCGGAGATGGCGGGTTTCTCATGAATGTGCAGGAGATGGAAACGGCCAGGCGTCTGAATTCGGATGTCGTGGTTATGGTGTGGGAGGACCATGGCTACGGCCTGATTGGCTGGAAGCAGCAAGGCGAATTCGGCAGGCACACCGACATTTCTTTTGGAAATCCGGACTGGAAGCTGCTGGCACAATCATTTGGCTGGTCGGGGCACAGCGTGAACAACAGCGCTGAGCTGGCCGGTGTGTTGCGCCAGGCGCTGGATGAGAAGGGGCCCAGCCTGGTCATCGTGCCAATCGATTATCGCGAAAATATGCTGTTGAGCGAACGCCTGGGAAAAATTGCCTGTTCGATCTAGGCGTATCGAGTGTGCTGCTATTTAATATGCCCGGGTGGCTGCTCAATCATTATAAAGAAGGCTGATCATATGACCGTATTCCAGATAATCGCACTAATGCTTACCCTTGCGGCAATTTTCAGTTTTCTTAACTACAAGACCCTGAAGCTGCCAACCACGATCGGGCTGATGTTCTTTTCCCTGTTAATGTCGCTGACGATAATCGGCCTGCATGCCGTCGGCCTGGATATTGAATCGCAGGCTAAGGTAATTCTCAACAGTATCGATTTTAACCAGACCCTGATGCAGGGCATGCTGTCCTTTCTGCTGTTTGCCGGTGCTTTGCATGTAGACCTGGCCAGACTGTCGAACCAGAAATGGGTGATCACCATGCTGGCAACCGTTGGCCTTCTCATTTCGACATTGCTGGTTGGCATTACGTCCTGGTGGATCCTCGGTATGCTCGGATTTAATGTCGGCCTGATCTGGTGCCTGCTGTTTGGTTCGCTGATCTCGCCGACCGACCCGATTGCCGTGCTGGCGATCCTGAAAACCGCCGGCGCCCCGGCATCACTGGAGACCAAGATTGCGGGCGAGTCGCTGTTTAACGATGGTGTTGCGGTGGTTGTGTTTATCGTGCTGCTGGGCATTGCTGCCGGCGACGAGGCTACGCCAGCTCATATCGGGATGCTGTTTGTCGAGGAAGCGCTTGGCGGTGCCGTCTTCGGTCTTGTAATTGGCTACCTGGCTTTCCTGATGCTGCGGAGTATTGATAACTACACGGTCGAGATCCTGATTACCCTGGCGCTGGTGGCCGGCGGTTATGCAATTGCCGGGGCTATTCACGTTTCCGGGCCGATCGCCATGGTTGTATCCGGTCTGCTCATCGGTAACCACGGCCGTGCATTTGCCATGTCAGACAAGACCCGCGGGCACCTCGATACATTCTGGGAACTGGTTGATGAAGTTTTGAATGCAGTGCTTTTCGTGTTGATCGGTTTTGAAGTGCTGGTGCTCAGTTTCAGCGGTGACATCATTGTGGCGGGCGTGATCATGATTTTTGTTATCCTGGTGGCACGGTTTATCAGTGTCGTGATACCGGTTTTAGTATTAAAGGCCTCGCACCAGTTCAGCGCCGGTGTGACCAGGATACTGACCTGGGGTGGTTTGCGCGGCGGCATCTCTGTTGCGCTGGCGCTGTCCCTGCCGCCGGGTGAGGCAAGGGATATTATCCTGCCGATTACCTATGTCGTGGTCGTGTTTTCGATCCTGGTTCAGGGTCTCACCGTGGGTAAGCTGATCAAACACTATGTGAAGTAGCCAGACCAGGCCGCCCACCCTTTCCGGTGATATGCCAGCCGCTATCATCCTTATTCTGTTCTGTTGTCGCCCTGGTAGTGTTCCATGGCGTGCGGATTTCCGGAGTGGCAGGGCTTCTCTGACACAAGTAGCTGATAATTATATGAAAATAGAGGGTACGGGGCGGTTTGGCTGTCAAATAACCGCGCACATGAGCTTCAGGGGTCTCACTTTTCCTGTTTGCATCCCGCTCGAGAGGAGGATCTCCGCCTGTCTTGTATTTTAATCTATGTATGCTTAACTTAGCGATGGGATGTGCGTATAAAAAAAGCATGATACGGGCATTACTCCGCTATATTTGGTTGACACAATCACATTCTTTCTAACAGGTAAGGGAAGCCGCCATGACACCAACTACAACAATGTTTTTAACCCTGGTTATTTGCACGATAATTATCGTGCTGCTGATCTACTTTCTGAATAAACCGAATTCAAAAACTGTCTCGACAGCGCCGTCGATACTGACCGGCATTGGTATCTTCGGAACATTTTTAGGTGTCACCATCAGTTTGCTGCACTTCAATCCGGATGACATTGTGGCCAGTGTACCCATATTCATCAGCGGAATTAAACTGGCCTTCGCGACGTCTGTCGTCGGCATAGCGGCCTCACTGATTCACAAGCTCAAGTTTTCTTTTGCCCCGTTACAGGAAGAAACTATCCAGGATGAAATGGAAGTCAGTACTGTAGACTCATTAACCAAAATGACGCATTCATTAAATTCCATAGAGAACATGATGGGTGCAAATGAAAGCAGGGTGAACAGGGGTGAATTAACCGAATTCCTGGATAATTTTGGTGAAAAGCTGGAGGCTGGTTTAATAAGCCGTGACCAGGGAGACCAGGAACTGGTATCTGAAGAGGCTATCAAAGCAGATGAAGCGGTTCTTGCGGCATTAAAGGATTTGAAAGATGAGCTGGCCAAAAACTCGTTGATCGAGCAAAACATTGCCAAGGATCAAATGCAGCGCCTGCTGGGCGAGTTGAAGGAGGGCGTTGTTGCGGCAGACAGGCAGACTGAAAGTCTGCTGGAAGTGTTTAGCGGTCTTAAAGATCGTATGGGGGCTGGAGACCCGGCCGTGGTCACCGCATTGAATGAACTGAAAGAGGAGTTGGGCAAAACCTCGGTGGATCAACAGAATATTCTCAAGGACCAAATGCAAGGCTTGATGGGCGAGTTGAAGGAAGGCGTCATGGCCGGGTCCAGGCAAGCAGAAAGTTTAGTGGATGTTTTTACGGGCCTTAAAGAACGTATGGGAACTGAAGACCAGGCCGTGGTCGCGGCATTGGGTGAATTGAAAGAGGAGCTGGCCAGAACCTCGGTGGACGAACAAAATATTGTCAGGGATCAAATGCAAAGCCTGCTGGGCGAGCTGAAGGAAGGCGTTGTTGCAGGAGGCAAGCAAACAGAAAGCATACTGGAAGTGTTTACGGGCCTTAAAGATTTTATTGCAGCCCAGGATCAGGCGGTTATCGCAGGGTTAAACGAACTGAAACAAGAACTGGCAAAGGGGTCATTGGCTGAACAGACCATTGTCAGGGATCAAATGCAAGGCTTGCTGGGGGAGTTAAAAGAGGATGCTGTTGCCCGCGCCTTGCAGACGGAAAATTTGCTGGAAGTCTTCAAGGGCCTCAAGCAAGATATTGGAGGCGAGGCGGAGAAGGCCCGCGAGGTATCCGCGGAACAGATGGAGTCACTTTTTTCCGGTTTGTCGCAGGCGGCAGCGGGGACCCTCGGCGACATGTCCGAGCTTGCCTCTAACCTGGTTTCACAGACCAAATGGCAGGCCAGCACCCTGGCCAAGGAAATTTCAGCAGCAAACGAGATTTCCACCAAGTCGATGATAGCCATGCTCAAGGAGATTGTTATAGCAACGGAAGATGCCAATCTAAAAATTATCACCGAGCTGGGCAAGCTCAGAGGCGATGTTGCCGCTGACCTTAAAGCCACTAATGAGCAGTCCACTGCGCTGCTCGATCAGCTGCGGGTAATGACCGATTCCTACAAGGCATCACTTATCTCCACGGTAACAGACCTGAAGGCACAGATAACCAAGGATATGAAAGCCAACTACAACCTGATTGATACTTACACCAAGGCTGTAGCTGATGTTACCGGTACTAACCAGGTCGAGGCGCTGGAGCGTATGGAAGCGATAGCGAATATCATGCAAGGGGTTGTGCAGTCATCATCCGATATGTCCAGCTTGTTGCATGAAAATGCAGCGGCGATGAATCGTATGCAGGATGCCTTTACCGGTACAAATGAAGGCTCGTTGGGACGTTTCCTGCTGGAGATGAATGAAAACCTGATTGAGCATGTTTCTTCATTACAGAATTCACTGGATGCGCAAGGCTCCCTGGGTACTTTAATGCAGGATATGAATAATGAAACCAATCTCCGTCTCAAGGCTATGGAAAAGGCGTTCGAGAGTTCGGTGTTCGAGATCAAGCAGTTGCCACAGGAATTCGTCAGGGGCATGTCGAAGCTTGATACCCAGGGCAGGAAAAATTAAATGTTTACCTTGATAGGAAGAAAAAAAGCAGGTCCCACGGTACAGGGAGAAGAAGACTGGATATCGGTCAGCGACTTGATGAGTGCGCTGATGTTGATTTTCATGCTTCTGGCAATGTTCTTCATGATGTACCTGGATAAGCAGATGAAGCTGCAGTTGGTTGATGAGCAAGACCTGGTTTCCAGAACAAGTGAGTGGGAGAGAAAGCTGGCGAGTGCCGAGAAGCTGATCGCCGAACAAGCTGCAATCCTGTCAGAGGTCAGCAGTGAAAACAGGGCATTATTCTCGAAAACCGGCGACCTGGAAAAAGAGCTGCTGAGTTCTTCCCAGTTGATTGCAGAAAAGGAAAAACTCCTTTCAGCGGTGGTCACCGAGGCGGTTATTTACGAGGACGTTATCAAGGAATTGCGTCAAAGCCTGCTGGGCGAGTTTAATGCGGATCTGAATAAATGGAATGCAGAATTACGTGATGATCTGACATTCAGGTTTAATGAACCCAGGACCTTGTTTGCTATTGGTGACGCAACATTGACACCCAAGTTCAAAGGTATACTGGCTGACTTTTTCCCCCGTTATCTGAAGGTGATTACCTCTAATAATTTCCGCAACGATATTGCAGAGGTACGCATCGAAGGCCATACCTCCAGCGTATGGGGGGACCTGCCACCTTATGGCCAGGAAGCCTATTTTAAAAACATGGAGTTGTCGCAGAACCGGTCGAAAAACACGCTGTTTTATGTTACCCAGCTGCCGGAAGCCGAGCGCCATCAGGAGTGGCTGAGATCAAAGTTAACGGCGAATGGCCTGTCGTCATCCAAGCTGGTCGATAAGAACGGTTATTTTATAACCGACCCGCGAAGTGATGGCATTGAAAATTTAAGACAATCCCAGCGCGCGGAATTCAGGGTAAGAATTGATGCCGAATCTAAAATCACCAAAATCATAGATTCTGGTAGAGGTGAATAGAGACGTCCGGGCCGGGTAGCCCCGCACTGTGAGTCAGAAGTTCGCCAGGTTAAGCAGCGGCCTCAGCGGCAAGGGTCATGCGCTCCACGGGATGGATTACCTGCGTTTGCCACGGCGGGCCAGCTTGTATGCTGTCATGTCTTCGCAGAGGCTGCTGAAAGGAATACTGTCAACCGAGCCATGAGCCCTGATCGATGACTCGAGCAGGGCATCGATATCTGAAATACCGTTTGCCCCTGTACCTGTGGCACCACTGATGCGCTGTACACCCAGCAGGCCGCCGAACTGTATTTTTACCAGCACCCCATGGGGTACCTGTAACAGGTCATCCTCGACCCCGAATGCCGGCAGCGCGGTATCCTTCAGTTTTTGAAACAGGCCGCTGCAGCGCCGCCATGCGTCCGCAGAGTCGCAGGCAATTTCGCTGCCCCCACGACGGATGATCCTGCCGGCGCGCCGGCAGCCGAAATCATCTTTTACAAGCGTCGCGCTGAAGGGGCAGATCAGGTCTTGCATGGATTTTCCGGTTTCTTTCCCGATAGATAGAGTGGCGGTCGAGGCCAGCTGGTAAGATCATTGTACGATTGTAGTTGAAGGCGTTGTCGTTAATAATACCCTGTATTTCAAGAACAATCAGGATCAACTGTGTGAACAAACCCGGCTTCAAAACTGCAATTCCCAAGCGCCGCTACAAGCTGGGTGAATTTTCCATTGTCGTGCTGAGTGAAATCGACAGCAGTGATGGAATTGATTATCAGTATATTCTTGCCGTTGTACAGGGACAGGACCCGGAGCCGGGCCTGTACATTACCGCCGAAAAGCCGGCTGCCCCGAAAGGCGACTTTTCGATGCGTTTCATTATGAAGGATGGCGCGGAAGTGATTGGTGGCTCCACTGAATGGGGCGATGTCGAGGCATTTTCAGAAGCGGCATTGAAGATTGTCTCACGGGTACTGAATCTGGGAGACGAAACACCGTACCGCTTGATGTAGGGGGGAGTATGTCAATGAAAGCCGCAAATCTGCCTGCCGCGCTCGCCCTGGTTGCCCTGATGGCGGAGAGTTCTGAAGCCGGGGCGTTTGGTTTTTTTTCCTTTGGCGGGGGCAGCTATAACCGTTCTGATTACTACAGGGGCTCGCCGCCATCCATGGTTTATGGTCCAGGCCTATCCCTACAGTCCGGTACTGGCAGCCCCCTATAACGGGGGCGCCTATTACTTGCCGCCGCCGATGGCGCCTCAATACGAGAGGATCTCGGCGCAGCCTGTCGAGATCCACTAGTCTGTTTCATATCAACATGTTGAAGACGCCCGCAAGATGCCGGGCCATCCAGGCCGGTCGTGGGATCAGGGTTTCTTCTTGTCCTTTTCCTTACCCTTGGGAATTGTCAGCGGAACGACTACCGAGGACTGGGGTTCGTCGATAAAACGCGGGCGATGGTTCATGGAGCGTCCGGCTGCTTCATTGAGCTCCGCTTCGCGGGCCGTTATCAGGCTGAGACAGTTGCGGATGTCATTGATGGTGTCATCAGAGAGCGGGTGGCGATGCCCGGGGCGGGTGTAGGTATCCTTGGCAATATTTGTCAGCACCCGTTTCATGGCAATCAGGATGCGTTCTTCCTTGCTCTGCTTTTCTTCGCTCATTGGTCTGTTCGCCTGGTTCTGGTTTACTGATTTAGCAGGCACTATTGTGACATAAACGGGTTCACCCGGCGCTAGCTCAGGCTATTCATTGATATACAGTATGTTCCATTTACAGCCAGTAAGTGCCTGCAGGCTGGCAAGCAGGGCCTCGCCCGGTATCGCCTCCGCAGGATAGATGCCACGGATTTCAATGAAGGTCCTGGCAAAACCTGCGGATTTACGGAAATTTAAATCCGTCAGC
>JBATIF010000041.1:0-11833 GCA_049667605.1 Gammaproteobacteria bacterium
CACATTCAATTCTAATATTAGGAAAAAATGTGCTCTGATAATCCTTTATCTTGTGACCCCGATTTTCGTTTTACTTTTCTACCCTACAACCATTGCTGATGCATATCAGCTACCTGCAAGTCTTTAGCCTGTTCGCACAGCTGACGGACCCTGGTCATGTTCGATTCCAGTTGTCGCCTGTCACTACCAAGAATACAGACAGCTATTACCGCCCGTTGCCATTTATCCTCATAGGCCACCTCGGCAACCGAGGCGTTGAAACGTGAACGCAGACGATCCTTCAGACCGCGCACGGCACTGCGCTTGTCCTTCAGGGACCGGGCCCATGGAATCATCAGTTCGATGGTGAGCAGGGAGATGAAGATATCTGGGTCAGGCACGGTATCGACAGGCGGGGAATCAGGGGACAGTATACCTATTGCGGCCAGTGCAAAAAAATGTATCCAACTGCTTTTATTCCGACATCCTTTTTCGAATCAATCGAGCCTGAACCCATTGATTCGCAGTCTGTCCCCTGTTCCTACAACAGACGTTCCAGCTCGGGCATGATTTTCCTGACGCACTTGCGGCCCTCACCGATGGCCTCTTCCGCACGGTGAAACTCCAGCAGGCCGATGCCGGCCAGCCGCGGGGAGATCAGCACATCCGGCGGGTCGCCGGCCATACGGCTGCGCGTAACCCGGTCCTGGGTAATGTTCACCGAGCATGCCAGTGATTCGATGATATTCGGGGGTGACTCCTGTTCCTCGTTCGAGCCGAACACCGAGTTGGCATAATCCTTCACTGTGCCGGATATTTTCCCTGCGATTCCCGGCTCCGGCTTGACCTTGTTTCTGTGCTTGTGAAAATGCCTGCCGACGATGTCACCGTTCAGGTTGACCGCGATCACGACTTCGGCGCCGAGTGCCCGGCAGACGGACACCGGCACCGGGTTGACCAGTCCGCCATCCACCAGCCACTGGTGGTTCTTGCGCGTGGGCGGGAACAGGCCCGGCAGTGACATAGAGGACCAGACCGCCTCGATCAGCGGGCCATCCGTCAGCCAGATCTCGCGGCCGGTTTCCAGGTCCGCTGCAACAGCGGCATACTGTTTATCCAGGTTCTCGATAACGACACCATCATCCGCCACGTGTTCGCAGAGAAACCGGCGCAGCCTGGTGATATCGACAAAGCCGTCCAGCGACAACTTGAAATCGAGCAGCCGTGCAATGTCCAGCCGGGTGAGCGTAGTGACCCAGCCTTCGAGTTGTTCAAGGTTTCCGGCAAGTGCGGATGCGCCGACCAGGGCGCCGATAGAGGTGCCGCAGATAATATCAGGGTGAATGCCGGCATCCGCCAGCTCGTTGATCACGCCGATATGTGACCAGCCGCGCGCGGAACCGCTTCCCAGAGCCAACCCGATCTTCATTCCGTGCTCAATCCTGCTTCAGCAAATGGGGACAGCCTGATCTTACCCCGGTTTCACGGACCATTAATAGAATTAACAGGGTCAGACCCGGTTGATCTGACGTTTGTTTGACTTATCAATCGAGTCTGACACTGTTGATTACTCTACAACGCTCTATGGATACACTTCGATCAGATCGAATAGTATCATCAGACTGGAAGAATACAGGAGTACTCCGGATGACGCCGATAACTGTTATAAAACAAATTAACCGTATGCTATTAGCTGCGCTTCTATTGTGTGCGCAAAATATATATGCCGGCCCTGGCCTGCCGGATTTTGGCTTGCATACCCTCGATGGCAAGGCCCATTCGATCAGTGACGAGATTGGCCGGGGACAGTGGGTGCTACTGATGTTCTGGGCCACGGACTGTGGTATATGCCGGCAGCAGGAACCGATGATTTCTTCATTTCATAAAAACCACAGCAGCAATGATGCAAGGGTCATTGGTATTTCGATTGACGGACTGGAGAAAAAACAAGAGGTAGGGCGTTTTCTCGCCAACAATGAATTAAGTTATCCGAATTACATTGGTAATTTGGCATTGATTGGTTTGAACTATCCACTATTAACCGAAGAGGCTTTTCGAGGAACGCCAACCTATCTATTGTTCTCACCGCAAGGTGAGTTGCTTGGCGTCAACCCCGGCCCAATGAGGCTGGAAGCGCTGGAAGGTTTTATAAAACGCTACTCTCAGGGTTAAAGAGAAAGGGTCCAAGAGCAAACACATTCCAGTATCAGGAGAAAATGTGCCCTTACACCCTTTTACTTCTTGTTTCCGGTTTTTTTGAGCAGGGTCAATAACACGCAGCCCGGGGTATATTATGGTTCCCGCTTTGCCGCCGGCTGATGAAAGGCATTTCTCGCGGTCGGCGCGCTATTCATTTATACGATTGATTTCAGGAGCATATGAGCGTGGCACAGGAACCGAATCACGAGCAGATTAGCGTCGATGGTAAAACGCTGAAACTACAGGACTACGTGCAGGAACATGAGCAGCTGGCGGAAGAGAATGCCCGCCTGAAGGCCGGGAACAAGAAGGCCGTCAAGCGCTACCGGCGCGAGGAAGAGCTCAAGCCGTTCCAGGCTGAGCTGCTACAGGTACAGAAGTACCTCGAAGAGTCGCAGCGGCGCATGATCATCCTGTTCGAGGGCCGCGATGCTGCGGGCAAGGGCGGCACCATTCGCCGGATAACCCGTTACATGAACGAGAAACACTACCGCGTCGTGGCACTCGGCAAGCCGACGGAGGAACAGAAGACCCAGTGGTATTACCAGAAATACGTGTCGCAGTTCCCGCACGCCGGCGAAACCGTGCTGTTCGACCGCAGCTGGTACAACCGCGCCATGGTCGAGCGCGTGTTTAATTTCTGCACAGAAAAGGAATACTACGACTTCATGCGCGGCGTGGTGGGATTCGAGCGCGACCTGGTCCGGCAGGACACCATCCTGGTGAAACTCTACTTCAGTGTCACCAAGGAGGAGCAGGCGCGCCGCTTCGAGCGCCGCAAGACGGACCCGCTGCGGCAGTGGAAACTCAGCGAGGTAGACCTGCAGGCGCAGGACCGCTGGGATGATTTCACCAACGTGAAGTACGAAATGCTCAAACGCACCCACACCATCAATGCGCCGTGGACAGTCGTGCGCTCCAACGACAAGCACCAGGCCAGGCTGAACGCGATCAAGGTGATCCTGAATGCCGTGCCCTGCAAGCGACTCGATACATCGCTGGACTTCGCCCTCGATGAGAACATCATCGTCTCGGGCTCGCGCGAACTCGAACTCATGGAAGTCGAGCGGGTACGCAGCGGCAAGTTTACCGGCTGATTTACCCTGGCAAAATCAATGGGGACAGACTAACTGCTGTCCCACGAATATTCATACCAGGCATAATTATTTGTTGACCAAGGGGTCTGGCTTTGGAGAATCACCATGAAGCAGGCCCATAAGATCCCGTCGCATAAATAGACTTAGCTGAATTAAATGCCTCCGTCCCCTTTTCGGCTTCTCGTCCCCGGGTCAACGCCATATGCGTCATATATACGTAATTTCCACAATATCTACGATCGACTTGATCCGCTACGATTTGCTTTAGTGTCAAGTAATGATAATTACGCTTGCGAAACCCAATGAAGAAATTACGGCTATTGGATACTATCTGCGTCCTGATTATATTCGTCATGGTCAGCAGTGCTGATGCGGCAAGTATTGCTAGTGATGACACTACAATTACAATTCCGTCCCAGTCGCATGCTCAAACTTTTGCAGAATCTCCTTCATCATTTCCTGGTGGTGCATTGACATTAAATGTGCCTGGAGAATCTGCCAAAATACAACCTGATGAGAATTTTAATAACATTATAGATGGAACTTTATCAGAAAGTCCGCGCTCTGATTCTCGTAAAAATTTATGGCTGTTACTGGCAGTGGCTTTTGTATTTGGAATTATTTCGGAGATCTTCAATCGGGGGTCTTTCAAAGGTGTAAATAATGAATGACCGGAGTTGGCCGACTCCAGTCTTCGTCAGGCACTGCAACAATCGGTGAGAGGCGAACCAGGAACGGCAGGGATCAGCCCGCAACCAGCATCAAATAACTATCTAATAATTAGCTAAAAGGCGGGAGACGACCCAAAGGCAACGTGTAGATGATTTGATTGGACGTCTGGAAAGTAGTTTGAAGCAGAAGCTCTCTAAAGACCGGCTTTCTGGCACATGGCATATTTCCGGACAAGGTCTGGAATTGACTGCGCCCCCATCTTTTTATTTACACTGGATCTATGAACTTCAATTGTCCGCTCGGAAATGCCCAACTGTTTCGCTATATCCTTGTTAGACAGGCCGGCAACAATATGCTGCATAACTTCCTTCTCACGGAGCGTCAGGCTGGCATGGCATTTCTTTAACCCGGCAATCAAGTCGTGGTGATTTTTATTTTTGTCGACACGTGAAAATGCCTCACTGAGGCTTGCGAGCAGATCCCCATTACTAAACGGCTTTTCGAGGAAATCCAGTGCGCCCGCTTTTATGGCCTTCACGGACATCTGCACATCCCCGTGCCCGGTAATAAAGATAATCGTGATGTCAATGCCGCGCCTGGCGAGCTCAGTCTGCAATTCCAGGCCGGACATTCCAGTCATACGCTGATCTAGAAGCATGACACCTTCGGCTATGTCATCCGCCTCTTCCAGGAAGGCTTCAGCAGAGGGGAACGCCCTTACGCTGTACCCGGAGGCTTCAAGAAACACCGTAAGCGAGTGGCATACTGCCATGTCATCATCCACCAAAAGAATGGTTCTGTTTGCTTGCATAGCCTCAATCACTCTTCGGTATTCGCATGCAGAATAATGCACCTTTCTGCCGCTGCACATCGGCCCACAACTTTCCATTATGGGCCTCAATGATCGAGCGGCTGATAGACAGCCCCATACCCATACCGGCTTCCTTGCTCGTATGGTAGGGCTCAAACAGCGAATCGGCCATGTTCGGATGGATTCCGGGTCCGTTATCCGCAATGGTTACCTCGATCGAGTCGTCCTCAGTCAGGCGGGTTGCAATGTCCACCTGCCCGTTGGATATACCCGCATCCCTGATTGCCTCGATGCTGTTTCTTATCAAGTTGATCAGGACCTGTTCAATCTGGATCTTGTCGATAAGTACCTCACACCCGTGGGAACCTGGCTGAAACGTAATCCGTATGTCAATGTCATGCTGTTCCCAGCTAATAAAATCGATCACATCCTGTATAAGGCTATCCAGTACAATGCTGGTCTTGTCATGAGTGCCCTTGCTGATGAACTCACGCATGTGTCGGATAGTGTTCGCCGCACGGTGTGCCTGCATGGTGGCTCGCTCGAGTATATCGATATAACCCTTCGGCAAGGACGGTACATCCTGTGCCAGTTTAAGTGCCGTCGCAGAGTAGTTGACCAGTGCTGTCAGCGGCTGGTTCAGTTCGTGGGCCATGACGGATGCCATCTCGCCCATGGTGCTGAGACGCATCACGTGTGCCATCTCCTCCTGTTGTCGCTGCCTATCCTCAAGTGCCTGTATTTTATCGGACACATCCCGCTGAATAATCAAAAAGGAGGTGAAACTGCCGTTTTCATCAGGCACTCCGGTTGCAACAGATTCCATTTGGATAATATGGCCATCTTTGCATACAAACTCGATGTCCAGCCGATAGTAACCCCGCTCCTTGAGACCGGGGTACTTAAAGTCATAGATACTCTGTGATTCCCTGGTCAAATATTCCTTGATATTGCTGCCAATAAACTCATGTTTCTCATAGCCTGAGTGTTCACAGGCATAGCGGTTGGTTTGTATAATCGCGCCTTCGGCATCAATAACAAAAATAAAGTCGGCTGCAGAATTAAACAAGGTCTGGAGACGGATTTCGGTTTTCTTCAGGTCTATTTCTGCCTGCCTGGCTTCTGTGATGTCCTCGGAAATTCCCAGCAAGAAAATCGGCCGACCCTCATCATCAAGTATTGGCACTTTCTTTGTATGCAAGTACCGCCTGCCCATACTCGCCGTGTCAATTTCTTCTTCCGGAATATTTATCTCGATACCCGCATTAAGTACTTCATGGTCCTTTTGGGTAAAAAACTCAGCCTGCAACCTTGGGAAAAAATCAAAATCATTTTTTCCTATAAGTTCCTGGTTTGATAATCCCAGTAATTTTTCTCCGGCTTTATTGACGCGTATAAAGCGCAACTCTCCAGCATCCTTGATAAAAACCATGTTGGGAATATTGTCAACAATGGAATTGAGGAATGTTTCAGCTGTCTTTGCCCGTTCGCTGGACACACGCTCACGTCTTAGCTGAATCTGGACAAGGGCTGCGAAGGCTACAGCTATTAAAAATACAAATGATCGCATCCAAATCTCGTGGTAAGTAGGATGCAAAATATGTTCGGTCAACGTCCCATTGTGGAATACGTACACATCAATGATTATATCGGCGACATAAAAGCAGCCTCCCACGAGAAGCGCTATCCAGATAATGGTGTATGTTCTCAAGGGAGTGCTATTTTTTTTAGCCATTCGGATAATTACCCGTTGCTCTTCAAGTTTTAAATATAAAGCGCCTGAATGTAGTGGGTTTTATCCAGTCAGGGACCTGTTGAATCACCTTATCGTGGTAATCATGAGAATAGCATTGGTTGCGTATATCGCCTCCACCTGGATCAATTGTAATCTTGGAGGTAACTACGCTCCCGGTTGAAACCTGCTTCAAAAGCCCTGAATCAGTTAATGCAAGTACGTAGTTTCCCTAATAGCCTCATCTCTGACCGATAGTATATTCTTGCACGCAGTATGAGGGGGGAGGTAAGCGGCGGCCTTAGGGCCGCCTTTTTTTTCAGGAACGGTAACTTTCTGGCCGAACAAAATCCATGAGATTATGCAGCGTACTTCCTGTTCCGGCCTAACCCGAACATTCGTGACTGACACCATATATGCCATTTATACGTGTATCCCACAATATCTCCGCTCTGCCTAGTCTGCTAATTTAAAGACGAAAGTCAAACTTGTAAGGAACACAAGAATAACATTGGGGATGAACGATGAACGCATTAATGCACAGATTAGGACTTGAGTTTGACCTGGCGTCACCTGAAGACCGGCACGCGGATCGCAAACGCGGAATCGAGGCAAAGATACTCAGGAAAGCCGGCATTATCTATGCCGAGTTCAGCAAGGAAAATCCTGATATCGTCATCGTTGAGTACGACCCCTTCGTCACAACGCCGGGCGATATCTACGTAAATGCCAAACGCATGATTGGTGGCATCAAAAGGAAGGTCATTCTTTAAGCACGCGAGACTTAATCGAAGGGCCGGGTTTGGCCATGGCAGGCTTCAGAACTGTAACCTCCCCAGACGGTCCTGGTCTTCGACCTGGATGTTGTCTTTACTCCTGACAGGAATCTAACTGCGACATTCCTTTATGTCACTTGTGTTGCCTGCTTGCTGTGGCCCGCGGGTCGATGATTTGCGTTACGCTCAAGGTCAGTTGTTGGCCGTACTCGGAAGTTCAAGGGAAAACACCTGAGTAATAAAGTCGGATGACCGGGTACGATCCATAGAAGACCTTCGTGGTCAGTGTCTGCAGGTAAATCTGATTCGTGTATCAGTTCTTCCTGTACGTATTTACCCGTATATCCAGATAAGCCCGGGTAATTATAAAATATATTTGAACAGTTAAGAAAGTAAGACTTGCAAAAACCAATAAAGCAAGGACAGGAACCGACTCCAGTGCGACATTCACTACCTCGGTATTAATTGCATAAAGCTATAATTATCATTTTCGGAAAGGTCCTGTGATAGAGATTTTTTCTATCACTAGCGAAGGCCGCTGATATAGCTCGCTGACTGCCAATCCAATTATTAATTGAGAAAAAGAAACAGGAGGAGAGAAAAATGACAGAAAGAAGGAAAGTTAAACGCCGACGCTATGAAGCGCACACTGATTTCCCTGCAATCGACCACCGGGGCGATTTCATTATGTCCGAACGTCGGCAACTTCCCACTAGACGCGCATTTGATATTTTTGTTGATGATCTCGATGTGCCTACTATGTTCTTGGGGAAGGTCTGATTAATTCTCGATGACAGCTGTATTCAAGTGAATTTGTGATTTCGCAATCAAATATTTGGAAAATGCCTCATATTCGAGACGATATTTGCACTTATTTTGCCGTTAATCCGCATAATCATAAAGGGGACGTATTAAAACACTTTCGATCAATAGGTAATCAAAAAACCGCCGCACTCAATTCATGCACCGCCACCAACATCTCCGCATCATCCGTCAACCCCTCCGCAATACAACTCCGACAAGCCACCACCGGTGAAACTCCATCCGTCATCAACTTGGCCGCATGCACGAGCAAGCGCGTACTCGCCGGCTATGTCGGCTGCCAGACCAACTTCAACATGCCGGTCGTCTACTACTCGACACTGATGAGCGTCGCCTACGGCAAGAGCGGCAAGGAAGCCGGCCTCGATGGACAGATGATCAAGGCCAGGCAGCTGGAAGCGATTGCCGGGAAGTAAATGTCATTTTTTGAAGTGTTAGAAAGAGCCCCTCAACGAGGGGCTTTTTTAAGCGGGATAACCAACATGCGCTATCGAACCGGAGAGGCCCCGGGTGAAGCGGGCATGAGTATGGACCAGGGCTTTTTCCTTGCCATAGCCCTGCTCAACCTGGCCATCGGCATCGGCTTTGTGTGAGCTGGTATCCGCAGCCACCACTACTGGATGGCCATCCGGGGGACCGGGCTGACACTGGCCAGCATTGTCTATTTCGCTTTTGCAATGATTACCGTCAGGTCAGCGCAATCGTCATAACTACTACTGTAAACTGCAGGGCATGAAATCGAGCGCAGTCATCCAGTCAATGAGGGGGCCGTTCCTGGTGCTGACACCGGTATGCGTATTGCTGGGCGCGAGCACGGTGGTCGCCAACCAGGCACGCGTGGACCTGCAGCTGCTTTTGCTGGCCCTGCTTGGCGCCGTGCTGGCACATATCAGCGTTAATACCTTGAATGAATATCTGGATTTCAAAAGCGGCCTCGACCTCAATACGACAAGAACCCGGTTCAGCGGCGGCAGTGGCGCTCTGCCCCGCGACCCTGGCAGGGCAGACGCTGTCTTTACAACGGGCGTCATCTCTCTGCTGGGGACCCTGTTAATTGGTTTTTTCTTTGTCTGGAAACACGGCTGGGGAATACTGCCCATCGGCGCAGCCGGCCTGGTATTGATCCTGAGCTACACCGGCTGGATCAACAAGCACCCTTTTCTCTGCCTGGTTGCACCCGGGACCGGCTTCGGCATTTTAATGGTCGTCGGCACCCAGTATGTTTTGCAGGGCGACTATGCAACGCTGTCCTGGCTGGTTGCAGTGGTGCCTTTTTTACTGGTCAACAATCTCCTGCTGCTCAACCAGTATCCGGATATCAAGGCAGATGCCGGGGCCGGGCGCAGGCATTTGCCCATCGCCTGTGGCACAACCGTGAGTAGCCGCGTGTACGCCCTGTTTGCCGTGGCAACCATCCTGGCAATTGCAGGCTACATCCTGCTTGGCTGGTTACCTGCAGCAAGCCTTGTAGCCCTGCTGCCCATGCCGCTGGCTTTTTTCGCCCTCTACGGCGCCGCCAAACACGGTGAAACACTTGGAAAATTCCCCCGTTACCTCGGCGCAAATACTGCCGTTGCCATACTGACACCACTGCTGCTCGGGGTATCGTTAGTAATATAGATGGTGTCAGGGCGCATTTCTTCCTAATATACCCGCTAGCGGGTGGACTGACACCCTTGTTACCAGCCAGGGGGATACAACATGTATGAACTGATGAATAACGATGCGCTCGGCAAACTGATCGTGCGCCTGAGCGTTGGAATCCTGATGCTGTTTCATGGTGCCAGCAAGCTGCTGCACCCGGGATCAGTCGACTTTATCGGCAGCACCCTTGCCGGTGCCGGTATACCCGAGGTGATTGCCTATGGTGTGTATGTCGGTGAAGTCCTCGCGCCGCTGATGATCATCGTCGGTCTTTATTCCCGCATCGGCGGACTGCTCATCGCCATCAACATGATGTTTGCTATCCTGCTGATGCATAGCGGTGACCTGCTCGCCCTGACCGAGCATGGCGGCTGGCGGCTCGAGCTGCAGGCGTTCTACCTGTTCGGCGCTGTCGCGATCATCTTCCTCGGCAGCGGCAAGCTGGCGGTGAAGCCGGATTGACACAGCGACTGGCGTGATGAACTTCTGCAGAATTTCCGGGGACGCAGCCTTGACGGGGTAATGACTGCCTGGCACGAACGAACCGGCAACCCCCCCGGCGCCATTATTCAATCAGCGACCGCCTGCCTGCTGCTGAAGACGATATCACCGTACCAGGCAACGGCCGATTCGCGCGTATTGTCGGTATCCGTCATGATGGCGATACCGGAAATCATGGTCGGCTCTTCGCCGAATGCCTTTTTGTAATCCGCGTACACATCGCGCTGCTCTGTCATCCAGTGCTGTATGTTTTCAGCACCACTCTGGACAACAAACATCATCGCCTGCTCCGTATAGGCATTCGCAATCATGGTACCCGCCGGGCTGTTATTTCCCCAAATATAGGAAATCGCCCTGTACGGAAGATCCTCGCCGCGGACAAACCGCGCGGTCTCGTATTTAAGGCGCTCCAGATAACTGGCCCTGCCCGGGTCAAACGCAAATGAAATGTAGATTCTCGCCGGATAGTCGTCGCCATCCTTGCGCGTCACATCGCCCTTTTGCAGGACGTTGTTCACTTTCCAGCGCCACTGGATGAGCGGGTATGCTGACGGATCAATCGACATTTGCCGCACCAGCCCGGAGGCGGACTGCTCACTGACGGCCTTGATGACAAGCGTGCCATCCTCATCCACCAGGGAATAGTCGCTGTGCCGCGGAATACGGCTGAAGGTAAGCGGCTGCCAGCCATCCGGGAGGCTTGCGCCGGGCCGTGAAGATGAGAACAGGCCTGCTTCAAGCTGTCCGGGTGACTGCGCGTGTGCCAGCCCCGACCCGCTCAGCAGGCACAGCAGCGCCAGACCATAGCTGTTATTTCGGATGCCCGGTAATGTCCACTTCATAGACTGCTCCGTTTGCAGATTGTTGTAGCTGCAGTGGCGATAGACACCGTCAGCCAGGTTCCGTTCACAGGGGACAGGCTGCGATTTCATCTCAAACCCGAACTGTCATATTATCCCTGCATGCAACCTCCCTACCCTGACACCTGCAGAGAAAACAGCCATGACTGAAAACAGCTCCAGTGACAATCCCGCAGTGCATGACAATGATGAAAACTACATTAGTGAAATGGCAGCACTGGTACTGCCGCGTTCCCCGCTAAACATCATCAACATCCTGCACGCTGAATCCGACGCCGTTTTTGCAAAGGTGCTGGACCGACTGCCGCAATCCCTTGCCCTGCGGGTATTAAATCACCTTCCCGAGGAAACAAGCACAGCCATTGTCAGCAGTCTTGACTTCGAATCGGGACAGCAATGGTCGCTCACGCGCCACTACCCGGAAGACAGTCTTGGCCGCCTCATGTGCAAGCCGCATGGCGTGTTCAGCCCGGACACCAGCGTGCACGACGCCATCACCGAAATCCGTGCAATTGTGAAGCGCATGATGATTACCTACGGATACGTGGTGGATTCGGATAACCGGCTGATCGGCGTACTGGTAATGCGCGACCTGATGCTGGCAGACCCCGGCCAGCCACTGGGTGAAGTCATGCAGGCGCATCCATTCGCATTCAAACCGGAAACCTCGGTTAGCGATGCGATGCAGGCCATGGTACGACGCCATTACCCGGCATACCCGGTCTGCGACGATGAAAACA
>JBATIF010000042.1:0-7725 GCA_049667605.1 Gammaproteobacteria bacterium
AAACCGCGAAGGTGTAACCGCAGGACACCGTTGATATTGTAGGAGCGGATCTAATCCGCGAAGGTGTAACCGCAGGACACCGTTGATATTGTAGGAGCGGATCTAATCCGCGATGGGACTGCCGCAATACGATTTATAAAACCTAACCCGGAATAACCCCGTGAGGTTGCAGCAGGCCGGTTGCATAGCCAATGATCAGCAGTATGAATAACAGCACGGACAGGCTGATGCGCACGGTAAGGGCGCGGACGGTTCGTTCCGAGGTACCCTTGTCCCTGACCAGGTAATACAGCCCGCTGAACAGACTGCCAATAATGAAGATCAGGAACAGGACGACTATGATCTTGGTGTACATGATATGAAGGGTTCAATTGGAATGTGTCCGAAGAGTATATCAAAACAGGCGGCTGCATGAGGATCGGCGCCTTCAATTTCAGTCCCGGATTCTGGCCGAGTGTCGTCACTGCGCTGCTGCTGCCCTTCCTGACAGGTCTGGGTGCCTGGCAGCTGGAACGCGCCAGCTGGAAGCAGGGCCTGATTGATGAGCAGGCCGCGCGTGCCGGGCTGCCGCGCGTGCTGCTTGAGCGATTGCTTGCCCGGGATGGAGCGCTGGAGTTTCGCCCGGTCGCGGCGCGCGGCGTTTATGACCTGGGACACCAGCTGTTGCTCGACAACCGCACGCACCAGGGTTATGCCGGTTATCATGTCCTGACACCGCTGAAACTGAGTGACCAGGACAGCGTGGTGCTGGTAAACCGTGGCTGGGTGCCGGTGGGCCAGTATCGATCGCACTTGCCGGAGTTGCCCGGACCTTTTGATGAGCTTATCGTGAATGCGATTGTCAAGCTGCCACCTGAAAGGTTCATCAGGCTGGACGATGCGGAAGAAGTCCATGATGGCTGGCCGCAAGTCGTGCAACAGTTAAAATTGCCAGAACTGGAAAAGCGCCTCGGCCATTCGTTGTTGCCGCTGATCCTGCAGCTGGATCCTGTGGACGAATACGGTTTTGTGCGCGAGTGGAAGGCCGTCTATGGGATTCCCCCGAACAAACATCGTGCCTATGCGCTGCAATGGTTCACGCTCGCCCTGGTGTTGCTGGCGATTTACATCGGCGTGAATAGCACGCGAATTAAAGATAAACACTGATGGGAAGATTATGATAAAGCGTATACATTCCCGGGCATCCACTGGCCGGCACAGCGCGCGGCGGCAGAAAGGTTTTCTCAGTCCGCGCCAGGGGCTGGTATTGCTGCTGCTTATCTTCCTGGCGCCGACCTTTGTTGCCTGGGTGATGCATCATAGCGGTGAAGGCGGCTGGAAGCCGGCGGGCAGCACCAATAGCGGCATACTCGTGCATCCGGCCAGGTCCCTGGACCTGCCGGCGGAACTGCTTGCCGCTGACGCGCCGCTGAATGATTTCCTGCGCGGCAAGTGGACCCTGCTGTATATCGGTGACGCCGACTGTGATAGCGCGTGTAACACCAGCCTTTACAATATGCGCCAGGTGCACATCCTGCAGAACGAACACATGCGCCGTGTGCAGCGCCTGTTCCTGTTGCGCAGCGCGACCGTCGCGGGGCCGCTGGCGCGCCTGCTCACGGAGGAATATCCGGACATGACGGTGGTCAATATCACGCCGGGGCTTGCAGAAAAGATTGCGCCTGACTTTATGATCGATGGTGTCTCCATGCAGGGTGCCAAACGTGTCTATATCATCGACCCGCTAGGCAACCTGATGATGTACTACCCGCCAGGTTCGGACCCGCGCGGCATGCATAAAGATTTGAAGAAGTTACTCAAGAACTCGAAGATCGGTTGATGCGCAACCTGGTAAACAGCTACCTTGGCCTGTGCAAGCTGAAGGTCGTGGCGCTGATTGTATTCACCGCCATGGTCGGCATGTTCATGGCGACCTCGCCGCCCGGCATGGTGCCATGGGATGTGCTGCTGTTCGGTAACCTCGGCATCGGCATGGCGGCATCCGCGGCAGCAGCGATCAACCACGTGCTCGATGCCCGTGAAGATGCAAAGATGAGACGCACCAGTCACCGGCCGCTGCCACTGGGCGAGGTCAGTCCCCGCCAGGCAATGGTCTTTGCCGTACTGCTCGGTGCGCTGGCGATGGCTGTACTGGTGCTGCTGGTGAATCCCCTGACAGCCATGCTGACGTTTTTCTCGCTGCTCGGTTACGCTGTCGTCTACACCATGTACCTGAAACGCGCGACCCCGCAGAATATCGTCATCGGCGGCGCTGCCGGTGCCGCACCCCCGATCCTCGGCTGGACGGCGGTTACCAATGCCATTGACCCGCATGCCCTGTTGCTGTTCCTGATTATCTTCATCTGGACACCGCCGCACTTCTGGGCGCTCGCCATTCACCGCCGCGAGGAATATGCCAAGGTGGACATCCCGATGCTGCCGGTGACGCACGGCGTACCGTTCACCCGTCTGCAGATCCTGCTCTATACCATCCTGCTGCTGGTCGTCAGCGTGCTGCCCTTTGCCATGCATATGAGTGGCCTGTTCTACCTGGCCGGTGCATTGCTGTTCGGCGGTGGTTTTCTCTACTACGCCCTGTTGCTGATGAAAGGCGAGGACGAGAGCGTCGCGATGCGCACATTCGGTTACTCGATCTGGTACCTTATGGCGATCTTCGCCCTGTTGCTGGTGGACCATTATCTGCCGTTACTGGCCTGAACAGGAGAGCACTATGTCGAATAAGGAATTAACCTCGGCAACCAGCAAGGTCTGGGATAACCATGTCATCGTCCCCGACACCCCGGAAGGCTTTAGCCTGAGGACCACCTGCCCCGGCAATCCGGATGGCGTGGAAGTAATGCTGGAGAAATGGGAAGCCGGCAGTGAAGAGCCACCACACTCACACCCGGGTGATGACATGACGGTGGTCGTTGAGGGCAAAATGGCCATTCAGTTTTACACCAGGGGCGCCAGCGGTCTTGAAGCTGACGGCGAACAGGTCATTCTCAACAAGGGCGACAGCGGTTACATCAGGGCGGGTAGAATCCATGATGCCAAATATATTGAAGACTGCAAGCTCGTCTATGTTCACGACAGGGCCTTTGGATTCGAGCCACACGGTTAGCTGCGATATATCAACGGGGGTTAGTTTGATTGAAGAGTGCGTGGTTGAAAAATAATCTCGGCCAACTTATCCGATGTGAGTCACAGCATGAATAAAGCAAGGCCGCCTGCGCGATTCAGGCGATTCATAAAAGATATTTCAATTCACACGCCATTTACGAAGATGGTGTTGCTATTGGTTATATTATGGCTGATGTTTTCTGCGGGTTTGTACCTTGCAGAACAGGGGATTGAAGACACTTCAATTGATTCATACGGGGCGGCCCTTTACTGGGGCGTGGCGGCATTCTCTACCGCAGGGATTGCCGGTGAACCGGTTTCCAATGTAGCCCGGTTCATTGGTGCCCTGTGGATAGTGATTGGTTCTGTGTTGTTCTTCGGCGCCATCGTGGCGACTATCACAAGCTATTTCATGAGACCCATGCAGCGCCCGCACAAGAAAATAATCGAGACCATCGAGTACAACCTTGAACAGCTGAATGATCTTACGGTCGATGAACTCGATCTGTTGAAGGAAACCGTTGACACCCTTATAGTCCATGTCGAGCAGCTGAAGGAAAAGCAACCCAGTTCATGATGCCGGCAAGTCAGCATTATCCGTTTGCGGGCCGACTGGATTACTTTTATCAACAGGACCAGGCTTAAAAAAATCATGAGCGAAGAGAAAAGGAAAGGCGACAAACCTGTACCGGATAATCTGAAAAATTATCTGAATGATGCCCAGCGTGTTGCATTACATAAAATAGAAGGCTTTGGCTGGAACATCGCCTATGTTCGCCGTCCATTATTCGTAGATCCGCTGATAGTTATATCTAATGCGGATGGCAGCAAGATAGGTATTCTGGAAGAGGACGGAAGATTGAATCTGGAATCAGATATAATAATAAGAAAATAAACAGGATAAATATCCCCCCTTGATCAATGCCCGCTATCGCCGCACCAGTGTTCACTTCATTGCCAATTGAAAAAACCTTCGTCCCTGTTCCTGTAAACCGCTACCTCGCTGATCCATCAGTAAGCGACTTGATCTTGCTCCCGGAATGGACCTTAATAAACACCTCAATACGCTTTACATGCCAGCGTCTTTGCTTCTCTTGAATGGATGCTTTATGCAGGCAGACCAGGGAGTTACCATAGAAGCGCGCAATGGCATCAGGTGTCGGGGGGGTTTGAACCAGGCGTACAGACCTTGCTTGTCGTAATGAGAGGGCATCCTGCCCGGAGACAGCTATGTTGGGTTTCATATCAGGCCGCGTCGGTCGGTCGCACAACAGGATGACTCCGACATATACATATTATTACGCTATCAGTCGAATCAACTGTCAGCAATCTCTCCGGGTACACAAGTTATGAGCCAGGCCTCAGTAGAGATCTCTGAATATGATCCAGACTGGCCGCTGGCATTTGAGAGAGAGAAAAAGTTTCTCGAGGACATACTTGGTGAGTGGCTGTATGGCTCTATCGAACATGTTGGAAGTACCTCCGTACCAGGGTTAGCGGCAAAACCGGTCATCGATATTATGTTTGGAGTAAAGTCACTTCAAATATCCTGGCCAGCTATAGATGTGCTCACTAAAAATAGTTACCTGCAGTTTCCATATAAAGAGGATGTTATGCACTGGCTATGCAGACCGTCTGATGAGTGTCGAACACATCATCTTCATTTAATCCCATTCCAAAGCCCATTATGGAACGAACGCATCCGGTTTCGAGAGATATTGCGCGGGAACCTGAATATTGCCAAACAGTATTCGGATCTAAAGAGGGCATTAGCAGTAAAATACAAATACGATCGAGAATTATATACTGCAGGAAAATGGCCATTTATTAAGGGTGTTCTGGATCGAGCGAGACATGCATGAGATTGCTAACGAACGCATGCAGTCTGGCAAAGTCACTGCTACGCGCGCACTTTTCCGCTGATGTGAGTCTCATGTGTTTTTTAAAATGAAGCAGCCCGATTTAAAAACAGAAAGGCTCCTGCTCCGCAGGTTTCGCCTCGATGATGCGAGTGAAGTTCAAAATCTGGCAGGGAATTTCAACGTTTCAATAATGACATTGAACATTCCCTACCCCTATGAGCCCGGGATGGCAGAAGAATGGATAGGCTCGCATCAAGACTATTGGGAAGCAAAGGCTCGTGTTGCATACGCAATAGTCAAACGTGACTCTCAGCAATTGCTGGGGACGATTAGCCTGGTGAGGATAGACGGATCAGAAGCAGAGTTAGGATACTGGATTGGAGAACCGTATTGGGGAATGGGTTACTGCACTGAGGCGGCAAGAGAGCTAATACAGTTCTCATTTCAAAAACTGGGGTTGAAAAAGATAGTGGCGGAACATCTGACATCGAATACGGCCTCAGGCAAAGTAATGGAAAAAGCCGGCATGAGACATGTTATGACGACACAGAAGGTTGATCGACACGGGGAAAATGCAAGTGTAGAGGTCTATGAAATCCGAAACACATAACAGGTGCATGCATTCAGATCAAAAAACCGCTGCGCGCTTTGTTTACCGCTGACGTGGAGTGCTTGATTTCTTATGAAAAGTGTATACGAAGCCTCTACTGCTCTTGATGCATATATGATTCTGAATCTTTTGGAACAGGATGGGATAAACGGGAGAGTAGATGGTGAATATTTACCCGGAGCAGTAGGTGAGATTCATGCGATTAATCTTGTCCGGGTCATGGTGGATGATCTGGATTTCGAGAGGGCAAGGCAGATTATTAGAGATTGGGAAGCAATTGAAGTAGATAAGGAGGTAGAAAAAACCAAAAGACCTGCTTCCGGGCTGTCGGCTTTTTTATTTGGCCTGGTGATTGGTGGTGGTTTAATCCTATGGGTATATAACTCGCCTGTTAGTAAAGATGGTAAGGATATAAATGGTGATGGTAAGTTGGACGAAAGGTGGATATACAGGAATAACAGGATAAGCAAAACAGAAGTAGATAGAAACCTTGATAATAAAATTGATGTTGTTTATTACTTTGATCGCAAGGGTATTTTGAAAGAAGCAAAGTTTGATAAAAACTTTGATGGTGTTTATGAGACAGAAATTAAGTACAAGAATGGTCAGCCTCGATCACAGGAATCAGATCTGAATCAAGATGGGAATATAGACTACCAGGTGTCGTATAGATATGGAGATGTTGATGAAATCGTGATTTTGGGTGAGGGAGGAGACTTGCGAGTGAAGAGGCAAAAATACCGAGTGGGAAAATTAGTCTCTGCAGAGATTGATACTAATGGAGATGGTACTTTCGACGTTGAATACGTGTACGACAACCTTGAAGAGGTTAAAGCGAAATCCAACAAACGCAACCGATAACGATGCGGCTGGATCGTGATACAGTGTCATAACTAATGAAATGGCAGAGGAGTCGGGTATTCCTTATCAAGCACTGATAAATTTGTATCTTCGAGATTGCGCGGCACATCAGCGCAAACTCAATCTGAAGTGGGTGGAACTATAAAGCTGAACAAGTCGCCCAGGCCGAAGCTGGAAGGTATCATGGCGCTTTGCGGTTCTGGCCGTGGCAGCGCGGCTTGGCTCAAACGTTAGGCGATTAACAGTATTTAACGAGCTTATTAATTATTGAAAAGGTATTCTGATGCGTAAGAGAATCATCAATCCAGTTGAGAAGCAAAACGTAAATTCTGATCAGGCCTGGATGGATATTGAGAAACTCGCCGTAGCTGAGGTTACCTCAGAGGCCGATGACTACTCAATCGATTTTGCGCTGCTGCCTGGCAACAATTCTGGCTGGCGTGCCTCAACTCCAGGAAAACAGATAATTAGGCTTCTCTTCGATAATCCTCAGAGGCTCCGGTTGATCAGGCTGAACTTCGAAGAGTTGGCTATTGAACGAACGCAAGAATATATTTTGCGCTGGTCGCCGGACGGCGGGCATTCATACCAGGAAATTATGCGTCAGCAGTGGAACTTTAGCCCCGAAGGTGCGACCAGTGAGATCGAGGAATATCAAGTAGAGCTTCCAGCAGTTACTATTCTTGAGTTAAGCATCAATCCAGACATAAGTGGGAAAAATGTATTTGCGTCTTTAAAGGAATTGCAGCTTGCCTAACAAGGGCGGTCAAGCGGAAGCGCCAGAAGTGCGTGCCGCTGAGGCCTGGCGTTATGCGTGAAAGGAATTAATGAGAGTCGGGAGAAAATATCATGGAAGATATAACAGGTACAGTAGATGCGATATTGTTCAAGCAGGTGATAAAGGACGGAGCTAAACTAATTGTCATTGCCAGAAAAATAGAAAAAGGGGAATGGCAGCTATCCGTGCAGGATGAAAACGGAATTAGTTCTGATTGGCTGGAATTCTTTCCAGCTGCTCAGCCAGCGATCGATGCAGGAGTAAATACAATAGAAAAGCAAGGCATAGAGCCATTCATAGAGACTGAAGGTTATGAGTATTTATATGAATAAAACGTATCAGAAGTCGTGCGAGCAGAACCTTGACCGCCACCTCGCGTCGCCACCACTCTGCTCGTCACCGTCAAGGGTGGCTCAACTCAAATGTCAGAGGGCTGTATGCTAAATGGTGTCAGAGCAGAATGGCACTTACTTAAGAACCCTGCCACGGAAACACACGGAAGGACACGGAAC
>JBATIF010000043.1:0-3751 GCA_049667605.1 Gammaproteobacteria bacterium
ATGATCTGCTGGTTGGTGGTCCAGTAAAACATGTGCAGCAGCAGGATGCCTGAAAAGACCGTGCCAAACGGCACCCCGCTGTCTTCGCCGCCGATGGAATTGAATCGGCCGGGGTTACCGGCGGCGAGCGCGTCGAAGCCTGCAAAAAAATCACCCTTGCCAAGCGCATTCAGACCGAACCAGGCAATCATCAGGCCGCCGGCCAGCAGCCCGACGCCGTTGATGGTATCGGATATGGCAACGGTGCGCAGGCCACCGAAGAGCGCATAGAACGAACCGATAATGCCGACCATCCAGACGATGATCCACAGGGTCTGGGTGTGCGACGCCAGGCCAAGGATGGCCTGCACATCGAGGATACCGATGAGCCCGGTGGCACCGGTGTACAAAATAATCGGCAGCAGGATCCCGGCATAGGCCACCAGGAAAATCAGGTTGGTAATGACCTGGGTCTGGTGATCGAAACGAATCTCCAGGTATTCCGGCACGGTCGATACACCGCTGCGCAGAAAGCGCGGCAGAAAGAACAGCGCCATGCACACCAGTGCGATGACAGCGACGATCTCCCACACCATGACGGCAAAACCATGCGTAAAGGCCGCCCCGTTGAGCCCGACCATCTGCTCGGTGGAAAGATTGGTCAGCAGCAGCGAACCTGCAATCAGCGGCCAGGTCAGGCTTCTGCCGGCGAGAAAATAGCCCTTGCTGGTGGCATGGTCGTCCTTGCGCGTCAGCCACCAGGTTAGTGCTGCGACCAGGCCGGTAAAGAACAGGAAGGATGCAAGAATCATGGCCCGGCCCCTGGATTAATTTTTATGCGCTAGGAAAGTGTTGCAGGCCGCCAGTTTATCACTATATAAACGGTGTCAGAGCACATTTGTTTCTAATATAAGCAGATAATGTGCTCTGACACCATTTAAATACGAGGCCGGCCTTTTGGCTTCTCTTCTGTCTGTCGACCCGACATGCTTCCCACCTGCTGCCTGAAAACAGCACAGCCCAGAACCAGTTCCTGGTTCAGGGTGTTGCGAATGTCGTTCAGCAAATCCGCATCGATATGTGTCGAGAACATTTCCCTGTAGACTGCGCAACGACTCTGTTGCTGCTTGTGCAACTGCAAGTAGAGCGGATGGGGTTTGATCACCTTGTCCGGAATACCCTGGCCGTTATGCCGGTAGCTTGACCAGGCGTACCCGGCGGGATGTGTGACCATGTTCGCACGCGCCGGGTTGAGCTCGATATAACGCATGCAGGTCAGCAGGTAACGCCCGCTGTCCACGAGCCCGGCCTTGTAGCGCCCGTCCCACAAGGTGCCGCTTCGTCGATAAGCGCGGTTGATTGCCCTGACATAGCGCTGTGCGAGCCGTTGCATCATGAATGAAACGCCCAGCGACTGTTGCGGCGTGACCAGCATGTGCACGTGGTTGGTCATCAACACGTAGGCGTGTACATGGCAGTCATATTTTTCGGCAGCCTCCTGCATCAGTTCGAGGTAGAGCCTGTAGTCTTCGACGGCAAAGAAACAGGCCTGCCGGTCGTGACCGCGCTGGATGATGTGCCGGGGATATCCGGGGAGGTCAAAGCGTGGCTTCCTTGCCATTGCAGCTCCTGTTAGTCGGTCTCAGGGAACTGCGAATATATCCACGTGATGTCGTCGGATCTGTAGGAAATGTCTGTATCTATATAAGTAAAAAATGTGCTCTGACACCATTTAATCGGAAATGCTTGAAGCTATATAAGGAAAAACTGTGCTCTGACACCAATTAACCTATCATGTTCCCATATTGGTAACAATGAGCGATGACCTACTAAAGACAAGGCAAATACAGGGTATCGGAGCACATTTCTCTCGTATATAAGAAAAATATGTGCTCTAAAACCCTTTAACCATGACTCCCTTTAAACACACTTGACATACTATAAATAGTATATACACTTTATATTATGTGGGAGGTTTTCGAGCACCGAAGGGTTGCAAGGCAATTGAAGGGAGTTCCTCAAGAAGTACTGAAACGCTACGAAAAATGGAAGGATATCGGTGGGTTATCTGGCCCTGCGGGACTCGGAAGGATCAAAGGCTTCCATGAGGAGTCTCTAAGGGGTGAATGGAAGAGGCATCGCTCATCCCGCCTCGGGCTGCAGTATCGTGTTATCTATAAAACTCTGAAAGACCGGGTGATGATTCAAGTGGTAAATTTGAGTCCACATGATTACAGGAAGAAATAATATGAAGGATTACCGCCGCGCGAAAAAATCAGTTGATGTCTCTGTCGGAGAATCCGTTCGGATTATTCGTGAGCTTCAGGATCTCAGTCAGAATGACCTGGCTGAATTGACCGGTATTCCCCAGTCCACAATTTCAGCCATTGAAAATGATCGGGTTCAGCTTGGCGTCGAACGAGCAAAGGTTCTCGGTCGGGCTCTACAGTGCCATCCCGCCGTGCTGGTATTTCCAGGATGGGATACTGAGAGTGAAGTCGCGGCATAAGAAATCGATCGAATCGACAAAGGGAAGTATCTAACGCTTCAAGGCGAATATTCAGTTTGCACCGCTCAATTCAAATTCATGCGTTATGCCGTCAGATCGGCAGGAAGCACCTGAATCTATATAAGGAAATAATGTGCTCTGACACCAATTAATCCAGGGCAATTCGGGTGATCAGGATCAGGTCCTGCAGGTTGATGACGCCGTCAGGGGAACCGGGTGGGTAGACGTCGCCGTGGGCAAGTTGCCCGGGGCCGGCTGTGAGCAGTCCCAGCGTGATGCGTGTCGCAAGCAGCACATCGGCCGCGTTGACGACGCCATCCGGCGCGTTCAGTGGTGCGATATCACCGTCGGGAATAGCAAGCGCGGTGCCGATGTCGCCCGGGTGTACAGCCCAGGCATGGCGGTTGCCGTTTTTCGGGCTCCAGACACCGAAGCCGATGTCGAAGTGATACATCCATGAGTTGGTGATACCGGACTCGGTGGCGGACCAGTAGCGGGGCTGGATATTGCTCAGCGTCACGTCACCGACTGTCCGGTTACCGCTGAGATCCTGGCTGGTGCTTCCACCGAGGTTGTGAAAGAACATGTATCCCAGCTCGTTGTCCCGGCAGAGCGGTTGCCATATCGTACTGCAGTCGACCACTTCCTCGGCCAAACCGGTCGGCAGGCCTGCGGCCACGGACATCGAGGCCAGCCGCCAGTCGTTGAAACCGAGGTGATTCGCGCTGTTCAGGCCGGCCACCCAGGCAAGCTGGTTGGCCCAGCTGTTGCTCCCGCTGAGACCGGCATCGGTCAGCCAGGTGATGTTGAGCGCATCATCGTAGGCCGCCGCGCCACCCAGGCGTGAGTGAAGTGCTGCGTTTGCAGTCGTCGACAATGCCAATGAGAAAATGCAGGCAAGGGCCGCACCGGCCAGGCGTGATCGCTTCATGGTGTACGCCTCCACCCTGCCCGAACGTGAGTGAGAATCAATGTCTGGAATAGGATCAACTCACAATATGAAGGATGGGTAATGGGTGGTTCGTATATTAGGAAAAAATGTGCTCTGACACCATTTAATCCTATGATGCACTCCTCCACCCTGCCCGAACGTGAATGAGAATCAATGTCTGGAATAGGATCAACTCACAATATGAAGTATGGGTAATGGGTGGTACGTATATTAGGAAAAAATGTGCTCTGACACCATTTAATCCTGGAATAGGATCAACTCACAATATGAAGGATGGGTAATGGGTGGTACGTAAATTAGGAAAAAATGTG
>JBATIF010000044.1:0-5705 GCA_049667605.1 Gammaproteobacteria bacterium
GACAAGGACAGCGGCAAGGCCCGGAAAGACAAGAAAGACAAGAAAGACAAGGGCAAGGGTAAGGGTAAAAATAAGGACAAGGGCAAGGGTAAGGGTAAGGGTAAGAATAAGGGCAAGGGCAAGAACAAGAAATAGAGAAGCCAACGGGACTGAAGAACATGCTGCAACCCGTTGTTAGATATGGATAAGCGATGGGTGATCTACCGACACGGGAACCCGGATACGCAACAGCGAATCCACCCCGCAACCTGGTTACGTTCCCCTGAAACTGTAACAAGGTTGTAACATTTCATGGTTATAGTTTGGGTCAAGGCTAATCAACGCCTAATGCATTCCTAACATTGCCCTAACAAAAGGAGCTGTGACCCATGAAGCTGAAACTTGTTCTTTCCACCGCACTGCTGGCTTCGGCCCTGCTGACAGGCTGCTCCGACGAGGCGCAGCGCACCCTGATCCAGAACAAGGGCTCGGACACGCTGGTCAATGTCGCCCAGGCATGGGCTGAGGCCTATCCCAAGGTTAAACCCGGTGTTGCGGTTGCCGTCTCCGGTGGCGGCTCCGGGACCGGCATCGCCGCCATGATCAACGGCACGGTGGATATCGCCAATGCCAGCCGCAGCATGAAGGACAAGGAAATGAAACTGGCCGAGAAAAACGGCCAGACACCGGTCGAACATGTCGTCGGCTATGATGCGCTGGCGGTATTCATTCACAAGGACAACCCGGTCAAATCCATGTCACTGGCACAGTTGAAGGATATCTACGGCCGTGACCCGAAGGTCAGAAAGTGGTCGGACATGGGCATTACCGTACCCGGCTGCCAGGACGAGATCGTGGTGGTGAGCCGGCAGAATAATTCCGGCACCTATGTGTATTTCAAGGAAACCGTGCTCGGCAAGGATGGCAAGTATCGCCAGGGAACACTCGATATGCACGGTTCCAAGGATGTCGTTGACCTGGTCGAAAAGACCCCCTGCGCCATCGGCTACAGCGGCCTTGCCTATGCCACGGATCATCTCGGGACGGTCTGCGTCGCCAAAGATGCCGCGCAGGCCTGTGTGAGCCCTACTGTGGCAACAGCCAGTGATCGCAGCTACCCGATTGCCCGACCGCTGTTCATGTATACCAATGGCCAGCCCCAGGGCGAGATCAAGGCCTACATGGACTGGATCAATAGCGATACCGGTCAATGTATTTTGAAAAATAAAGGCTACGCACCGATACGCGCGGTCAACTGCGGCTGAGCGGTAAGTTACCCCCTCTCCCTCACCCGCGGGGAGGGGGGCATTAAAATTTCTTCAAGATGTAACCATGGGACGCTAGACAATGAGTCACTACGAAGAACGCCTGGAAAAAGACCTGGCCGCCATCCGTGCGCAGGTGGCTGACATGGCCGCCCTGGTGGAAACAGCGATCAAGAATGCCATGCACGCCCTGCAAACCGGCAACGACAAGCTCGCTTCCGCCACCATTATTGCAGACCACGCGATCAACCGTTCCATGCGAAAAATCGACGCGTTATGTCATAAGTTCATTGCCCTGCATCTGCCGACTGCCGGCCACTTGCGGATGCTGTCATCGGCGATCCGGGCAAATATCGAGCTGGAACGCATCGGCGACTATGCCGTCACCATCGCCCGCGAAGCCATACAGCTGCCGGCGCCCCCGTCAGGACCGATGTCGCGCGAACTGGAGCGCGTCGGCAGCGAGACGCAACTCATGCTGACCCAGGCGATCAAGGCCTTCAGCGAGCTCAATCCCGAGATGGCAAAAGGCACCATGATCCTGGAAGAGCAGATGGAGAATGATCTGGATATCATTTACTCCGAGTTGATGGCCAACGACGACCGGGAGGCGGTCAAGCAACTGCTGGCGATGTTCGCGGTTTTCACACAACTGAAACGGGTTGCGGACCAGGCCAAGAACCTCTGCGAGGAAACCATATTCGCGGCCACCGGCGGCACCAAGAAACCCAAGGTCTTCAACATCCTGTTCATCGACGAGGACAACAGCTACCAGAGCCAGATCGCCGAGGCCATTGCCCGCAAGAATTTTCCGGAAAGCGGCAACTACAGCAGCGCCGGGCGTCAGCCTGCCGCCAGTCTAAATCCGGTCATGGTCGAATTTCTCGAAAGCCATGGCACGAGTGTTGACAGCAACGCCAGGCCCGCCCCCCTTGACATGACACCGCTGGAGCTGACCACGCTGCATGTCATCGTCAGCCTGCAGGGGCCGGTCAAGTCCTACTTCGAGCAGATCCCCTTTCATACCACTCCGCTGGAATGGGACGTCGGCCCCGCCCCGGAGAGCGGCGATGAAGCCGGCATCAAGCGTCTCGAAGAACTCTATCGGGATACGGCCATCCAGGTCCGCGACCTGATGGAAGCCCTGCGCGGTGATGAGGCGACCTGAGATGTCTGCTCAGCGACTCACGCAGACGGCCGACGCGGCAAGCTTCGACCGCCGCAATGCCGACTGGTACATAGACAAGCTGGTCCAGGCACTGGTATTCATCGGCGGCATCTCGGCCATCATATTCGTCGTCGGCATCTTCGCTTTTATCACCAAGGAAGGCTTCGGTTTCATTTTCGACCGTTTCGATTTCATGGAATTTTTCACCTCGCCCTACTGGTACCCTGCCGATGAAAGCGCGCCGGAATACGGCATCCTGGCGCTGATCGCCGGTACGGCCAGCGTCACCGGGCTGGCGATGCTGGTCGCGATCCCGTTCTCGCTGGGCGCGGCGATATATGTCGCTGAATTTGCCAGTGGCAAGACCCGCGAGGCCCTCAAGGTACTGGTGGAACTGCTGGCCGCCATCCCCTCGGTGGTTTGGGGCTTCATTGGCCTTAGCATCATGAACCCGCTGATTATTGAAATGTTCGACGTCCCGGTCGGACTGAACGTGCTGAATGCCGGCATCATACTCGGACTGATGGCCGCACCGATCATGACCTCCATTGCCGAGGATGCGCTCAAGGCGGTGCCCGACCGATACCGGGAAGCCGCCGAGGCGATGGGCGCAACCCGCTGGCAGGTGATCTACAAAACGGTGCTGCCTGCCGCGAAAAACGGTCTGCTGGGTGCCGTTCTGCTCGGTGTCGGCCGGGGGTTCGGGGAAACCATGGCCGTGCTGATGGCGACGGGCCACTCGATCAACATACCGGGCAGCGTGTTCGACTCGGTGCGCGCCCTGACGGCGACGATTGCCGCGGAACTGGGCGAAACCGCCGTCGGATCCGATCACTACCAGGCGCTGTTCACCATCGGCATCTTCCTGTTCCTCATCACCTTCGTCATCAATCTCAGCGCCGACCTGATCGTGCGCGGCGTACGCAAGGGGTAAGATCATGTTCGAAATATCCGAACTCAACGTCCGCAACCAGCGGGTCCAGCGGCTCTACAGTACCCTGTTCCTGCTGATGACCTTGCTGTTGATCGCGCCGGTGCTGCTCATCCTCGGGACCCTGGTTGTAAAAGGCGGCTCGGTTATCTCGATCGATTTCCTGTTCACCAGCCCGACTGACGGCATGACGGCAGGCGGCATCTTCCCCGCGCTGTTCGGCACCGTCTGGCTGGTGGCTGTGGCCCTGCTGATCTCAGTGCCACTCGGTATCGCGGCGGCCATCTATTTGAGTGAATACGCCGGCGAGAACTGGTTCACCCGCATCATCAACCTGGCCATTATCAACCTGGCCGGGGTACCGTCGATCGTCCACGCGCTGTTCGGTGTCGGCGCCTTCGTGCTGTTTTTCAAATTCGGCACCAGCATCCTCGCGGCCAGCCTGACACTGGCCATCATGACCCTGCCGGTGGTGATCGTGGCGACCCGCGAGTCGCTGCAGGCGGTACCGCATGCCTTCCGCGAGGCCTGCTGGAACATGGGTGCAACCCGCTGGCAGACCATCCGCCGGGTGGTGCTTCCCAATGCGGTCTCCGGCATCCTGACCGGTGTCATTCTCGAGGTCTCGCGCACCTCCGGCGAGACCGCACCAATCATGTTCACCGGCGCCGTGTTCTTCACCCCGTTCCTGCCACAGGGCATCTTTGACCAGACCATGGCCCTCTCACTGCACCTGTTCGTGGTCTCCACCCAGGTACCCGGTGTCCCGGAGAACCTCCCCTACGGGGTGGCGCTGGTTCTGATCGCCATGGTGCTGCTGATGAACAGCCTGTCGATTGCCTTCCGCATTTACCTGCGCGGGAAAAAGAAATGGTAGCCGCTACACAGAAAACAAACACGACACCTGCAGCCGCAGCCGATGAGGCGCCCATCAAGCTGGAGGTGCGCGACCTGTCTATTCGCTATGGCACGACAGCCGCGCTCAGCAACGTCAGCCTTGCGATACGCGAACATGAAATATTCGGCATCATCGGACCGGCCAATGCCGGCAAGACCTCGTTTTTGAAGACCTTGAACCGCATGAATACGTTCAACTCGAACATGCATGTCGACGGTGAAATCCTCTTCAACGGGCTTGATATCAGTCACCTGAAGAATGTCTATGCATTGCGCTCCCGCATCGGCGTGGTCTTCCCCCTGCCGGTCGGCCTGCCGATGACGGTTTACGACAACGTGGCCCTCGCGCCGCGCCTGTCCGGCATGAAGAACAAGGCCGATCTCGACATCATCGTCGAGCGCTGCCTGACCCGTGCCGCACTCTGGGACGAGGTCAAGGACCGCCTGAGTTCACTCGGCAGCCTGCTCTCCGGCGGCCAGCAGCAGCGCCTGACGATCGCCCGCGCGCTTTCCCAGGAACCGGAAGTGCTGATGCTCGACGAGTTTTCTATCGCCGTCGACCCGGTGACGACCATGCGCATCGAGGATGTCCTCAAGGAACTGAAGCAGGAAATGACCATCATCCTGGTCACCAACCTGGTACAACAGGCGCGGCGCCTCGCCGGCAGGACGGCGTTTTTCCTCAATGGCGAGTGCGTGGAAATCGGCGCGACCGAAGACCTGTTCACCGGCGAGGTCAAGGACGCCCGTACCCGGGATTACATCGAGGGCCGGTTCGGATAAGCATGAAGAAAAGCAGCCAGACAATAGATAAACCAGTGGATAATGCCATCCATACCGAGAAGCTGAACCTCTGGTACGGGACTTTCCAGGCCCTGTTCGATATCGACCTGGATATCAAGCAAGGGATCATTACCTCCCTGATCGGTCCATCCGGCTGTGGGAAATCCACCTTTCTGCGCAGCATCAACCGCATCAATGAGCGTCTCGGCTACGTTCGCATCGATGGCAGCATCGACGTCTTCGGTAACAATATCTATGCACCGGCCGTGGAACTCGTACAGGTCAGAAAACAGATCGGCATGGTCTTCCAGCGGCCGAATCCACTGCCGATCTCCATTCGCGACAACGTGCTCTTCGGCTACAATCTGCACACGGAAGGCAAACGTACCCCGCGCAGTGAACAGGATGATATCGCCGAGGATGCCCTCAAACAGGTTCTGTTATGGGACAAGGTCAAGGACCGGCTGGAGAGCAAGGCCACCGAGCTCTCGCTGGAGGAACAGCAGAAGCTGTGCATAGCCCGCCTGCTGCCCGTCAAGCCTGGCTTGTTGCTGATGGATGAGCCCTGCTCCGCGCTCGACCCCAAGGGCACCGAGGCCGTGGAAGAGCTCATCTGGGAACTGCGCGGTAAGTACACCATCCTCATCGTGACTCACAACATGGCCCAGGCGCGCCGCGCCAG
>JBATIF010000045.1:0-2865 GCA_049667605.1 Gammaproteobacteria bacterium
GTTGCGCCGTCAGCGACACGGTCTGGTTGATGGCATCGATGACAATGAAGTCATTGCCGAGGCCGTGCATTTTTGTGAATTTGAGTTGCATCGTTTCAGTTCATGTCATGAGTGTCTACACGGAAAAACCATCTCGCGCAAAGGCGCAAAGGCGCAAAGATAAAAATCCAAATGCTTGCCACAGAGTGCACAGAGAACAACGACAACTCATTTATCGGGACCACATATTGCTGATTCGGAAACCAACATTTCCCGCTAACGACAACATTATTTTGTCTGTGCCACCTGTGGCAAGAGAATTTTGTGTTTCCTGGCGCCACTGCAGCACTACTTCAGGCACGCTATTCGGGTAACAGTCGTTCACCGCGGTACAGGTCATCGATTGATTCGCGATCACGGATGACATGCAGCTGGTCACCGTCAACCATGACTTCTGCCGCGCGCGGGCGAGAGTTGTAGTTGGAGCTCATGGTAAAACCATAGGCGCCGGCGGAGCGCACCGCGAGCAAATCGCCTTGCTCAAGCGCGAGTTCACGATCCTTGCCAAGAAAGTCACCGGTCTCGCAAACCGGCCCGACAACGTCATAACGTGTGCTGTTGGCAGCACGCGGTTCTACCGGGATAATTTCATGCCAGGCATTGTACAGGGCCGGCCGCTGCAGATCGTTCATGGCTGCATCGACGATGGCAAAGTTCTTGTGTGCTGTGTGCTTCAGGTATTCAACCCGTGTCAGCAGGATGCCCGCATTGCCGGCAATCGCGCGCCCCGGCTCGAGCAGCAATTCCAGGGGCCGGTCTTGAAGACGTGCAAGCAGCTCATGCGTGTAGGCATCCGGTTGCGGCGGATTATCCTGCTGACTGTACTGAATGCCGAGCCCTCCACCGAGATCGATATGTTGCAGGATAATGCCCTCTTGCTGCAGCCGGTCAACCAGCAACAGCACGCGATCAAGGGCATCGACAAAGGGAGCGATATCGGTGAGCTGCGAGCCGATGTGGCAATCGATGCCGGCGACTTCCAGGTTGGGCAATTTGGCAGCACGCCTGTAGGTTCCGAGCACCGTATCAACATCGATGCCGAACTTGTTGTCACGCAGGCCGGTCGAGATATAGGGATGCGTACCGGCGTCTACATCCGGGTTGACGCGCAGCGATACCGGTGCAATCTTGCCGCTCTCGCCGGCGACTTCGTCAAGGCGCAGCAGCTCCGCTTCCGACTCCACGTTGAAGCAGCGGATGCCGGCTTGCAGGGCGGCACGCATTTCAGCGGCGCGTTTGCCGACACCGGAAAACACGATGCGCGACGGGTCGCCGCCTGCACGCAGGACACGTGCCAGCTCGCCTTGTGAAACGATATCAAAGCCGGACCCCAGCCGCGCCAGTACCTGCAACACGGCAAGGCTGGAGTTTGCTTTTACGGCATAGCAGACCGTGTGCGGGTGTGCGCCCAGAGCGCCGTCAAAGACGCGCCAGTGGCGTTCCAGCGTGGCGCGCGAATAGACATAACAGGGTGTGCCTGTCCGTGTCGCGATGGCGGCAACATCCACGCCCTCGGCCTGCAATCGGCCATCCCGATAGTTAAAGTGGTCCATGACAGAATGCTTCCGCTCGGTCGGTGAAAATCAGTTCTCGGCCTGCTCGGATTCTTCCGGCATATACAGCGGGCCTTTTTGTCCGCAGGCAGCAAGCAGAGCGCAGCAGCCTGCAAGCATTATGACCAGCAACAACAGCGGTGATGTGATTCGGCGTCCCATGCGATATATCCCGTGAATTCGGCCAGTATACGGTCAGCACACAGCTTGCACCAGCATCACTGGATTACTGCAGGCCGGGTGGCATACTACGCAGCATGAACAGCACACTGCTCGATGCACTCGAGATCAACCCGCCCGGTAAACCGCGTGCCTGCATTATCTGGCTGCATGGCCTGGGAGCCGATGGCCATGACTTTGAGCCATTGATTCCACAACTGTGCATCGTCGAGGAACTGGCGGTGCGCGTGGTGTTGCCGCATGCACCGCGCCGGGCGGTGACCGTCAACAACGGCGCTGTGATGCCGGCCTGGTATGACATCCTGCTGGCAGCCGATTTTGCACAGGCGCAGGACAACGAGGGGATCCGCGCGTCGGAACAGCAGGTGCGCGCATTGATCGAGCGTGAAATCGCCGGCGGGATTGATTCCAGGCGTATCCTGCTGGCCGGTTTTTCCCAGGGCGGCGCAGTTGTGCTGCATACCGGGCTGCGCTACCCCATGCCCCTGGCGGGCATCATGGCTCTGTCAGCCTATTTGCCACTGGCCGATACCCTGCAACATGAGGCAGCGCCGGCCAATCGCAGCATAGCCGTGATGATGGCACACGGGACAGCTGACCCCGTTGTGCCACTGGCGCTGGCCGAGTGTTCACGCGATCAGCTGGAACAACAGGGCTATGCGGTCGACTGGCATACCTATCCCATGCAGCACGCGGTTTGTGCTGATGAGGTCGTGGATATTCGCAGCTGGATTATAAACGTGTTGAAAACTGCGCCTGGTTCCTCTGCATAGATTACTTTTTTTATCGCGCAAAGCCGCCAGGGCGCCAAGTTAAAACCCCTGAAAATATTTGCCACAGAGTTCACAGAGGACACAGAGAAAGTAATGTTGTCGTATCCTGTGGATACCAGTGCCAGGAATTAGTTCATTTGGCCTGCAAGCCGGAAGGAGGAGCCTCAAAAATACCTGTTAGTCCACCAGGATTGCTGGATTACATGGCGATCGAGGTACGGCTTTCTTTGTTATGTGCCTCGGCCATTGCGGATTCGGCGCGTTCCAGCAGGGAGGCGGCATCGTCGTTCTTGTCGCACTCGGCAATGCCGTAGCAGGCA
>JBATIF010000046.1:0-23432 GCA_049667605.1 Gammaproteobacteria bacterium
TGATATGGGTGTCGTGATCAATGTGGATACCGGGGGTGAGATACTGGGAGAGGTTTATACAAATTCGAGTAGCGATGAAGCATTTGAAGGGTACAAGCTCGAGCCCTATAAAATTCCCGACCATGAAGTGAACCTGTATTCGGACACGCCAGGGCTGTCAAATTTTCTTAAATATGCCATCAGGCCCATCGTCCAGGCGGGGACGGATATTACAGAAGAACTGCTGCAGTTATTCGACCTGGTTCGCATCGAGGTAAATGAAGTGGATGATAAATCGAGCGGAATATTTCTTGCCTCAGCAGGTAGTGTGGTTATGTCGCTCTCAATTGGTGCAGTGGCGTGGGTGATACACGGCGCTTCTGTCGCAGCCAGTATGCTGTCCTCGGTATCAGCCATAAAGGGCCTTGACCCGATGCCGTTTATTGACAACTGCAAGAAACGTAAAAACGGCAAATCTTTGGATGATGAAGATGATAAAGACAACCAGCTTGACAATATGTTTGATGGCGGTGACGACGATGAAGAAGTGGAGTCTGTTAGCAGCTTAACTGAAGAAAAGGATCTATCATGAGAAAACTGTTTCCCGCAATGCGCGTGAGCCTTAGCCTGATTATGGCAGTAATTTCGATAATTCTGCTTTCCGATCTGCTTGGCATCATTCCGGACCGTTCAACTGCCGTGATCGACGGCAGGAAGAAAATCGCAGAGACGCTCGCAATCCAGTATTCTCTTGCAGCACGCAGGAATGACTACGATTCGATTGAAACCAGCATGAAAATGCTGGTGGAACATAACGATGAAGTGCAATCTGCCGCACTGCGTAATGCCAGCGGAGGACTCGAGGCAGTGGTAGGCGAGCATGAAGAAAACTGGGATCCCGCCCCTGGTGAGAAGTCGACGCCAACACAGCTGCAGGTGCCGATCTACATGAATGCAACACTCAGGCAGAAGTGGGGTAGTGTCGAGTTACGTTTTAGTCCACCCAGCAAGGTTAGTCTTTTTGGCATCAGCGTCAGTCCCCTGGTATTGATAACCGTGTTTATCGGCGTTACAGGTTTTCTTGTCTTCCTGTTATTGATAAGAAAAATACTAACAAGCATTGATCCGACAGCAGTGATTCCGTCGCGGGTCAGGAAAGCACTCGATACTCTGAACGAAGGTGTATTGCTGGTCGATAAAAAGGGGCGGATCCTGTTTGCGAACGAGATGTTTGCTAGTGCATTGCAGCAGAGTGAGCAGCATATGCTTGGGATGGAAATAGCGGATCTTGGCTGGAATGGCAATCTGGAAAAGCTTCCATGGATGGATACCTTGCATTCAGGTGTCAGCACGGTGGGCCAGAAAGTCACACTCTCCCTGTCTGACAAGAGTGAGGTCCAGTTTGTTGTAAATAGTGCCGCAGTGCTTGATGACAAGGGTAATCAGCAGGGGGCGATGGTAACGTTTGATGATGTTACTGAACTTGAGGAAAGAAACAACGAACTGCGTCAAATGGTCAACAAGCTCAAGGACTCTTCAGAATATATTAATCGCCAGAACGAGGAGCTGCGTATACTCGCAACACGTGATCCACTGACTAATTGTCTTAACCGGCGTACATTATTTGATCAGTACGAAGAAAACTGCATCGACGCTATCGTGAATAATGCCGAGTTTAATTGCATGATGCTGGATATTGACCACTTCAAGCAGGTTAATGACAAATATGGCCACGCAGCCGGTGATATAGTACTCAAGGTTATATCTGCCGCAATCAAGGATGTGTTGCGTGGTGATGACGAGGTGTTCCGTTATGGTGGTGAGGAGTTCTGCATATTGCTGCCAGGTGCCGATATCAAATCGGCTGCTACGATGGCCGAGCGTATACGTGAGAGTATCGAGGCCCAAGTCGTTGAAGACGCGGTTGAAGGCCAGGTTATCCGTGTAACTGCCAGTATTGGCCTCAGCTCGATCAAGCTGGGTCAGGAAAATCTGCAGTCACTGATTGAGTCTGCAGATGCAGCACTCTATGAATCAAAACGTACCGGCCGTAACCGTGTAACAATCTGGTCAGCAGACACAGATCAGGATGATATGGATGTCAATCATGATAATGAGGCCCGTACAATCACGCCGGAGGTTGAGACTGAGTATTTAGACAAGGTCACTAAATTACCGAACCGTATGGATTTCAGGCGGGAGCTTTCCAGGCTATTACTGCATGCACAGCAACATGACGAGTATGCGGCTGTATTGTTGCTTGATCTCGATATGTTCAAGCGCATTAATAATCTATTCGGCTACACCGCGGGTGACGCCGTGCTTGAGGCAGTGGCAGAGCGGCTCGAAGGATCCGTGCGGATTTCAGACTCTACTTGCAGGATCAATAATGGCCTGCTTAAAAACGAGGTCTATGGTCTTGGGGGAGACGAATTCGGCATCCTGCTTTCCGGTCTTGATTCGAAACAGGATGTATCTGTAGTCGTTGAGCGTTTGATCGACTCGCTGGCCTTACCCGTCAACGTAAACGACCAGGATGTCTTCATGACCTGCAGTATCGGTGTTAGCCAGTTTCCGGATGATGGTACAGATGCAGACAGCCTGGTGACTTGTGCAAGTGTGGCCATGCAGCATGCCAAGCGTTGCGGCAAGAATTCCTGCCAGTTCTTTCGCAATGATTTTGTTTCAGTGGTCAGGGATGATTACGAGATCGAGAAGGCGCTGCGCAATGCGCTGGAAAATAATGAATTCGAGCTTTACTACCAGCCACAACTGGATGTACAGACGCTGCGAATCGATTCAATGGAAGCCCTGATACGCTGGCAACATCCGCAGCGAGGTATCATCATGCCGGCAGACTTCATAGCGGCGGCGGAGACAACGGGGCAGATTATCGCTATCGGTGAATGGGTTATCAATGCGGCTTGTCAGCAAATAAGGGACTGGCTGGATCTCGGCTTCGAATTGCCTGTTGCGATAAACCTGTCTCCTGTCCAGTTCCGCAAGGATAACCTGGTCGACCTGATCAACACAGCGGTAGCAAGGGCAAGAATCGATCCACAATTCCTGCAGCTGGAGATTACGGAAAGTACTATCATGGAAGAGCTGGATAGCGCATTGGAAACTATGCAGACCCTGTCCCGGCTGGGCTACAAGATATCAATCGACGACTTTGGTACGGGATACTCCTCCCTGGAATACCTGAAGCGCTTCCCGGTTGATAATCTGAAGATCGATCGGGCCTTTATCAAGGACGTCGTTACCGATACCGGTGATGCCACAATCGTACGCGCTGCAATCAGTATGGCGCATGGCATGGGTCTCCAGGTTGTTGCCGAGGGCGTGGAAACAGAAGAACAGCTATTATTCCTGCGTAATCTGCGCTGCGACCTGATCCAGGGGTTCCTGCTAGGTGTGCCGCTGCCGGCAAAGGATGTCATTGCCCTGATTGACGAGGAACAGTGGCAAACCCAGGCTTGATAGCCGGTTAAGGCTTTCAATCTGTACCTTGATGCAGAGAACTCAAGAATCAAGATTATAAGTACTTGATAGATTGCTGTTTCCAAAGCAGAAACACCGCCGGAATGACGACCAGGGTCAGCAGTGTGGCGCTGATCATGCCTCCCACCATGGGTGCTGCGATACGCCGCATCACCTCTGAACCGGTGCCGTCACCGAGCATGATCGGCAACAGACCGGCAATAATGGCCGCAACCGTCATCATGATGGGGCGCACTCGCAGCAGGGCGCCGTCAATAACCGCACTGCGCACATCTTCTGCAGTCAGTGCGCGTTGTGCCTGATCGGCGGCATCGCGACGCTGTTGCAGGGCCTGGTTCAGATACACCAGCATGATTACCCCTATCTCGATTGCAACCCCGGACAAGGCGATAAAACCGACGCCGACGGCGACGGACATGTTGTAACCGAGCAGGTACAACAGCCAAAAACCACCTACAAGTGCGAGTGGCAGGGTGCACATGATGATGAGCACTTCAGTCAGCGTGCGGAAGTTCATGTACAGCAGCAGCATGATGACGACCAGGGTTACCGGCACCACCAGTGCAAGTCGCTCTTTCGCGCGCATCATATATTCGTATTGCCCGGACCAGGAAATCGAATAGCCGGCCGGCAACTCGACCTGTTCACTGACCTTCCGCTGCGCTTCGACCATATAGGAGCCAAGGTCACGGCCCTCTATGTCGATGTAGGTCCAGCCATTGAGCCGGGCATTTTCCGTCTTGATAAGCCCGGGGCCGGATTCGATGCGCAGTTCGGCGACCTCGGCCAGCGGAATGCGGGCTCCGCTGGGAGTTATGATGGGCAGGTTGCGCAACTTCTCCAGCGAGTCGCGCACGTCGCGCGGGTAGCGGATGTTGATCGGGTAGCGCTCCAGTCCCTCGATGCTTTGTGTCACGCTCATGCCACCCAATGCGGTACGGACGACCTCCTGCACATCTGCAATGTTGAGTGCAAAACGTGCGGCGGTCTGGCGATCGATATCCACGAGTACATAACGTCCGCCTGTTACCCGTTCGGAATAAACGGACACGGTCCCGGAAACCGGTTTGAGAACCTCCTCGATGCGTTTGCCGATAGCCTGGATTACATCGAGGTCAGGACCGGCGACCTTCACGCCAACCGGCGTCTTGATGCCGGTGGCCTGCATGTCGATACGGTTCTTGATGGGCATAACCCAGGCGTTGGTCAGGCCGGGAAGCTGCACCAGGCTGTTGAGTTCCTGTTTCAGTGATTCCACGGTCACACCCGGGCGCCATTGCTCGCGCGGTTTTAGCTGGATCGTCGTTTCGATCATAGTGAGCGGCGCCGGGTCGGTTGCGGTTTCGGCGCGGCCGACCTTGCCGAAAACGCGCTTGACTTCAGGTACTGTGCGGATGAGTTTGTCCGTTTGTTGCAACAGTTCCTGGGCCTTGCCGATGGAGATGCCGGGGAACGTGCTTGGCATGTAAAGCAGATCGCCCTCATCCAGTTCCGGCATGAACTCCGAACCCAGTTGAGACATCGGCCACAGGCCGGCCACTACCAGCAACAGTGCGATGCCCAGTACAATTTTCGGTGCTTTCATCAGCTGGTGTATGAATGGCCGGTAGCCGGCCACCAGGATGCGATTAACCGGGTTGCTTGCCTCGGGCGTGATATGTCCGCGGATAAAATAACCCATCAGTACTGGCACCAGGGTGATGGACAGGATGGCGGCACCGGCCATGGCAAAGGTCTTGGTGAAGGCCAGCGGTGCAAACAGCCGGCCTTCCTGGGCCTCCAGGGTGAATACCGGCAGAAAGCTCAGGGTGATGACCAGCAGCGAGAAGAACAGCGGCGGACCTACCTCCATGGCCGCCTCGCGCGTGATCTGCCAGCGATTGTCATCGGTGACCTCGGTCTTCTCCATGTGCCTGTGCATGTTCTCGATCATGACAATCGCGGCATCCACCATCGCGCCGATGGCGATGGCGATACCGCCAAGCGACATGATGTTGGCATTGATGCCGATGCGTTCCATGATGATAAACGCGATGAGGATACCGACAGGTAGTGACAGGATGATCACCAGTGCCGAGCGCAGGTGAAACAGAAACAGGGCACAGACCAGCGCAACGACGAAAAATTCTTCCAGAAGTTTCCGGTTTAGATTATCCACGGCGCGTTTTATCAGCGCCGAGCGGTCATAGGTCTCGACGATTTCCACGCCGTCAGGCAGTCCGTTTGCCAGTTCTGCAAGTTTCTGCTTGACGCCTTCGATGGTGCGCAGGGCATTTTCACCAGAGCGCATGATGATTACGCCACCGACGACTTCGCCTTCGCCATCCAGTTCGGCGATGCCGCGACGCAGCTGTGGCCCGATGTGTATTTCGGCGACATCATCGAGCAGGACAGGGGTGCCGCGATCGTTGACCCCCAGCGGTATATCACGCAGATCATCGAGTTCGTCAACGTAGCCGGTTGCGCGCACCATGTACTCGGCCTCGGCCATCTCGATGACTGATCCGCCGGTTTCCTGGTTGCCGCGAATGATGGCGCTTTTGATCGCAGCGAGCGACAGGTTGTAGGCCCGGAGCTTGTCCGGGTCCAGCACTACCTGGTATTGCTTGACCATGCCGCCGATAGTGGCGACCTCGGATACGCCGTGTACCGTTTGCAGTTCGTATTTCAGAAACCAGTCCTGCAGGCTGCGCAGTTGTGACAGGTCGTGCCTGCCGCTGCGGTCGAGCAGTGCATATTCATAGACCCAGCCGACGCCGGTGGCGTCCGGGCCCAGCTCCGGGCGTGCCTCGAGCGGCAGTTTGCCGCTCACCTGGCTGAGGTATTCAAGCACCCGTGAGCGCGCCCAGTAGAGATCGGTGCCATCCTCGAAAATGACATACACGTAGGAATCACCGAAAAAAGAGTAGCCGCGAACCGTGACCGCCTTCGGCACCGACAACATCGCGGTGGTCAGCGGGTAGGTGACCTGGTCTTCGACCACCTGTGGGGCCTGCCCGGGATAGCTGGTCTTGATGATGACCTGTACATCGGACAGGTCGGGGATGGCATCCAGTGGTGTATTTTTTATGGCATAGATACCCCAGCCCGTGAGGATGACGGTCAGCAGAATCACCATGAAGCGATTACGCGTCGACCAGTCGATGATGTGCGCAATCATGGCTGTGTGTCCTGTTTCTCGATTACAGGAGTACCCATGCGTGTCATGCTTGCCTTGAGGCTGGCCTCGGAGTCGATCAGGAACTGACCGGATACGACAACCCTGTCGCCGGGCTCCACGCCTGAGAGGATTTCCACCCAGTCACCGCTTTCGATGCCTGCACGCACCTGGCGCGCCTCGAAACGGCCGGCACCACGACCGATGATGACGCGCTCCGCGCGCCCGGTGCGGATCAGTGCCTCGAGCGGAATGACAATTACGTCATTTTTCGCTCCGCCGTAGATTTTGACGTTGGCGTACATGTTGGGCTTGAGGGCTTCATCCGGGTTGGCAAAACGCAGGCGCGCCTTCAGTGTGCGGGTCTTCGGGTCAAGGCTTGGGTAAATGTATTCCACCGTGCCGTCCCAGGTGCGCCCCGGCAAGAACGCCAGGCTGACCTCGGCGCTTTGACCGACCCTGACCCAGTCGGCCTGGCGTTCGAAGACCTCGGCAAGCAGCCAGACGCTGGACAGGTCCGCAAGACTCATGACCGTTGTGGCAGGCTTGACGTACATGCCTTCGCGGACACTGAGTGAGGCAACCACGCCATCCTGCGGCGCGTATACCGGTATCGTCTGGCTGGCCTGCCTGTCTTTTTCGAGTTGCCTGACCTGGCTGGCCGGGATGCCGAGTGCAGCAAGCCGGCTGCGGGAAGCACCGATCAATCCCTTGTTGCCGGCATTCAGTGCCTGCACGAATTCTTCCTGTGCGTTGACCAGTTCCGGCGAATACAGGTTGAACAGGCGTTGGCCGCGGCTGACCCGTTCACCCTCGGATTCCACGGTCAGGCCCTCGATCCAGCCTTCGGTGCGCAGGTGAATATGGCTGAGCCTTGATTCGTCGAAATCTACGTAGCCCACGGTATCAATACCGCGCCACAGGCGGGTGCGTTCGGCGATGGCCGTGCGTACACCAAGGTTCTGTACCACTTCCGGTGCAATAGTGATGCTGTTGCTAGCCCCGCCGCTTTCATCGGCATACACCGGGACCAGGTCCATGCCCATGGGGGATTTTCCCGGCTTGTCGCGGCGGTAGTTGGCATCCATGGGCGCGACCCAGTAAAGAACTTCGCGATCAGCGTCTGCTGCCGGAATGGCGGGAGCCGCTGTCAGTAGCAGGGCAAGCAGGCAGGTGAAAATACATGGTTTGTTGTTGACTATGTTCATTGGGTTTCTCCGGCCAGGTACAGCAGGTTGGCTTGTGCCATGGCGCGATCAACGCGCACCCGCAGGTCTTCGAGACGCACGTCAAGGTCGGTGATGCGCGCACGCATCAGGGTGGTAAATTCAGTAACGCCGCTCTGGTAGGCATTTAACGAGGCCTGGGCATTGGCGGCGGATTCGTGCAACAGCTGTGCTTCATAGAGCGCGGCACGCTCGCCCAGGCGTTGCCAGTTGGCATAGTCCGTGTACAGCATCTGTTGCAATTCACGCAGCCTGTCGTCACGGCCCAGTTGTACCGACTCGGCCTGCAGCAGGCTGGCGGACAGGCGTTTGTCCTGGCGCTTTTTCGGGAACAACGGCAGGTCCACGGTTAGCATGGCGGCCATCATGTCGGCACGTTCATCGCCACCCGGGTCATCACCAAAGCGTTTGCGGTATTCCAGCCCGGCGCTCCAGCCGGGCTTGTACTGCTCGCCTGCGATCTGGATTTTTCTTTTACTGGCTTCGATTTTTGCCGTCTCGGCACGGATCAGCGGGTGTTCCGTGAGCGCAGACTCGATTTCTTTTCGGGAAGGCGGGGCGGGCAATACCGGAAAACGGCGGTCGATCGCCAATGCCGCGCCATCACCGAGCCACTTCATCAGGGCGGCGCGACTCCTGTCTGCCTCATTGCGGATGCGGGCGGCACGGTCATCGAGCCTGGATAATTCCAGTGATGCCCGCAGAACATCCTGCTGCCTGACCCGGCCGGTTGCATAGTGCGCCCGGGTAATCTCCACCAGCTGGGCAAACAGCGCACGCGTTTCAGCGATGACATCCTCTGCCCGCAGCTGGTAGTAGAGTTCCAGAAAGTGTTTGCGCACATCACGAGCAAGCTTGCGTATTGTGACTTCTGCAACCGCCTGTTCAGCGCTTGCCATCGATGCGGTTTGCTGTTGTTTGTAGTGCAGGGTGGCGCCGCGCGGAAAGGCCTGCATGACACCCACCCGCAGCTGGGTGGTCGGTTCGCGGTCGATATCAAAATCATCCAGCGGCAGGTTATAGAGACCGGTTCTCAGTTGCGGATCGGGCAGCTGTCCGTCTGCTACCGCCTCATCGCCTAGCGCACTGGCGCGTGCCCGAGCCGCCGCTACTGCGGGATCATCGACCAGTGCCAGGCGTATCGCCTCATTAATATCGAGCTCTGCATACACGTTCGCTGCAAACACCAGCAGCAGAGGCAGCACGAGCAAGCTTGCTGCCCGTTTCTGGTTTGTCTCAGGCCGGCCCGGCAAACAAGCGCCAATGCACAGGGACCGAACCGTTCTCCGGGTGTAACACATGATGATTCTCCATAGCCAATCAGAATAAATAAATAACGCAAGCTCACCACCAATGCTGGCAGTAATCAGCGTAAACAGATTGAACTACAGAAACGCGGGTGGTCGCAGTGGCGGGGTGAGGGAACGTTCGGGGTAGCGGTACGCAAAGTCAAGGTCGAGCGGTGATGCAGGGATGTCAGTTACTGCGCTGATGAAACTCGAAATAGCAGAAGTACCGTGTGCGCAGGCATTACAGTTGGCTGCATTGCAATCGCTGCCGCAGCAGCCATTGCAGGGATACTCCGAATGGCTATCCGTGTCCTGTGGATGGTGGCCGCTGCCTGAACCGGTGGCCTGCACGTTGCTCTGCATCTGGGCACAATGGTCTGCCGTGTCGGTCGTGGTGCTGGTTGGCATGGCCCATGCCGCACGTAGTGGCGCGAGCGCCAGTGCAAACATCATCAGGATCAACAGGCCTTTATGCAGCAATATTTTCATACTAATTACAGGGTATCTCCGATGCGGTGCCGTTAGCAAGCGGGATTGCTATGGATATCGGCAGGCTGAGGGCTGGATTGACCGTGCCAGCTTATTGCAGTCCGCTCAAAGATGATCATTATTTTATAAATGTCATGTAACTAATTGTATATTATTGTAATAATACAAAAAGACGTAGTGGTAATGCCCGCTGCGACTGCGTGGTGTCATTCATAACAGGCGCTAAAAATAAAGCGGCAGGTCCCGATGTCTACCGGGCCCTGCCGCCGTATTAGTGCTGCAACTTTTGTTCAGTCCTTGAGCACGAACGAGACTTTCATGTTGACGCGGTATTCTGTGATTTTATCGTCGGTGACAACAACCTTTTGTTCCTGTATCCATGCCCCGTGGACGTTCTTGAGTGTTTTGCAGGCACGCTTGATCCCGGTTTGAATGGCATCCTCGAAACTTTTCTTTGATGACGATGTGATTTCAGTGACTTTTGCAACAGACATGGTTTTCTCCTGTTTGGTAGTAGTGGTTTATCGTTGACTGCGGATTTTCCTATAACGGCTAGGGTTTGACCAGCCTCAGGAACTCCGAGCGGGTACTGGCATGATCGCGGAAAGAACCCAGCATCATGGACGTGGTCATCACGGAATTTTGTTTCTCGACTCCGCGCATCATCATGCACAGATGTTTTGCCTCTATAATGACGCCGACACCGGCGGGATTGATTGCATCCATCAGGGTGTCTGCAATTTGCTTGGTCAGGTTTTCCTGGATTTGCAGGCGACGCGCATACATATCAACGATTCGCGCGATTTTCGACAGGCCGATTACTTTGCCTGTTGGTATGTAGGCCACGTGACATTTACCTATGAACGGCAACAGGTGATGTTCGCAAAGGGAATACAGTTCAATGTCCTTGACCAGGATCATCTCGTCATTCTCTGACTCGAAAATCGCGTTGTTTACGACTTCATCAATCGTCTGCTGATAACCGCGCGTAAGATACTGCATTGACCTGGCAGCCCGTTCGGGTGTCCTGACAAGCCCTTCGCGTGCCGGGTCCTCTCCGATATCAGTGAGAATATTTTTATACAAGGCTGTCAAGTCAGCAGTCATTTTCCATCACCTGGTTGTCTTTGTGTGGCGGGCCCGGTTATGCGGATCCAGATTCGCAATGTTATGTCCCTGATACAGTGCCTGCAGCAGCAGTCTTTGCACGTATCCCAGGGACGTATCATGAAGCCCTTGACAAGGTTAATCAATCGCTGCCCTGAAGTCATGCCGGCAATCGACGGGACAGTCCATGCAAGAGGGCCATGCCAGGTTATGTGAAACAGCACGGATTGTTTGATTTCGGCAGGTTTTGCTAGCAGATCCTCGGCAGCGGGTCGTCCTCGAGCTCTTCCAGGATGCGTTCCCCACCCAGCTCGGTTTTCAGGATTACGTGGCTGTCGCTGCTGTCGATGCTGCCAATGATGGCGGCCCTGTCGCCGTCAGGCAGGCCGTGCCAGCGCTGTAAAACGGTTTCAGCATCATCCGCATCGACAACCGCGACAACGCGCCCCTCGCAGGCCAGATACATTGGATCATAGCCGAGAATTTCGCACACGGATTGCACCGTGTCACGGACCGGGATAGCAACCTGGTTGAGTATCACGCCCATCCCGGTTGCACGATGCAGTTCATGACAGACGGTGGCCAGTCCGCCGCGTGTCGGGTCGCGCATGAAATGCAGACCTGCTACCTCGAGCGCGGCCTGCGTCAGTGGCAGCACGCTGGCCGCATCGGAGCGGACATCACCATGCAGGCCGAACTCCTCGCGTGCGAGCATGACGGAGATGCCGTGATCGCCAATCGGTCCGCTCACCAGGATTTTATCGCCGTCCTTTATCAGGTCGAGACCGAGCCTGTGAGAACCGCGGATACCGATGCCGGTCGTCGCCAGGTAGAGCCCGCCGCCTTCACCGCGGCGCAGCACTTTGGTATCGCCTGCAACTACCTCAACTCCGATCTCCCTTGCGGTGTCAGCCAGTGTTTTGATGATGCGGTCCAGGGTTGCGATTTCCAGGCCTTCCTCGATAAAGGCATTCAGACTCAGGTAGCGTGGCACCGCGCCGGCAACCGCCAGATCATTGGTTGTGCCATGGACCGCGAGTGAGCCGATATTGCCACCCGGAAACTCCAGTGGCTGGACGGTAAAACCATCTGTCGTGAACATCACATCGCTGCCATTCAATTCAAGCGGAACTGCATCGGCCTGCACGTCCAGTCCGGGGTTGGACAAGTGACGCGCAAAGATCTCATCAATCAGTTCGCGCATGAAACGGCCGCCGTTTCCGTGTGCCAATGCAATATGGGTGTCTTCCATGGCCGTTACTCCGTTACGATCTGTTCATTGCGTATTCAATCACCTGGCCAAAGCTGATGCCCGCATCATTGACCGGGATAGTCCCCGGCAGGCTGACCGTGAAGCCGTCGTTTTCAAGCAGACTGACCGCGCGTTCTGTGAGGTTGCGATTCTGAAAGACACCGCCGGACAGGCCAACACGGCGTATGCCGTGGTCAATGCGCGCCTGGCGGGCCTGTTGCAGGATGGCACCAGCCATACTGGCATGAAAACAGGTGGAACGCTCGGCGACTGTGCGTGATTCATCGAGCAGGACGGCAAGCAGGGGCTCCCAGTCACTCAGCCAAAGCCCGGCTGCATCCTGCTCCAGTGGCAGGCGCACATAATCGTCATCGCCATTAGCGGCCGCCTCCAGCAGCATCGGGCCCTGTCCTTCAAAGCTTGCCAGCGAACACAGCCCGGTCAGCGCGGCTGCAGCATCGAACAATCTTCCCGCAGCGCTGCTGCGCGGTGTATTCAGACGCCGCTGCCAGGCATGGTGGAGCAGGGTGGCATCTTCCGGGAGCTGCGGATAATCGCGGCCAGTTTCCCAGCAGAGCGCCGCCGCGCTGCGCCATGGCTCGCGGCCGGCTCGTTCACCGCCGGGCAGATGAAATGGCCTGAGCGATGCGAAGCGCTGCCAGTTCGCCGGACTGCCGAGCAGGGCCTCGCCACCCCAGAGTGTGCCATCTTCGCCGTAACCAATCCCGTCCCAGGTGAACACCAGCCAGTTTTTGGTCTCCAGGTCTGCAACGCTGGCAACCGCGGCATGGGCGTGATGATGGAATACCCTGTGTATCGGCAGGCCGCTGCGCTTGGCCCAGTGCGTCGAGGCATAGCCGGGGTGTGCATCACAGATAACCACCTCTGCGCTCATGTTGTAGAGTGACTGCAGGTCCTCAATAGTCTGTTCAAATACCTCCAGGCTGCGCGCGTTGCCCATGTCGCCGATATGCGGTGACATGACGATGCGTTTTTCCCAGGCCAGGGCAATGGTGTTTTTCATATGGCCGCCGACGGCCAGTACCGGCCTTACCAGCGTAAATGGAAGCTCATGCTCGGCGGGGGCGCAGCCACGCCCGAGGCGTAGCGGGCGAGGCCTGTCACGGATAACGCGGAACACCGGGTCATCGGCAGGCCGTTCAATCGGGCGGTTGTGATGCAGGAAGGCATCGGCAACACGGGAGAGCCGGTTTTCGACACTGCTGTTTTCGGTCAGTACCGGTTCGCCGCTGATATTTGCCGATGTTGCAACCAGCGGTGCAGCGAAGTCGTTGAGGAGCAGGTGATGCAGCGGGCTATAGGGCAGCATCACGCCGATCTCATCAAGACCGGGGGCGATCAATGTGGATAAACAGGCTGTTGATCGAGTGCGCGCCAGCACTATTGGCCGGCCCGGCGAGAGCAGTATATCTGCCTGGTTGCGTGACAGGTAAACACTGAGATTAACCCCCTTGAGCGGCAGACCGCACGGTGCGGGAAACATGACCGCCAGGGGTTTGTGCGGCCGCGGTTTTCTGCTGCGCAGACGCGCGATAACTTCATCGCTGCCTGCATCGCACATCAGGTGATAACCGCCGATCCCTTTCACTGCAACAATCCCGCCGCCACGCAATACATCAACACAGGCAGCGATTGCCCTGTCACTGCCCACTACGGGAGGATTTCCGGGATGTTGAAATTCAAGTTCAGGACCGCACGCCGGGCATGCCAGGGGTTCGGCATGAAAACGCCGGTCCCCGGGGTCCTGGTATTCCCTGCGGCATTGTGCACAGAGTTCAAAACCGGCCATGGTCGTTGCCGATCGATCATACGGCAGGCCGCAAATCAGCGTGTAGCGCGGACCGCACTGGGTGCAGTTGATGAACGGATAACGATAACGCCGGTCAGTCGGGTCATTCAGTTCTGCAAGACAATCGTCACAGGTAAACAGGTCGGGTGGAACATGGATCCGGCTTTCGCCCGTGTCAACACTTTCCCGGATTGAAAAATCAGGCAGGTCGGCAACCTCGGCGGGTACACAGGATTCCAGCCTGGGTTCTGACAACGGTGGTGCCTGCTGTAACAGCCTGCGGGTAAATGTCTGCAGGTTCCGGCGTTCGCCCTGGATGTGGATTTCCACCTGCCCCATGCTGTTGCGCACCCAGCCTGTCAAATCCAGGTTATGGGCAAGGCGGTAGACAAACGGTCGAAAACCAACGCCCTGTACGCGCCCGCTCACTACCTGGTAAAGCGCTGTGGGCAGGGTCTCTTCAGCGACAGCGGCAGGGTGTCTTGATTCGAACGCTCGAATAGCCATGGCTGCCGGATTCTTTTTTTCGCATCAGGCTGAAACAGCGTCAGTCACATCGACCGGCCTGGCGACAGGTTCGCGCATGCCGCCTGACCACCAGATGCGACAGGCGCCTTCATCCGAGACCATGCAGGGCCCGATCGGGTGGCGCGGTGTGCAGGCAACACCGAAAAGGCGGCATTCGTTCGGGTAGATTTTGCCAAGGACCACCTTTGCACAGTCGCAGCCGGGGGGCATTTCGCCGGCACGCTTGCGCGCATCGTCGGCATAGGACGGGAATTCACGGCGGGCATCGTGCGCCTGGTAGGCAGTGTTGATGCTAAACCCGGAATCGGGTATCACCCCGACGCCACGCCAGCTGGCATTGGTTACATCCATCGCCTGTCGCAGCTGCTTTTGCGCGGTGCGATTACCGCCGGGTCTCACCAACTCCGGATAGCAGTTATCGAGAAAATATCTGCCTTCCAGCAGTTGCCGCAGGGTGGAGTACATCGCGGCGAGCAGGCTTTCCGGTGTAAAGCCGGCCACGGCGGCCGGGATTCCATGCTTGCTGACAACAAACTCCCATTCCTCGGGCCCCATGATGGTGGAGACATGGCCCGGTGCCACCAGTGCGTCGAATCCGGGTGATTCCGATTCCAGCAGCATCGCGACGGCGGGCCACGTAAGGCGTCCGGACAAGAGGATAAACAGGTTGTCGGGGATCCCTTCAACCAGCAGTGACGCGGTGGGTGCCGTCGTGGTCTCAAAACCGGCCGCGAAAAAAACTACTGCTGTGGCCGGATTTTCACGGGCAATACGGGCCGCTTCCATCGGCGTCGCGATCGGCCTGATGTCGGCGCCCCTTGCCCTGGCCTCCTCGAGGGAGCGGGCGTCGCGTTTGGGCACGTTCACCGGTACGCGCAGCATGTCGCCATACGCGACCAGGATGACGTTTTCATTCAGGGCGAGCTGGATTGCCTCGAAGATATCTTCCTCCGGGCAGATGCAGACCGGGCAGCCCGGTCCGGGGATCAGCTCGATGTTTGCCGGCAAGGCGCTGCGCAGACCGGCCATGGTGATGGAGCGCTCATGGCCGCCACAGACATTCATGATGCGCACCCGCGGCGGCAGCGACAGGCCGCGAATCCGTTCCAGCCAGTGGGAGGCGGCGTCTGGATTCACGCTCACGCCAGAACGGTTCCCGCTGCCGGCAAGTCCTTGTCACTGCCGGTCTTAATGTTTCCCCTACGCTGTTCCAGCGCTGCGATTTCCCCGAATAACCATTGCAGCCACTGATCCATGCCGGCGCCTGTTTTTGCAGACAGTTCGAACACGGGCGCCTCGCTGGCGAGGTCGCGCATGTGTTGACGTGCATTGCCGGGGAGGAAGTCATCCAGCACCGCCAGCAGGTCACTCTTGCTCAGCAGCACCAGGTCAGAGGCGCGGAACATCACCGGGTACTTGGCGGGTTTGTCATCGCCTTCCGGGACTGACAGCAGCGTAACATTGCGGTGCTGGCCAAGGTCAAAGCTGGCCGGGCAAACCAGGTTGCCGACGTTTTCGATAAAGACGATATCCAGACCCTGCAGGTCAAGGTGGTGCAGTGCATCGTGCACCATGTGCGCATCGAGGTGACAGGCGCTGCCGGTCGTGATCTGGATAGCCTCGACACCATGCTTGCGGATTCTGGCAGCATCATTCTCGGTCTCGAGGTCGCCCTCGATCACGGCAATAGAGAGTTCATCTTTCAGGGCGTCGATGGTCGATTCGAGCAGGGAGGTCTTGCCGGCGCCGGGGGATGACATCAGGTTGATTGCCAGAACACCATGTTTCTCAAAGTGTTCCCGGTTATGTGCGGCGGCGTGATCATTGGCATGCAGCAGGTTGCGCAATACCGAGACGGCCTCCCGGCCATCGTCAGTCCTGGAAAGCTTGCCGCCCGGTGCTACCAGGTGGGCATTGCCGTGAGTCACGTTACATCCGCAGGTATCACACATCAGTTTATTCTACCGCGGGAAGTCAGATTCTCAATAGATGCAGGCATTGTGGTCTATCCTCCAAATTGCAGTATATTTTCAGGATCATCCTGTTTGCCCCCGTGGTTTCTGATCAACTCGACCTGCGAGAGCAGCAGCTCGTCACCAGAAACCACTTTAGTATGCCAGTCGCCACAGTTACCGCAGATCAGTCGTGCGGGCAGCGCATCCGTGGTTTGTCCGCATTCCTGGCAACTGACACGCACCGGCTGGCTATGGATAACCAGTTGTGCATTACTCGCAATGCTGCCAGCACGCGCGATATCAAAGGCCTGCTCCAGCAGCTTTGGTTCCACACCGGATAACGGGCCGATACCCAGGTGAATGGTCACTACCTGCGCAGCGTTTTCCTCCTCTGCAATTACTTCAACCTGGCAAATCAGCGCCTGGCACACGGACAGTTCATGCATTGTCCTGTGCCTCAAACATCAGATCGTACATATCCCAGGCGGTGCGTGCCTCCTGAGGTGTGATCTTCTGGATGGCATAACCAACGTGAACGACAACAAAATCATCAACCTGCAACTCATCGTCCTGCATCATGAACAGGCTGACATCACGTTCCACGCCTTTTGCCTCGCAGTTCGCGGTGTAGCCGGTGATGGATTTTATCTGCATTGGAATGCCAAGACACATCAGTACATCCCCCGGTTTGGTGCCGGCAATAGCCGACAGGTTCACTAGACATTAATAAAACATGCTGTATTCGATAATGATTTGATATGGATCAATAAACACCGCCTATCGCTATTGTACTAATCTTACTGCAAACCGGGGAAATAAATTGCCAACCGAAAATACGCTGATTCTGGGGATTGGAAACTCACTGCTTGCAGATGAGGGTGTTGGCATCCGCATGCTCGCCTACCTGGACAGGCATTTCCCCGGGCTTCCCGGCGTTACCTGCCTCGATGGCGGAACACTGAGTTTTACGCTGGCGCCCTGGATCGAAGAGGCGGACAGCCTGATTGTGATCGATGCCGCCGAACTCAAGGCAGCACCCGGCACGGTTAAGGTCTTTGCCGGGCCGGAAATGGACCGTTTTTCCTGCAAGACCAAGCGCAGCGTGCACGAAGTCAGCCTCGGAGACCTGCTGGCCATCGCCCACCTAACCGGCGCCTTGCCCGAGAATCGCATTCTGGTCGCCATTCAGCCGCAGGCGGTTGACTGGGGGACCAGCCTGAGTAACCCGGTGAAACGCGCACTGCCGGTGGCTGCCGACCTGATTATCAGGCAGCTCGATGAGTGGACAGCCGGTCATCCTGCCGGGGACGGGCCGTATGCCAGACCGGCGCTGGCGCACGTATAGGTGGACAGCATGGAGACGAGTGAACATGCGACAGGATGCGCTGACCCGGGTGATGTCAGCACCGGTAATGTCGAGCCCTTGCTGCATGAAGTCAGGCATGCCCTGCAGCGCTGGCTGGACGAGGGCGAGGTGACCGTCATCGACCTGCGCAGCATTCCCATGGGGCCCGGTGAGGAAGACCGGATTGTCAGCGAACTGGGACGGGGCGAGGTGCAGGCGCGCATGTCGGCGCTGGGGCCCAGCGAGATTTTCGAGACACGCTTCCCCGGTGTCTGGCTGGTAACGCACTGGAACAATGATGAGGAAGTCATTGGTAAATTTATCGAAATCTGTGACATGCCGCGTCTGTTGATGGCACAGGAAGAGGATATCCGGGAAGGGCTTGAGCTTCTCGACACGCATCTCGCGTGATGTAAGCAACGTCTGCTAGAGGAGACAAGCAATGTCGAAAGACAAGACTCTGGGTGAGGCGCTGCGGCAGCAAGGGGTTTCCCGCCGCGGCTTTCTGAAATTCTGCGCAGCAACGGCCTCGCTGATGGCATTACCGCCCAGCATGGTCCCGGCGATTGCCGCAGCCCTGGAAAAGGCAAAACGGCCATCCGTCATCTGGCTGTCGTTCCAGGAATGTACCGGTTGCACCGAATCGCTGACCCGTTCCCATTCACCGACCGTGGAAGGCCTGATTTTCGACACTATCTCGCTGGATTACCACCATACCCTGCAGGCTGCATCCGGTGATGCCGCCGAGGCAGCCCGCGAGGCGGCAATGGAGGAGAACTGGGGCAAATACATTCTCGTCGTCGACGGTTCCATCCCGCTGGGCAACCCGGGTTTTTCCACCATCGCCGGTATCAGCAATCTCGATATGCTGACGGAAACGGCAAAGGGTGCTGCTGCCATTGTTTCGGTGGGTACCTGTGCAGCCTATGGTGGTATTCCGCATGCCAATCCGAACCCGACAGGTGCCGTATCGGTGTCCGATATTGTCAAGGACAAGCCGATTATCAATGTCCCCGGCTGCCCGCCCATCCCGGTGGTCATTACCGGTGTGCTGGCGCACTTTCTGACCTTCGGCAGTATTCCGGAACTGGATGAACTCGGTCGTCCGATGGTGTTCTATGGAAAGAGCATTCACGACCGCTGTTATCGCCGTCCCTTCTATGACAAGGGCCTGTTTGCCAAGACCTTCGATGATGAAGGTGCGAAAAAAGGCTGGTGTCTTTACGAACTGGGCTGCAAGGGTCCGACCACCTATAACGCCTGCGCAACCACGAAATGGAACGATGGCACCAGTTTTCCCATTCAATCGGGGCATCCGTGCCTGGGCTGTTCAGAACCCGATTTCTGGGATGGCGGCGGTTTTTACAAGGCGCTTTCAATGCCTACAGAAGATATTGCGCGTACTGCCGTGTTTGCTATCGGTGCCGGTGCCGCGGCTGGTGTTGCACTGGGTGCTTTGAACCGGGCCAAACACAAGCGCCTCGAGAAGGCACATGAGAAAGTCACCATCGATGATCTTGAAAAGGGAGGCTGACCATGTCTGAAACCGAACTCCTTCTATGGGTGCGTGGTCCGCTCCTGCAAATAGCCACCGTCATCTTCCTGCTCGGGGTGGCGGTGCGCATACTCGAGATCCTGATGCTGGGCAGGAAGACTGACCTGGCAGAAGCGCGCGGGTCGGCCCTGGCCGGTGGCTTGCGCACCATAATTACACGATCGCTTGCGGACCGTAACACCCTGCGGCGTAACATGTTTAACGAGGTCGCCGGCTATATCTTTCATATTGGTTTCTTTGTGGTGCTGCTGTTCTATGCACCTCATATTCTCCTGTTCAAGGATACACTGGGCCTGAGCTGGCCGGCCCTGCCGACCCCGGTGGTCGATGCCATTACGATCGTCACCATGATCACGCTTGTCGCCGTGCTCCTGCATCGCCTGGTCCACCCGGTGATGCGGTTTCTGTCAAAGTTCCAGGATTACCTGGTGTGGCTGGTGACGTTTCTGCCGCTGCTGACGGGTTACCTGGCCTTTCATCGCACCGGCATTGCGGCACCATCGACCCTGCTGGTCGTTCATATTCTCAGTGTTGAGCTGCTAATGGTGGTCTTTCCGTTTACCAAGCTGATGCATGCTTTTACGATATTCATGTCGCGCTACTACAACGGCGCCATTGCAGGCTACCGGGGGGTGAAATCATGAGTGCGTCGCTACAACGTGGCATCAATGCCTTCAAGGAACAGATCGATGCACCGGTGGCATCCTTTTTCAGCAGCTGCGTGCGTTGTGGCCTGTGCGCCCCGGCTTGCCTGTTCCATACAGAGACCGGTGACCCGGCGCTCACCCCGATATACAAGCTGGAGCCATTGCGCCGTGTCTGGCAGCAGGAATATACATTCTGGGGCCGATTTGCCAAGGCACTCGGGCTGAGTAAACCGGTGACTGATGAGGAGCTGAGCGAATGGGAACCGCTGGTGTATGACAGCTGTACCCTGTGCGGGCGCTGTTCCATGGTCTGCCCGCTTGGTAACGACATCACCTACATGATCCGCAAGATGCGCGAGGGTATGGCGGCCTCCGGTCATGCGCCGCCGGGCCTGATTGGTGCGACCAAACGTGCGGTCACCATCGGCAGCCCGATGGGCGTTAAATTACCTGCATTGCAGGCGCAGATCCGCCACATGGAGAAGGAAACCGGGTTGACAATACCGGTGGATGTGGCCGGGGTGGATTACATGCTACTGCTGTCATCCATGGAGATCATGAACTTTCCGGAGTTTATGGGCGCCATTTCGAAGATTTTCAAGCAGGCCGATGTCAGCTGGACGATTTCGAGCGAGGCATTCGAAGCCACCAACAGCGGCATCCAGATCGGCGTATCGGAGATCGCCGCCGAGCTGGTACAGCGTGTTGTTGATGCGGCTGAAAAGCTGAAAGTGAAGTCCGTAATCAGTCCGGAATGCGGTCATGCCTACATGGCGATTCGCTGGGAAGGCCCGAACCTGATCGGCAAGCCCTTCAATTTCAAGGTCGTGCATATCCTTGAATTGCTGGATGACCTGCGCAAGCAGGGTCGCCTGAAGATTGATAGCAAGGAAATGCAGCGTCTCACTTACCACGATCCCTGCCAGGTCTCGCGCCGCGGTGGCGTGGTGCAGGAACCGCGCAACCTGATGAACATGATTGCCGATGAATTCGTCGAGATGCCGGAGACCGGCACCATGAACTGGTGTTGCGGGGCCGGTGGCGGTGTCAGCAGTAATGAACGTGCCGATGAGCTGCGCCTGAAGGCCTTCAACCGCAAGAAAAAGCAACTGGATGCGATACATCCCGATGCCATTGTGTCTGCCTGTTCAAATTGCCGCATACACCTTGAGGATGGACTGGAGGAATATGGTATGGATATGCCGGTACTCAGCCTGACGGAGACTATTGCTGAGCATCTTTCTGACAGTGAACCAGCAGGGAGCAAGGAGTGATGACCCGGGTTAGCAACGATACTGAATTCAGGAAGGCGCTTGAAAGTCTTGATTCAACCCGGCAGCGACTGGTTGCGGCACGTTTTGTGGAGAATGTCCTTGCGTTGTGTTCCGATCAACGTGTTGCTCATATCATACAAATCGCCGGCAACAGTGAGGCGTCGGAAGCCGAGCTGGCAGATGCCTTGAAAAACGCCAGGGCCACCACCTTTGATTGCCATACCCGCTGCGGTTCCGAGGGTGACTGGTCCGAGCAGGCCGGTTATTTCGTGGCGCGCGCCGCGACCGCCGCGCTGACACCTGTCGGGCAGATGCCCAGCGGCCCGGCCTGGCAGGCGGCACTGAGCTGCAGGATGGCGCAGACCTCGATGTCGATCGTAACCGGTGATGATACGGCCGCAGAGGAAAGCAATCAGCAGTACCGGATCTTGTCCGGGTATCTGGATTCCTAAAGGGACTACACATTATGACCGAGCGTATCGTTGTTGATCCAATCACCCGCATCGAGGGCCACTTGCGCATCGAGGCGCAAATGGATGGTGATCGCATTGCAAAAGCCTATTCGGCCGGCACCATGGTGCGCGGTATTGAAATCATCCTGCGCGGCCGTGACCCGCGCGATGCCTGGGCCTTTGCGCAGCGCATTTGCGGTGTCTGCACGCTGGTACACGGGATGGCATCCATTCGTGCGGTCGAGAATGCACTGGATTACCCGATCCCGCCGAATGCACAGCTGATTCGCAACCTGATGAATGGTGCGCAGTACGTGCATGACCATGTTATGCACTTCTATCACCTGCATGCACTCGACTGGGTCGACGTGGTATCGGCGCTGAACGCCGACCCGGCGGCCACCTCGGCGCTGGCGCAGTCGCTGAGCAGCTATCCGAAGTCTTCCCCCGGCTATTTCTCTGACATGAAGAAGAAGCTGAAGACCTTTGTCGAAGGCGGTCAGCTCGGCATCTTTGCCAATGGCTACGGGGGACACCCGGCCTACAAGCTGCCGCCGGAGGCCAACCTGATGGCGGTGGCGCACTACCTGGAGGCATTGACCTGGCAGCGTGATGTCGCCAAGCTGCATGCCATCTTTGGTGGCAAGAATCCGCATCCGAATTTTCTCGTCGGTGGCGTGGCCTGCCCGATTGACCTGAATTCCGATTCCGCGATCAATGCTGCAAAACTTGCGCAGGTTCAGGAAATTATCAACAAGATGCAGGTCTTCGTCGACCAGGTATACATTCCCGATCTGCTGGCCATTGCCGGTTTTTACAAGGACTGGGGCGGTCGCGGCGAAGGGTTGGGTAACTTCCTCACCTATGGCGACTTTCCGGAGAAGGGCATACACGACCCGTCCAGCTTCCTCATCCCGTCCGGCGCCATCCTCAATCGCGACCTGTCAACCATCCACGATGTTGATATGAATGCGGCCGATGAAATCCAGGAGTACGTGTCGCATTCCTGGTATGACTATGATGGCGGCAAAAACGAGGGCCTGCATCCCTATGACGGTGAGACCAGCCTCAATTACAGCGGACCCACACCTCCATACAAGCAACTCGATGTGGACGAGTCCTATTCCTGGCTGAAGTCGCCTCGCTGGAAAGGGCATGCCATGGAAGTCGGGCCGCTGGCACGTGTATTGATGCTCTATGCCAGCGGGCACGAGCAGACAAAGGAACTGGTTGGCATGACGCTGAGTAAGCTGGATGTCCCGGTGGATGCGCTGTTTTCTACGCTGGGGCGTACAGCCGCTCGCGGCCTGGAGACAAAGATTATCGGTGATATGATGCAGACTTGGCACAATAACCTGGTGGCCAACATCAAGGCCGGTGATACCAAGACACATAATGACAAGTTCTGGGAGCCCTCAACCTGGCCGAAGCAGGCGAAGGGTGTTGGTTTCATGGAAGCACCACGCGGCGGCCTGGCACACTGGATCGTGATCGAAGATGGCATAATCAAGAACTACCAGGCCGTTGTGCCGAGCACCTGGAATGCCGGGCCGCGTGACCAGAACGGGCAGCCGGGTGCCTACGAGGCAGCCTTGCAGGATAACCACACCCTGCATGATGCGAAGCAGCCGATCGAGATCCTGCGTACCATCCACAGCTTCGATCCCTGCATTGCCTGTGCGGTGCACGTTACTGATCCAGAGGGGGAGGAACTGATCAAGGTGAAGGTGCGCTGATCTATGCCTGAATCTGCAATTCGGTCTGTTATGCCCGCAGGAGCAGTACTGGCGATGCATGAACGAAGCGTTATTGAACCCGAAGATGGAACCTGTAAAATCACTGCAACCAAAGATACCGGAGTATATG
>JBATIF010000047.1:0-1663 GCA_049667605.1 Gammaproteobacteria bacterium
AGACGGGAACGTCCGGGGTTGCGGCTTTCCCGGTTACTCGCTGAATTCCAGGGAATGACCGTTTCTGGCCGACTCCAGTCTTCATCGGGCGTTGCGACAATTGGTGAGAGGCGAGCCAGGAACGGCATGTTACCGACCGAACCCGGAACTACATGAAATCCTTATTTTAGATTTCGCCATTCGGCAATAGCCGACCCTTTCCGGTCATTTAGCTTTTGGTTATATACTCATGCCGGGTGTAGACTCAAATTACTTACCCTCTCTATTTGCTCTCAATAGAAATCCAGACCGGTGAGTTTTGTACAACATGAACAGCCAGTTAGTGGATATAAGACACTTTTATGGCGAATCCCTCGGGGCTGTACTGATAGCAATGAATAATAGCGGAAGGAGATAACAACATGTCACACAAAAACCATTTCAAAACCGTTCTTACAGCACTGGCTATGTCAGCCGCACTTCTTTTCGCGCCCTCCAGTAGTGCCCTTACGGCCTATAGCCAGGACTTCGAGGGAATGACTCCAAATCAGGGGTTTCCGCCTAACGATCTTTCGGATGACGGCTGGGAAATATATGGCTTCGCATGGGACGCTGACCCCACGGGTCCTGCCAACCTGGTGTACGAATATGGTCCTTTCGATGCAGCGAATGGTGAACCGGGTTCCATCCAGGGCGTCGCCACAGACCAGGGCGGCCCTGATCAAGGTGATGTTGTACTGGCCAAGTACAGCGATTACAACAATACTGACCAATCCCAAGGACCTTGCGATCCGCCTAGCGTGCCTTGCGTGCCTAATTTATACATCCAAGCCATCACGTTCCAGACACAGACAATAGCTGCCGGCGACGTCGGCGACCTCTGGAGGTTTACCTACGACGCGAAAATTGGCAACCTCGAGGCCGACAGCAGAGCGTTTGCGTACATCCAAACGCTGGATTCTACATCACTCTTCCAAAAGGCCTTCGTGGCCAACGACTCCACCAACCTGCCCATCGAGTGGGGTACATATACTCTCGATTTGTTTATTGATGGCGCCTTGGTCGGAGATACTCTGCAGTTCGGATTTTCTGCCACCTCGACTGCTTACCGCGGTTCAGGCGTCCTTTACGACAACCTCAGTTTTGTCAAAGTACTCTTGGCTACAATTGATATCAAACCTGGCAACAAACGTAACATTATTAACCCTTACTCTATGGGTGGAATCTGGGTTGCCGTATTGTCTGACAATGAGTTAGATCCACTTCAGGTCGACATTCCCACTGTGCGTTTTGGTCCGGATGAAGCTGAGGCGATTCGTTACCGCGTGAAGGATGTGAATAAAGATGGACTTGGAGATCTTCTGCTCCGCTTCAATATCCGTGAAACCGGTATCGCCTGCGGTGACACTGAGACAAGATTAATCGGAGAAATATTTAACGGTCAGAGTATTACCGGAACAGATTCCATTGAGACTGTCGGCTGCAATAATCCCAAGACTAAAAAGAAGAAACATAAAAAGAAGTAGCATAGCCTTGAATGGTACTTTCGAAAACGGCGGCTTCGGCCACCGTCTTCGTTTGCGTGAACGGCAACTTTTCTACAAAGCGGACCTTTAGACCAGTAACCGGGAAGGGCAGGAGTTGGCCGACTCCTGTCTTCATCGAGCATTGCAACAATCGGTGA
>JBATIF010000048.1:0-16144 GCA_049667605.1 Gammaproteobacteria bacterium
CGCTTCATACATCAGGCGTTTCATTTCAGCCACGGCGCCGGCGAGACCGGTAAAGACGGCACGGGCAATGATGGCGTGGCCGATGTTCAGTTCACGTACGCCCGCAATCGCGGCAATCCTCTTTACGTTGTGATAATGCAGCCCGTGACCGGCATTGACTGTCAGGCCGGCATCCACGCCCTGTTGCACGGCACTGACAATGTCTGCCAGCTGTTCGGCCTGTGCCAGGCTGGTGCCTGCATCGGCAAAGGCCCCGGTGTGTATCTCGATACAGGGCGCACCGGCCTCGGCCGCAGCCGAGACCTGGTCCGGGTCTGCATCAATAAAAAGTGAAACACGTATGCCGGCCTGCTTCAGCCGGGTACAGGCATCACGGATACGCGGCAGCTGACCGACAACATCAAGCCCACCCTCGGTCGTCAGTTCCTCGCGTCGCTCCGGTACCAGGCAGCAATCCTCGGGGCGGGTTTTTTCCGCAAAGGCCAGCATATCATCGGTCACCGCCATTTCCAGGTTCATGCGTGTCTGCAGAATATCCCGCAGCATCAGCACATCGCGCTCCTGGATATGGCGGCGATCCTCTCGCAAATGCAGCGTGATACTGTCGGCACCTGCCTGCTCTGCCTCGATAGCAGCCTGTACCGGGTCCGGGTAGCGAGTGCCACGCACCTCGCGCAGGGTTGCGACATGGTCAATATTCACACCCAGCAGAATTTTATTAGCGATATCCATGATGTTTCATCCGACTACCTGTTCAGTTCACCTGCTCCTTGCCACCCTCGCGGGACTTCGACAGTGATGACAACTGGCGTAATACTTCACGAGTTTTCAGCGGTCGTGACCCCAGGTAAAGACCGAGTGCCGCCCGCATGAGACACTTGGCTTGCTTGCAGGCCTGGCTGTCGGTCAGGCTGCCGTCCTGCAATGCCAGCAGACTGGAGCCGCGCAGATAGAGGCCATCGGCATTTGTGTGTGCACAACGTACCGGTCCCCGCTCCAGCTGGTATTCGTACCAGCTGTCCCGGTCAACCGCGGCCCCGCTCCCGGCCTCGTGATCCAGCAACAGGCCATAACCCAGCGCGTCCAATAGCCGTTTCTCGAACAGCCGCAGTACCGGCTCCCCGCCGGATTCGAGCTCCGCGATGGCCCACTCATAGGCCTCGAACAGGCCCGGGTGCGGGTCATGGCGGGTCAACAGGCGCATCAGCAGCTCATTCAGGTAGCAGGCACTCAACACCTTGCGGCCTGACATCGGCTTTACTGCCTGGCGGCTTTCCACCCCGGTCAGCGTGCCGAGATCACCGCGGATGCTCCATGACAGTAACAATGGCCTGATAATTTGCAAATGACCATGCCAGCGCGCCTTCGACGCGCGCGCGCCGCGGGCGACCAGCCCGATACGTCCATGCTCGCGGGAAAAAACCTCGACCAGCAGACTGGTATCCCGGTAGGGATAATGATGCAGGATCCAGGCGGGCTCCAGGGAGACTTGCATGCGCGCACTCATAATATGCAATCAACCATCGTCATTATATCCCAGGCTTTGTAAAGCCCGCTCATCATCCGCCCAGCCTTCCTTCACCTTGACCCACAATTTCAGATTGACCTTTTTATCAATCATCGCCTCGATGTCCCTGCGTGCCTGCTGCCCGACGTCCTTGAGCACCCGGCCTTGCCTGCCGACCACGATATTTTTCTGGCTCTTGCGTTCCACCCAGATCAAGGCATGAATGTGGGTGATATTCGCCTCGCTGCGGAACTGCTCTATCTCCACGGTAAGTCCGTAGGGCAACTCCTTGCCGAGCATGCGAAACAGCTTTTCCCTGACCAGCTCGGCTGCAAGAAAACGCACCGATCGGTCCGTTACCTGTTCTTCTGGATACATCATCGGGGCAACCGGCAGCAACACGGCAATCGCGGCTTCAAGCTCCGCGACATTATCGCCCTTTTGCGCAGAAACCGGGATGATTTGATGAAAGGCATGCTTTTCTGACAGCGCACGCAGAACCGGCAGCAGCGATTCCTTGCTGTCCAGCAAATCAATCTTGTTCACCGCGAGGATCACCGGGCACTGCAGGTCGCGGAGTTTTTCCAGCACCAGCTCATCATCCGGCATCCAGCGCAGGCCTTCGACGAGAAACACCACGACATCGACGTCCTGCAGAGCCCTGCTGGCAGCCCGGTTCATATGCCGGTTCATGGCGCGCCCGCTGTAGGCATGGATTCCCGGTGTATCGATATAGATCGTCTGCACAGAGGCGTCTGTCTTGATGCCGAGAATGCGATGACGTGTTGTCTGCGGGCGTCTTGATGTAATGCTGATTTTCTGCCCAAGGATACGGTTCAGCAGCGTCGATTTACCGACATTCGGCCGTCCGACCAGGGCGACATAACCACAATGGATATCCGCGGCCACCCGCTCAGCCGCCGGTCAGCTGTAACAACATCTGCTCGGCAGCACCCTGTTCTGCAAAGCGGCGGCTCCTGCCCTGCCCCTGCGTTGGTTGACTGTCTCCGACGACACACTCAACCCTGAAGAACTGGTCATGCGCATCGCCGGTCACCTCGATTACCCGGTATTCAGGTAGGGCCAGGTGATGCGCCTGCAGGTGCTCCTGCAAGCGGGTCTTGGCGTCTTTCAGGGCGGCAGCCGTGGAAGGATTATCGAGCAGGTCTGCAAACAGGCCAAGAATACAGCCGCGACATGCAGCATATCCGCCATCAAGATAAATGGCACCCAGCAGCGCCTCAAGGGCATCCGAAAGAATCGAATCACGGTGATGGCCGCCACTCCTGCGCTCGCCGGTGCCGAGATGCAGGTACTGACCGATATCAAGTGTCTGTGCCACTGCTGCCAGTGAATCCCGCCTGACCAGGCTGGCCCGCAGCCGGCTTAGTTCACCTTCACGCGCCTGCGGATAGCGTTGAAACAACTCGTCGGAGATGACACAGTCGAGCACTGCATCACCAAGAAATTCCAGCCGTTCATTGTTCTTGCTGCCGGCACTGCAGTGCGTCAGCGCCTGTTCCAGCAGCGTCGTATCAGCAAACTCATGGCCCAGTTTATTGAGCAACGCTGCCGGTGATTTCGTCAACGCCGGCCGACCCTGGCCTGTTTATTGAAACTCATCAGCACATCGATATTGGCAAACAGGTGCACGCGCGAATCATAACGGGCGTCAACAATAAAGCCTTCGCCCTGTCTGGTGATCTTCACCTGTTGTGCTGAGATCGAAGTTACGTAATCGATATTAAAACGCTTTTCGAGAAGCTTTCTGATCTCCCCGGGAGACGCCAGTGATTCCTTCTCAAGCGACTCAAGACTCGACACCACCTTGAAGTACTCGAGGTATGACGGCAGCATCTTGAGTGTCAGTAATACAAAGAAACCAATCAGGGCCAGTATTATCACCCAGCCAACTGCCGTTACTCCTGCCTGTCGTTTCATTGAACGCATAGCTGCTTCCTCGTGTTTGCCCTATTGTATTTTCATGCCGATGCGGGCCCATTCAACCCCGCCATTGGCACTATCCCAGTTCATCCATACGCGAAATGCCCTGCCCACCAGGTTGCTCTCGGGAACAGGTCCCCAGTAGCGGCTGTCATTACTGTTATCCCGGTTATCTCCCATCATGAAATACTCATTGTCGGCGACAACATATTCACCTTCGAGACCGGGCGTACGCGGCATGACGAGAATATCATGCTCTATATCACCGAGCATTTCCTTGCGCCGGCTTGCACCTGACATCGACACACCCGAGCCCTTGCCGACATAGACGCCGGCCGGCACCTGACCCGTGGGCTCGCCATTGATATAGAGGGTCTTGTCGAAATAACCAATCCGGTCACCCGGCAACCCGACTACACGCTTGATGTAGTCAACAGTCTCATCCTTTGGATAGCGGAAAACCACCACATCACCACGCGCAGGCTTGCCAACCTCTATCACTTTCGTATCCAGAACAGGCAAACGGATACCGTATGCGTATTTATTTACCAGGATGAAATCGCCAACTTCCAGGGTTGGCATCATCGAGCCGGATGGAATGCGGAACGGCTCGACCAGGAATGAACGCAGTAACAATACGGCCAGGATCACGGGGAAAAAGGACTTGCAGTACTCAACCCAGGTCGGCTCCTTGAGTACGCCGGCAATCTGCGCGGATTCGGCAGAAACACCGCTGTCCAGCATCAATGCCGCTTTCCTGTTACGCGCCGGAGCCAGTAACAGACTGTCAAATGCCCATGCCAGCCCCGTAAACAGGGTCGCACCAACCAGTATTGCCGGAAAATCAATATTCATACCGCCCTCGCCTGCCTGTCCTGGATAAGCCCACGGTAATGATTACCGGAGCAGTTATTATATGCGCCTCGCACATCTCAATCACTATCAAGCCGCAATACCGCGAGAAATGCAGCCTGCGGAATTTCGACCGAGCCAAACTGCTTCATGCGTTTCTTACCTGCCTTCTGTTTCTCCAGCAGTTTGCGTTTTCGTGAAATGTCCCCGCCATAACATTTTGCGGTGACATTCTTGCGCAATGCCTTTACGTTGGTGCGGGCGACAATCTGCCCGCCGATTGCCGCCTGGATGGCGACATCATACATTTGCCGCGGGATCAATTCTTTCATCTTCACTGTCAGGGCGCGGCCGCGCGACTGCGCCACATCGCGGTGCACGATCAGGGACAGGGCATCTACCCGTTCATTGTTAATGAGCACATCCAGCTTGACCAGCGGCGCGGCCTGGAAACGCAGAAAGTGGTAGTCAAATGACGCATAACCACGACTCACGGATTTGAGGCGGTCAAAGAAATCCAGGACGATTTCACTCATCGGCAACTCGTAGCGTAATGACACCTGCTTGCCGAGATACAACATGTTCTTCTGAACGCCGCGCTTTTCGATACACAGCGTGATGACATTGCCGAGGTGCTCCTGGGGCACCAGTATGTTCGCCTCGATAATCGGTTCACGAATCTCTGCAATCTGGTTGACCGGCGGCAGACTGGCAGGGTTGTAAATAGTAAATAATTTCTCCGCGGTATCCAGGACCTCGTAGATTACCGTCGGCGCCGTGGTAATCAGGTCGAGGTCATATTCCCGTTCAAGCCGTTCCTGCACGATCTCCATGTGCAGCATGCCGAGAAACCCGCAACGAAAACCAAAACCAAGTGCATCTGACGACTCCGGCTCATATTGCAGCGCTGCATCATTAAGGCGCAGTTTCTGCAAGGAATCGCGCAGGTTTTCGTAGTCATCCGAACCCACCGGGTAAAGACCCGCAAACACGTTGGGCTGCACTTTCTTGAACCCCGGCAGGGGCGCATCGGCAGGACGACTTACAAGGGTCAGCGTATCACCCACCGGAACACCGTCGATTTCCTTGATGCCGGCAAACAGGAAGCCGACATCACCGGCAACCAGTTCGCCACGCTCAATCGGCTTGGGCGTAAATACCCCGAGTTTCTCAACCTGGTAGTGGCGCCCGGTTGACATGACACGAAACTTGTCGCGCTTTGAAATCCGGCCCTCAACCACCCGCACCAGCGATATGACCCCGACATAGTTATCAAACCAGGAGTCGACAATCAGCGCCTTCAGCGGCGCCTCGGTATCCCCCTGCGGAGGCGGCACACGCCGTATCAGGTCTTCCAGGATATCGATAACACCCTCACCGGTCTTGGCACTGGCGCGCACGGCGTCCTGTGCATCGATGCCGATAATTTCTTCAATTTCCTCGATCACCTGCTCGGGCTCGGCCGCTGGCAGATCGATTTTATTCAGCACCGGCACCACCTCGAGGTCAAGCTCAATGGCTGTGTAGCAGTTGGCGACGCTCTGCGCCTCCACGCCCTGGGCCGCATCGACGACCAGCAAGGCGCCTTCACAGGCCGCCAGTGAGCGGGACACTTCATAGGAGAAATCCACGTGCCCCGGCGTATCAATCAGATTCAACTCGTACCACTCACCGGAACGCGCCTTGTATTGCAGGGTAACGCTCTGCGCCTTGATGGTAATGCCGCGCTCACGCTCCAGATCCATGGAATCCAGAACCTGGTTTCCCATCTCACGGTCACTCAGCCCCCCGCAAATCTGGATGAACCGGTCTGCAAGCGTGGATTTGCCGTGATCAATATGGGCGATGATGGAGAAATTCCGGACGTGCTGTCTGTCAGTCATGTGATACTGAAAATCCGGCCCTGAATCATAGAGCCAGGACAGCCTAGTGTGTTAGGGGAAATACGCGTATATAGCACAAGTAACTGATTACCTGTAGGGTTTTTATTATACAGCAAGCTGCCGGCAAGTCACTCGGAACAGGCGCCGTCAGCCGGATGAGCGCAGATAGGCGCGCAACCGCTGTTCCTCGAGAAAGTAGTAACAGATCTCGGTATCACCGGCGACCAGTACCGGTACGCGGGTATCATAGCGACGCAGCAGCACGGGGTCGTTGTCGATATCGATCTGTTCGACCTCAAAACCGAATTCAGGCTGCAGGCGCTCCAGCGACTGCAGCATGTCGGTACACAGGTGACAGCCCGCGCGCAGAAAGACCGTCAGGTGCTGCATCGCATCAATAAGCGCTACTCGTCCGGCACCTTGAATGCCAGGAAGGTGGGGCTGCCGTTACGCTGCAACAGCACGGCAACCGACCTGCCGGCAGGCAGTTTGCTGACTGTTGACTGGAACTGTCTAACGTTTTTCACCGCTGTGTTGTCGATACTGAGAATGACATCACCCTTGCGAATACCCGCCCTCGATGCGGCGCCATTGACAACATTGTCTACCAGGACACCATAATCAATTTCGAGCTCGGCCAACTGCTCATCAGTCAGGTCGATGACTCCAAGACCAATCCGGTTGACCTTCTCGGCTGCCGGTTCTTCGCTGCTAGCCTGTGCTTCATCTTCAGGCAATTCACCCAGTTTCACCTTCACCACTACCGTTTTGCCGCCGCGAATCACATCTACGGGAATCTTCACACCGACCTTGCTGCTGCCGACAATAGGCGGCAAAGACGAAGAGGTACTGACAGGCTTGCCATCGAAGGCCACGATCACGTCACCGACCCTGATCCCGGCATCCTCCGCCGGGCTCTTCGGCAATACCTTTGCAACCAGCGCACCACGTGGACGATTCATGCCAAATGATTCCGCCAGGTCAAGCGTCACGTCCTGGATAAGGACGCCGAGCCAGCCGCGGCTCACCTTGCCGGTCGTCTTCAACTGGTCGACCACGTCCATAGCCACTTCAATAGGAATTGCGAAAGACAGTCCCATGTAACCACCGGTTCGGCTATAGATCTGTGAATTCACACCGACCACCTCACCATGCTGGTTAAACAGGGGGCCACCGGAGTTACCCGGGTTAATCGCCACATCGGTCTGGATGAAGGGCACGTAATTTTCGCTCGGTAAACTGCGGCCCTTGGCACTGACGATTCCGGCCGTGGCCGAAAGATCAAAACCGAACGGCGATCCAATAGCCAGCACCCACTCACCCACCTCCAGATCACTTGCCTTGCCAATTTTTGCAACCGGCAGGTTGCTGGCGTCGATCTTGAGCAAGGCAACATCGCTGCGCTTGTCATCGCCAATAAGCTCGGCCACCAGCTCTCGCCGGTCGCTCAGGCGCACGATGATTTCATCGGCGTTCTGCACGACATGATAATTGGTCAACACATACCCATCCGGCGAAATTATAAAGCCGGAGCCCAGAGACTTGGCGTCCCGGTAAAGCGGCATATCGTCATCCTGGTCGAAGAAGTGCCGGAACAGATCTCCAAACGGGCTGTCTTTGGGAAATTCCGGAATTTCGAAGCCCTCGGGAAGTTGCGGCATGCCACTCTTGACCTTCTGGGTGGTGCTGATGTTAACCACGGCTGCACGCGTATCCTTCACCAGTCCGGTGAATTCAGGCATGTGCGATGCCCTGACAGCCTGCATGCACAACAACAGGGGTATTACAATTAGCCACGCACTGGTGGCATACCTGCGAACATTCAACATTCTTTCATCTCCATATTTACTGCATTGATACAAACAAAAAATTGATCCAGCGGTACTATGCAGGACCCTGAACATGCTGCGTGAAGGTCTGCTTGCGCAGAATCACCGGCTGGTATGAAACATCCGCCTCGGTCAGCCGGCTGAACCGCCTTAACCAGAACAGCCCTGCCGCTAGACCCGCCAGCGCTCCTGCAATGGCCAGCAGGTCCGGCCTGCCCGGTAAAAAATTGTGCCCCAGGGCATTCCCGGCAATCGCACCGGCAAACAAACCCGCCAGGGGTGCGGCATAGACTGCCAGTGAACCACGCACCAGGCCCGACTCCGATATACCGATGACAACCTCATCACCAACCTGTGCATGGATGCGGTTAATCACACGCAGATGCACCCTGCGCCGCCCCAGCACCTTGGCCAGCACCGCGGTGCCACAACCCTTGCGGACATTACAGGCACCGCATGTCGTTGTACGTTCACTTTCAATCCAGGCAAATGCACCCTGAACATCAACCACCTGGCCGGTTTCTTCAATCATGGTTCTTATCAGGAAGGACGGCTGACCGAACGCGCGATCATCTGCACTGTGGCGCGCGGCACCTCGCCAATGACGGTCACCTGGTAACCACCTACCTCCGCACGATAGGCATTCACCGCACCCATGCTTGACAGACCTGTGACCGGGGTCTTGCCCTCTGCAAGCTTCTCCACGTAAACAGAAACGGTTGCCAGGCCATCGCTGAAAACCATGTGTTCGGCTGATGCGCCGTCCATGCGCATACGCTTGTTCTGGAAATTAACCATCCTGAAGCCTGCCGGCAAACTGCCCACCTTCCAGCCCGGGGCGTCGGTATTCTGCTGCGGCTTGCGCCTGGCGTTTTCCTGCCGGTGCCAGGTATATCCATCACCGCTGAGTGAGGGTTTCAGCGCCTCGGCGGAGATGCCCTTGCCAATATCCAGGCTGGTAAACATGACCTGCTCGATGGCCCGGCCTTTCGGGCCGGTCAGGTCAAACTTGATTAACATCCTGGTATCAGTGTCAATCCAGAAGCGATAACCATAACGCAGGTCATCCCTGGGTTTAATTTTTATAACGCGTGTCAGATAACCGGTCATGCGATCTTCGCCGGCATCTTCGAATTCATAGTAGCGGGACAATGCATCAAGGTCCTTTGGAACTTCCGGGAACGGCTGGCGCGGGCGGCTGATACCAATCATTACAGACTTGTTATCCGGAATAATGCAGGTCACCACGCGGTCATCGCGCAGCACTTCGCGGGGGCTGCCGGTCAGAGACACCAGGCGTTCCTTCTCACCACCCTCATCCAGCTGGTGAACGATTCGCATCGTCTCCAGCTTGTTGTCATGCAGGTATACAAAGGTGCCATCATAGTCGAGTGATTGCAGGGCAGTGGACATCTCATCCAGCCATTGACGTGCACTCTCCCCTGCGACTGCCTGTCCGGCAACCGCCAGCGATACAACAGCCAGCCATCTCACGCCATCAATCCTTCTGCCTGGTATTCATGTCATGGCCGACCAGGCGCACGTAGGGGAGTATGCCGCGACTGACGGCATATTCACTGTGGTTCGCCAGGTAGACATCGAGATTTGGCGTTGCCTTGCCGGGACCACCGGGTTGTACTGCATCATCCACGTCCGCACGAATATAACTGTCACGTGCCGCAGCACTTGCGAGTGCCGGCGCCACATCCGCGCTGTCCTTGCGAACATATTGCAGCGTCAGGACTGCCACCATGGACACCGAGGCTGCCAGCGCAACACCGGCCACCGGCTTGAACCAGGCTGCTAGGACTGAACCCGGCGCATGCACGAGCGGCTCATTATTCAATGCAGCATGCACGCGCTGATGGAAGCCGCTGCCAAGTTTCTCCGGCAAGTGATTCTGCAAGGCATCGCTGATGACCTGGTAACGTGACAGTCGCTGCGATAATTCTGCATCGCTTGCCAGCTGCCTGAACAGCAACGCCTGTTCATGCTCTTCCAGCTCGTTATCGACCAGCGCCGAGAGTTGTTCGTGTATTTGATCTTTCATGGTGGCAAATCCGCTTCTCTATTCGAGCAATGGTTTCAGTTTGGTGTCTATTGCATCCCTGGCCCTGAAAATCCTGGAACGCACGGTGCCAATCGGACACTCCATGGTCTGTGCAATCTCTTCGTAACTCAGACCTTCCAGTTCTCGCAAGGTAATAGCAGTGCGCAGGTCATCAGGCAAGTCATCGATGGCGTGCGCGATGGTATGCTTGATTTCATCTCTCAACAGCATCCGCTCCGGTGTTGCATACTCCTTCAGACCGGATGCACCCTCATATTGTTCCGCATCCACGGCATCGATATCCCCTTTTGGGGGGCGGCGCTTGCTCGCCACCAGGTAGTTCTTCGCGGTATTGATCGCGATCCGGTAAATCCATGTATAGAACGCGCTGTCGCCGCGAAAACGCCCGATTGCCTTGTAGGCCTTGATAAAGGCCTCCTGGGATACGTCCATCGCCTCGTCGGGGTCACGCACGTAGCGATTCACCAACTGGATGATTTTGTTCTGGTATTTCAGGACCAGGATGTCAAATGCCGCCTTGTCACCCTGCTGGACCCGCTTCACCAGCGCGTAATCGATGCCTCGTTCGCCCATCCGGGCCTTCTCCCTTCAACCCGGAACACGCCCGATTGACCCCACCGGGGCAGAATAGTTCAGAGATATCATTAAAAATCGCGGGCTTGGAAGAATATCCCGCTACCTGTGCCGGCAGCGGTCTTGCCTCCTTTCGCCTGACCTATCCCCGCTTGTAGAACCAACATTACCTGCTTGGCGGCCATCAAGATAGGGTAACTCTCGCGGGGGGCTGTGCGCCAAAAACAGAATAATGATTGATGCGCTGGATGAAAACCCCCGAATCAACGCATAATCAGACAATGGCACCTACTCACACTCATGATGTCCTCGTGATCGGCAGCGGTGGCGCCGGCCTCAGCCTTGCACTGCGGCTGCCTGAGGACGTAACGGTTGCCGTGATCGCCAAGGATCAACTCGAAGAAGGCTGCACCCTGTATGCACAGGGCGGGATCTCGGCGGTTACCGACCCGTCCGACACCTTCGAGTCGCATATCGAGGACACCCTCGATGCCGGTGCCGGGCTCAACAAACCTGAGGTCGTGCGCTTTACTGTTGAAAATGCCCCCGAGGCGATTCGCTGGCTGGTCGACATGGGGGTATCGTTTACCCACCATGCGGCAGCGGAAAACAAGCAGGCCTTTCACCTTACTCGCGAAGGCGGTCATTCTACACGACGGGTGCTGCATGCCGACGACGCAACCGGGCGCGCCATCGAGACCAGTTTGCTGGACGAGGCCAAAAGGCGCCCCAATATCAGCCTCTATGCCGATCACATTGCCGTTGATTTGATTACCAGCGCCAAGCTGGGCCTGTCCGAAAACCGTGTCCTCGGGGCCTATGTACTCGACCGGCAGCATCAGCAGGTCGTGGTGTTCGCCGCGCGCAAGGTCGTGCTGGCAACAGGCGGCGCCAGCAAGGCCTATCTCTATACCAGCAACCCGGATACCTCCAGCGGTGATGGCATTGCTATGGCCTGGCGCGCCGGCTGCCGGGTTGCCAACATGGAATTCAACCAGTTCCACCCCACCTGCCTGTACCACCCCAAGGCCAAATCCTTCCTGGTGACCGAGGCGGTGCGCGGCGAAGGCGGACAGTTACTGCTGCCGGATGGCACGCCGTTCATGGAACGCTTCGATACGCGCGGCAACCTTGCACCCAGGGACATCGTGGCGCGCGCCATCGACCACGAGATAAAGCGCCTCGGGAGTGAATATGTATTGCTGGACATCAGCCACAAACCGGCCCCCTTTATCAGGAAACACTTTCCTACCGTCTATTCCCGCTGCCGTGAACTCGGCTATGACATGACGCTGGAACCCATCCCGGTAGTACCCGCCGCGCACTATAGCTGCGGGGGTGTCGTCACCGACCTGAGTGGACAGACCGACCTGTCTGGACTGTATGCCGTTGGCGAAGTCGCCTGCACCGGTCTGCATGGCGCCAACCGCATGGCCAGCAACTCACTGCTGGAATGCATGGTCTTCGCCGCAGCCGCCAGTGCACACATCGAAAGGACGCTGGAGGACACTTCAATTGCGTTGTCCTTGCCTGACTGGGATGAATCACAGGTAAGGGATTCCGACGAAGAAGTCGTTGTCAGTCACAACTGGGATGAACTGCGACGCTGCATGTGGAACTATGTAGGCATCGTGCGCACCAACAAGCGCCTCGAGCGGGCCGCGCGGCGCGTCGAACTGCTGCAGCAGGAAATCCAGGACTATTACAGCCATTTCACCATCTCGAATGACCTGCTGGAACTACGCAACCTTGCCCAGGTGTCCGCGCTGATTATCCGCTGTGCACAACAACGCAAGGAAAGTCGCGGACTGCACTACACCCTGGACTACCCGCAAACGGATGACTCAAAACCGCCTGCAGACACCATCCTCACGCCGCCACATGCCTCGCTGGCGCAGGTAAAATACGGATAAAGCCGCTTGGCGAGTCAAATAACGCTGAAACCATCGTGCACCGGTGCCGTACTGGTTTCACAATGGACCTCAGTCACCCGCGCCTGCGGCGGCCCCTGCCACAACCAGTCCTGCAGGGCCTCGACGGCTGCCTGCGCGCCGCAGGCCACGACTTCGACCCGGCCATCGGGCAGATTGCGCACATGCCCCGTCAGGCCCAGTGATTGCGCCTGATTACGGGTAGACGCACGGAAAAACACGCCCTGCACGCGCCCGGCCACCACACAACGCAGGCAATCCATGCGGCTATTCAGGGGTGAACCGGGGACGCGACCCGGCTGCAACAACCGGCGGCACATTCCCCGACTGCTGGCGCTTACGCGCCAGGTAGGCCTCAAGCGCCTCGCGGGTGATCGGCCCTTCCTGGCGAGCGATACGTTCACCCTGCGGCGAAATGATATAGGTCGTCGGCAGACCCAGCACGGGTCCGAGTTCATTGACCGTGGTCGGGTCCATGCGCAGTACCGGGTAAGAGATGAAATGCGAGTCGACGAACTCCTTCAGGTAGGCAAGATCGACCTCTTCAAAATCAATCCCGATTACCATCGCATCCTTGTCACGATTATCCTCGTGAAACTCTACAAGATCGGGGATTTCATCCAGACAGGGCGGACACCAGGTCGCCCAGTAATTGACCACTACCCATTTGCCGCGGAAATCGGACAGCGATACCGGCTTGCCCTGCATGTCAGGCAGGGTGAAGTCCACTTCATCGGCAACACCCGGCAGGGCCGCCGCCAGGGCCACAAGCAACACAAGAAGGCGCATCATTAACTCCGTTGTAACCAGGAACGATTATACATTTTGCAGGCCAGTCCGCGCAGCATGCAAGATTATCAACCCCAGGCAGACCCAAAGGCTACGTTGTCGGCACGAGCGGCAATTGTACGCACTGCACGGGAAACAGCTACAATTGGGACCGGTATCCCCATACAAGGTTCCCGTGAACATCCACGCATGAGCATAATCAACAAACAGGATTTCGTCACCAGCATCCGCGATGCTCTGCAGTACATTTCCTATTACCACCCGCCGGATTTCATCCACGCACTGCACCAGGCGTACCAGCAGGAGCAATCGGTCGCCGCCAAAGACGCCATGGCGCAGATCCTGATCAACTCGCGCATGTGTGCCGAGGGTCATCGACCGATTTGCCAGGACACCGGTATCGTCAATGTCTTCCTCAAGGTCGGCATGGAGATGCGCTGGGATACCGATATGAGTATCGATGACATGATCAACGAGGGTGTACGCCAGGCCTATGCGGACGCAGACAACCCGCTGCGCGCATCGATTGTCAGCGACCCGGCCGGGGAACGCCGCAACACCGGCGACAACACGCCTGCCGTCATTCACAAGGACATCGTGCCCGGCGACGGGGTGGACATCATTGTCGCTGCAAAGGGCGGTGGCTCGGAAAACAAATCACGATTCGCCATTCTCAATCCCGGTGACGACATCGTCGCCTGGGTACTCGAACAGGTGCCTGCCATGGGCGCCGGCTGGTGCCCGCCGGGCATACTCGGTATCGGCATCGGCGGCACGGCGGAGAAGGCCATGCTGCTGGCCAAGGAGGCGATCCTTGAGCCGGTTACCATTCATGAACTGCAGGCGCGCGGGGCAAGCACGCGGCTGGAACAGCTGCGCCTGGAGATCTTCAACAAGGTCAATGCACTCGGCATCGGTGCACAGGGACTTGGCGGACTGACCACGGTGCTCGACGTCAAGATCCGCGACTACCCAACGCATGCCGCCTCCAAGCCGATCGCCCTGATTCCGAACTGTGCCGCCACCCGGCACGTGCACTTCAGCCTCGACGGCAACGGCCCTGCACGGCTCGACCCGCCGCGGCTCGAGGACTGGCCGGCGATCACCCGCGAGGCGGGCAAGCATGTGCGCCGGGTACAACTCGATCGGCTAGATCGGGAAGCGGTGCGTGACTGGAAGCCGGGTGAAACCCTGCTGCTAAGTGGCAAATTCCTCACCGGCCGGGATGCCGCCCACAAACGCATTATCGAGTTGCTGGATCGCGACGAGCCACTGCCGGCAGGCCTCGACTTCACTGGACGCTTTATCTATTACGTCGGGCCGGTGGACCCGGTGCGCGGCGAGGTGATGGGGCCGGCAGGTCCGACCACGGCCACGCGCATGGACAAGTTCACCGATACCCTGCTGGAGAAAACCGGGCTGCTTGGCATGATCGGCAAGGCCGAACGCGGCCCGCAGGCCATAGAATCGATCGCCCGCCATGGCGCGGTCTACCTGATCGCGACCGGCGGTGCGGCCTACCTGGTATCGAAGGCCATCCGCGCCGCAAAGGTGATTGCCTTTGCGGAAATGGGCATGGAGGCCGTCTATGAATTCGAGGTCGAGGACATGCCGGTAACTGTCGCCGTCGATGTCCACGGCAACTCGATCCACGAAAGCGGCCCGAAAGAGTGGCGTATGCGCATCGCGGATATTCCCATCATCAGGGCGTAATAATTTTTCCACACAGCGAGCATCAGCACCCATGCCAGACGACATTACGCTTTATTTCAATCCACAATGCAGCAAATGCCGGCTAACCCTTGAACTGCTGGAAAATGCAGGTCAACAGCCACACATCGTCGAATACCTTTCATCGCCGCCGGACGCCGCCACGCTGGAAGCCATTCTCGCCATGCTTGGGCTGGAACCGCGTGAACTGATGCGTACCTTTGAGAAGGAATACACACAAGCCGGCCTCGACAACCCGGGCCTCAGCCGCGCCGAACTAATCGATGCAATGATCAGCTATCCACGCCTGCTGCAGCGGCCCATCGTCGTCAACAACGGCAAGGCCGCTATCGGCAGACCGCCGGAAAAAGTGCTCGATATTCTCTAAGGCTCCTGCAGCGTGTTGAAAACATCACCAGCACCCTGCTACTGCCCGTGAATACATCCAACAACCAACGGTAACAATATCTTATGAACGAAATCCTGGTTTTGTATTACAGCCGCTACGGCTCAACGGCCGAAATGGCACAATACATTGCACGCGGTATCGAGACAGTGCCGGGCTGCCAGGCCCGGCTGCGCACGGTGCCGCCGGTATCGGCCGTCTGCGAGGCCACGCAAGACGCGATACCGGCAGAAGGTCCACCCTATGCCACGCTGGATGACCTGCAGGAATGCAGCGGTCTTGCGCTCGGCAGCCCGACCCGTTTCGGCAACATGGCCGCGCCGCTGAAGTATTTCATCGACTCCAGCAGCAGCCAGTGGCTGTCCGGCGCCCTGATCGGCAAACCGGCCGGTGTGTTCACCTCGGCCTCGAGCCTGCACGGCGGGCAGGAGACCACCCTGCTGTCGATGATGCTGCCGCTGTTGCACCACGGGATGCTGCTGCTTGGTCTGCCCTACTCGGAAACCGAACTGTTAAGCACCCAGACTGGCGGCACCCCCTATGGGCCCAGCCATACCGCGGGCAGCGACAGCAAGCGCCCGCTGAGTGCCGAGGAAAAGCACCTGTGCAGCGCGCTGGGAAAACGCATCGCCGAAACCTGTGCGGCCCT
>JBATIF010000049.1:0-42463 GCA_049667605.1 Gammaproteobacteria bacterium
CGCGATGTCCGGCATGCGCTGGTCCGGCAACCCCGGGCTGGACCCCGAGCAGCACCACCAGCTGGAGCTGGGATATAGCCGGGATGCAGGCCGCTGGGACACTGCCGCCTCGGTGTATTACAACGACGTCAGCGACTACATCCTCAGGGACCGCTTTCACATGCCCTCCGACAACGCCAGCATCTACCGCAATGTCGAGGCCGAACTCTACGGCTTCGAGGCCGAGGCAGGCATCCGCTGGGCATCCCACTGGTCGAGCCGCGCAACGCTGGCTTATGTGCATGCAAAAAATTCCGATGACAACCGACCCATCGCACAGATCCCGCCGCTGGGCGGCAGCGTCAGCCTTGAATACACCCGTGGCGACTGGAATCTCGGCGGCCTGGTGCGTGCCGAGGCAAGACAGACGCGGGTGGAAGACGATCCTGCCACGGACAGCGGCCAGGATGCCGGCAAGACCCCTGGCTGGGCGACGCTCGATGTGTTCGGCAGTTATGAAGGCGCAGAGCATTTCAGCGTGGCCGCCGGTGTCAACAATGTCTTCGATCGCAGTTATGCCTATCACGTCAACAAGGCCAACGTCGATCCGTTCAATCCGGATGCCGTGCAGGTCAATGAACCGGGGCGGGAAGTCTGGCTGCGACTGACTGCAACCTTCTAGACGGGTTGTTATCGCCAGCGGGCTTGTTCGAGGAGATACCGGGATATATGTACCGAAATATACGCAGCAGTTTTGTTATTGCCGCGGCACTGTCACTCACCGTGCATGCAGCAACTGCGGTTTACTTCGGCTATTACCATGCGCGGGATACAAACACAGACCAGTTGCAGTCGGCTGTCAATGTCATACAAATCAGCCTGGCACCAACCAGGCCGGCCGTTTCGACACCTGCACCGGCAGCGCCACCGCTAGCTGAAAACAAGGTCGAACCCGATCCGCCGCCACTGCTAGCTCAAAACAGGGCCGAACCTGATCCACCACCGCGCCTGACAGCGTCGCCCGCACGCGTGGTCCGGCGGCAGCCGTTGCCGCAGTCGTTAAACAAGCCACACCCGGCAAGCAGCAAGGCGCCGGAAACAGTCGAACCGGTCGAGCAACAGACTGTGGCAGTGAATTCTACAGAAGCGGCGATCGACAAGCCTGCGCCTGCCCGGGCGGCGCAGGAAAACGATCGGGAATCCTACCTGGCGCAGCTGCTCTCCCACATCGACAGGCACAAGTTCTATCCCCGCAGTGCAAGACGCCGCGGCATGCAAGGCGAAGTCCAGGTTGCCTTCTACCTGCAAAAGGATGGCAGCTTCACTGAGCTGCAAGTCAGTGGCGGCAGCAAGGTGCTGCGCAAGGCGGCAAAACAGGCGCTGCAGCAAGCCCTGTCGCTGCCGCTGCCACCGGCGTCAATGCCGCTGCAGGAGCAGATCCGCTTCGGGATGCTTTACCGCCTTGATGGATGAAAAGTAACCGGTAAAGCCCGTACAGATTTTCACGCCTGTACTACTTAATCAATTTAGACAAACAGTTTGATATGCGTCCACGATGGGGAGCTATTTCCTGGCTGACTGCCGCCGTTATCAGCCAACTGCTTCCTGTTGCGACGTCGGCTTCAATGCGTCGTAGCGGCTATGCATCTCGCGAATTGCCCTTTCCTTGTTGGAAAAGATGTTTTCCCTGCCGACGACATCGTCCAGCCGCGCCCGTTCCAGGGCTTCCACGACCTGCTTTTTCAGGCCGGCCAGCACCAGCGTCACGTCCGCCGCTTTCAGGTCGGTTATAAGCGAACGCAGTTTTTCCTCGCCGGATGCATCCACGCGGTTGATGCCCTGGCCGATCACCAGTATCGCTTTCGCATCCGGAAAATAACTGAGTGCGCTCATGATCGCTGTTTCGAAATGTGCCGCATTGATGAACACGAGAGATGCATCGAATCGCATCACCACGAAGTTCTCGCTGATAGGCGCAAGGTCATGACTGGCAGCGCCAGCCAGCGACCCGCTGGGCAAGCGGCCAAGCACTTCACTGCGCGGCTTCATCCCACTGGCCAGGAACAGCAGTATCGTCACAATCACGCCGATGAGTACGCCATCCGCAAGGCGCGGGGCCATCATCAGCGTCGCGATGAAGGTCACGATTCCCGCGATGCCGTCAGACTTGCGCACCCGCCAGGCATGGAACATGGGCTTCACGTCGATAAGGCCGAACACGGCGCTCATCACGATGGCAGCAAGAATCGCTTTGGGCAGATGGTAAAGATAGTCGGTGAGGAACAGCATCACGAGCACGACACCGAAGGCGCTGATAATTGCATACATGCCGGTGTGCGCACCGACCCTCGCGGCCACCGCGGAACGCGAAAACGAGCCGCTGACGACGTAGGACTGGAAGAAACTGCCCACGATATTGGCCAGACCCTGGCCTATCAGCTCCTGGTTGGGATTGAGCTTTTCCCGTGACCTGGCCGCCAGCGCGCGTGATATCGAGGTCGCTTCCATGAAACCGATCAGGGCGATGATGAACGCAGTGGCGAACAGATGTAAAGTCAGGCCGAGGTCCATTAGCGGCACCTTGAAGTCGGGCAGACCGCTGGGGATTGCGCCGACCACGTCACCACCGGCGGAGAGCTGATAGCCGGCCTCCTCGAAACCGGACAGGCGATAAAAGGTTTTGAACAGCGTATATCCTTCGGCCGCAACGTACACCACCTTACCGTCCCCGGCCTGCTGCGGAACCAGCGCCTGCTTGTGCGCCAGCACCCGGTCACGATAGATGTTGAGCTTGAGGATCTTCTCCTCGCCCTGCTGGTGGAACAGTTCTGACTTGAGATCAACAAGAGTGTTGTCGTCGAGGCCCACAATCGCCAGTTCCTGCTGTACCCGCTTCTGCTCGTGCTTGACTTCCTTCAGTTTCTGCTGGTTGTCGAACAACGAGGCATAGACACGGCTGGCTTCGGGATCGGCGATCTGCGATGGCATGACGGCTACCCTGTTCTCGAAACCGATCGCAGCGCTGAGGATAATACCGACCACGACCACGACGAGCACACTCGGGACTTTTGGCAGGCCCCTGCGCAACAGTTTGAGCGCGATGAGCGTGCCGACGGCGAATGCCAGTGTCTGCAGGTGGGCCTGGGGTAGCTGCTGGAACACCTGCAGCAGGTCGGTGAGAAAGCTGTCGGAACGCGGCATCGGCACGCCGAGGAAACTGTTGAGCAGGGACAGGCCGATGATCAATGCCGCGGCATTGGTAAAACCGACGATCACCGGGTGCGCCGCCAGGTTGATCAACACACCCATTTTGAACAGGCCGAGCAGCAGCCGCAGGACGCCGACCATCAACGCCAGCAACAGCGATATCTCGATGAATTCCTCGCTGCCGCGGGTTGCCAGCGGCTCGACCGCCGCCGCTGACATCAGCGATAACATCGCAACCGGGCCGGTGTGCAGAAAACGCGACGCGCCCCACATCGACGCGACGATAACCGGAAGAAACGATGCATAAAGGCCGTAGACCACGGGCAACCCGGCCAGGTTGGCGTAGGCCATGCTCTGCGGCACCAGGATCATCGCGATGGTGATACCCGCGATGAGGTCAGCACGCAGGTCGTCAGCCCGGGGCGGGAACCACCGCAGGAACGGGAACAGTTTCTTCAGCATTATCCGGTCGATTTCGATTGTGTGAGCAAAAACGACCATAATAACGCAAGGCGCCCGGCCCTAATATCAGCCAGATGGTATAGGCTGGCCTCGGGCCGGGCGCATGCGAACGCGCCTGGGAACGGCGACCGGGTGTATCAGGCAGCGCCGACTTTGCTCTCGTCTTGCACCTGGCCTGCAGGTTGTGCCGCCGCGGCGTCCGGCTGTGTGACCACGACCACCACCGGGACCGGCAGCGCATTCATGGCCCGGGTGTCGTTCATGTAACTGCGGCCCAGGTAGCCGGTTTCCTTGCAGGTCATAAAAGCGATTTCAGGGTGGCTGCGCAGATAGGAGGCCAGCCCGGGAATCGATTCGCCGGAGAGCCTGGCGACCTTCATATCAATACCTTTTTCAGACAGCGTATCGGCATACGGCGCCAGCAGCTCGCTGGAAACCGCGCTGGTTTCGAAAGTGAGCACGCTCAGGTCGTGTTCCAGGCTGCTGCAGGTTTCGATGACGTAATTCATCATGACGGCCGGCAGTTCGCTGCCCATGTACATGGCCACGCGCCTGCGTGTCCTGGCCGGGACCGCCGCTTCGCTCAAAACCGGCGCTGGATCGGTCGCCTTGACGATGTTGACGTCGAGGTTCTTGAAATAGGCCGCTTTCTGGCGGCTCGTCAGGTATTCGCCGGCATCGGCGTGAGCCAGGCCGTTGAGCATTTTCTTCAGTGCATCGGTTAGCGGTTTCATTTCAATCTCCAGTCCGGTATGAATAATTTGTCTGACTATACTTATGCAGAATCCATGCCAAATTTATATATTCATTAAAAACAATTAGTTATACAAATCATCGGCGAGCCTACGATGCAAATTGCAACACTTAGCGGAAACACTTAGACTTCCGGACAAATACACTGTTTAAATATGCAACAGCTAATGAGCAGCCTGCGCAACAAGATCATTCATTCCTTCGGCCTGTCGAACCTCGCGATCATCGTCATCGCGGTCATCGTGTTCACCGACCTGAACTACCTGAATGCGCAGATCGTCAAGGGTGAGAGGGTCAAGGATTTATTTATAATGATTCTCCAGTTGCAGAATGAAGAGAGGAACCTGTACCAGTACCAGAACCCGGAGGACTACTTCAGGCTTCTCGAACGACTCGAGGAAACGGAGGCGATGTTCAACCAGGTCTCGCCGATATTAGAGCAGGTGGCGGAAGCGCCGCAAATCGACAGGTTCAAGCAGCTTTTGCAGTATTTCCGCGGGTTACTGGAATCCCTGCAGGAACTGACCGATACCGAGCTGATGGCGATACAGGACGAAATACTGCTCACCATCCAGTCGCTGAACCAGCAGATCAGCGTCTTCAGCCGGCGCCACCACGAGTTGCTGAGCCAGACCACGAATGTGGCGTCATGGACACTGGTCATCACGATATCCCTGGTGGTGATGATGGGCATCCTCAGTGCGTTGTTTGTCGTCAGGCGGGTGGTCAGACCGATCACCAGGCTGGAGCGCCAGCTTGACGCCGTCGCCGACGGCGAGGAAAAGAAACTAACGCTGGTTTCCAGGGATATCGAAATCCAGTCTTTCGTGGGGCATTTCAACAACATGCTCGACCGGTTGCGTTCACAGCAAAACCAGTTGCGCAATCAAGAGAAAGCCGCGGCGCTGGGGGTGCTGGTTTCCGGTGTCGCGCACGAGCTGAACAATCCGCTGTCGAACATTTCCACCTCGGTCCAGCTGCTCATGGAAGATGACTACGACAACGACAAGGGCCTGCAACGACAGTGGCTGGCGCATGTCGACAGCGAGACCGAACGCGCCCGGCGCATCGTACGCCGCCTGCTCGACAGCGTCCGCCAGCCGAAATTGAACCTTAAGACCTGCAGTGCCGGAGATGTTGTCCGTTCCGCGGTGCTGTTGATCCACCGGCAGCTCGACCCGAACATTTTTCTGCATATCGAGGAAGTGCCGGAAACCTGCATTCACGTCGACCGCGAGCGCATGCAGCAGCTGTTCATCAACCTGATTTATAACGCGGTTGACGCCGGCTCGCAAAATATCTGGGTGTTCGCCGACACCACGACCTGGGATGAATCGGCGCCCGAGGACATAGAACACATTCAGGGGCAGGTCTCGAGCATCAGTGAAGCCGCGAAACTGCTGCTTTTCACCATAGCCGATGATGGTCCCGGCATCCCCGAAGATCATCTTTCGCAGCTTTTCACGCCCTTTTTCACCACGCAGCCGGGTGGCGAGGGAACCGGGCTGGGGCTTTACCTGGTGAAAGAGATCGTTGATGAACACCATGGCTGCATCACCGTTGAGAACCGCTCCGAAGGCGGCACCCAGTTCCTTGTCTGGCTGCCGGTCGCGGAGGAGGAGTGTGAGTCATGAACCCGGCCGAAGATGAAAAACCGCGCATCCTGCTGATCGACGATGAAGCGATCGCGCGCTCCAACATGAGCCACGTGCTCGAAAAGGCAGGCTACACGGTGACCTCCTGCAAGGACGGCGAGAGCGGCCTGCAGGAACTGCATCGGGCCGCGTTTGACCTGGTGCTGACGGACCTGCGAATGCCCGGCATCGACGGCATGCAGGTCCTGCAGCACGTCCAGGAGACCACGCCGGACCTGCCGGTGATCATGATCACCGGCCACGCCACGCTGGACTCGGCGGTAGAAGCGATGAAACTCGGCGCCTTCCATTACATCGCCAAGCCGTTTCGACTCGATGAAGCGCGTGAAATCGTGAAGGGCGCGCTCGATTACGGCCGCCTGAAAAGCGAGAACAGCGAACTGAAGCAGACCATCGAAACGCTTTCCAACCAGACGACCATCATTACCCAGGACCTGGCGGTGCAGCGCCTGCTGGAAACGGCGCGCCAGTTTGCCGCGGCTGACTGCTCCGTGGTCATCCACGGCGAATCCGGCACCGGCAAGGAACTCATGGCGCGCTTTATTCACGAGCACAGCCCACGGGCGGACGGGCCCTTCATCGCGTTCAACTGCGGCGCGCTGCACGAGGGAATTGCTGCGAGCGAACTGTTCGGCCATGAAAAAGGCGCCTTTACAGGCGCGAATGCCCGCAAGATCGGGTTGTTCGAGGCCGCCCATGGCGGCACGCTATTCCTGGATGAAGTCGTGGAAATGCCGTTGTTGATGCAGGTAAAACTGTTGCGGGTACTGCAGGAGCGCGAACTGATGCGCGTCGGCTCCAGCGAGCCTGTCGATATCGATGTTCGCGTGGTCGCCGCCAGTAACCGCGACCTGAAAGAAGCAGTCGGCAAGGGCCACATGCGCGAGGACCTGTACTTTCGGCTCAACGTGGTGACGCTGTCGATGCCGCCGCTCAGGGATCGCCGCGACGACATCCCGCTGCTGGCCTACTACCTGCTGCGCAAGTTCTCGACCGTGATGGGCAGAAATGTGCAGGAAATTTCGCCCGAAGCCATGCAGCGACTGGTGGAATACGATTACCCCGGCAACATACGCGAGTTGTCCAATTTCATCGAACGCGGCGTTGCGCTCACCCAGGGTAACGAACTCGGCATCGAACACTTGCCGCAAAGTCTCGGCGCGCTCACGGTCCGCGTCTTTACACCGCAAATAGCCGCCACACCTTCCACGCTGGAAGAACAGGAAGCCGAGCACATCCTCAATGTGCTCAAGATGACGGACGGCAACCGCACGAAGGCGGCGCGCATGCTGGGTATCGACCGGGTGTCGCTCTGGCGCAAGCTGAAAAAACTGGGTATCGATACAAAATGAACTCGCGATCACCCGGCAGGAAACCTTCCGCGGCGTTCGCCTGGCAAGCGCAGTGCCTGATCACCCTGCTTCGTGTAAAAACTCATGAAACTGTGAGCATATAATTTTCCTCTCTGATCCCATATGTGTCTGATGCAGGATCGGCTTTAGCCGAGCATCTTGTCAGGATTCCAGACGGAAACACGGAACAACATGCAGGAAACGGCGGTCCCCGACGGCACAGGCTGCCGCTGCCACCGGCGTCAATGCCGCTGCAGGAGCAGATCCGCTTCGGGATGCTTTAGCGCCTTGATAGATGAACAACAACCGGTATAGCCCGTGATGAAAAATCAAAAAAAGCCCGCGTGATGCGGGCTTTTTTACAGGCTGGTGCCGGAGAGAGGAATTGAACCCCCGACCTTCTCATTACGAGTGAGCTGCTCTACCGACTGAGCTACTCCGGCTTTTTCAGACAGAGAAGTATAAAACGGGGGATTGTAGTTTACTACGTCTGTTCAGCTGGATTCGGTTGCACTGCGCACACGAATAATTACATCCACACCATCGGTAACAGTTCCTGCCGGCAGTTCGGGCAATTGACCGACCTGAACATCCGCGACATCGATATCCCGCAACTCGCCGGTATCGACATTGTAGAAATGATGATGGTCACTGGTATTGGGATCATAAAAGACGCGTGTCGGGTCAACGATCACCTCGCGCACCAGGCCCTTGCTGGCGAACAGGCCAAGGGTATTGTAAACCGTGGCCTTGGAGACATGATCCCTGCCGGCATTTACCTGTTTCAGCACCTGGTCAGCTGAAAAATGCCGCGGCCGCTCGAACAGTACCCTGGCAATCAGCAGACGCTGCTGGGTTGGCAACACGCCGCTTTCTTTCAGCATCCCGGCAATATCCTGGGCGCTCAACTGGGGATTTTCTGATTGATCTTCCATTTACGTAATTATAGTACCCGCTATTATCAACCGTCCATGCCATTTTGGGTATCAGCGGCGTCACCCGAAAGCCGCCCGGACGCCGGCAAATAGCGGCTGTAATCGGTAAACCCCGCCCTCCCCAGCATGCTATCCAGCAATACCTGCACGGATGCCGGCGCCATGACCACGCCGTTGCGAAAATGCCCGGTATTCAGGTACAGGCCCTTGATCCCGGGGCATTCGCCAATAAACGGGACCCCGTCAGCAGTCCCCGGCCGTAGCCCCGCCCACTGGCGGATAATCTCCGCCTGCGCCAGTGCCGGCACCAGGTCGAGCGCACGCCCGGCGAGATGATCGCGCGCCTGCGTTGTAATTTTCTTGTCAAACCCCGTGTACTCCAGTGTGCTGCCGACAAGCACCAGGCCGTCACGCCGGGGAATCAGGTAATAACCGTCATGCAACAGGATATGCTGCAGCATGCCGGGCTGTGTTTTGTAGAGCAGCATTTGTCCGCGTACCGGGGTCACCGCCAGTTGCATGCCTGTTGACGCCAGTATCCGGGCGCTCCAGGCGCCGCCTGCAATCACCACCCGTTCAGCGGCAAACCGCCCCTGCGCTGTCTGCACGCCCTGTACGTGGCCGTTATGAACTTCGATGCCGCTAACCTGCGTATTTTCCAGCAGCCTGACACCCTGCTGGCAGGCCGCCTTCTCCAGCGCCTTGCCGAGACGCGGATTACGGATTTGCGCCACATCGGGAAGTAATAACGCCGGCCCCGTGTCCGCACGCAGGGCTGGCTCGAACTCCCGGACCTGGCTTGCATCCAGCACCTGCAAGCGGACCTGATAACGTTCAGCCCAGGCGCGGCTGTCCGGACCTGGCTCGCTTCCCGCCATCAACAAACCGCAGGGTGTCCATTCGACATCGATGCCGGTCTCCTGCAGCAGTTCGTCTGCCAGTCCCGGATAGTAGCTTTGACTCCAGGCAACCAGTTCAGAGACAGCATCGGAATACTGCCAGGGCACCAGTGGCGAGAGAATGCCACCGCCGGCCCAGGAGGATTCCTGGCAGATGCTGCCGCGTTCCAGCAGCGTGACCGAAAGACCTTCCCGGTGCAGCGCACGCGCACTCAGCAGCCCAAGCAGCCCACCTCCGACGACGAGGCAATCAGCAGTCATGGTTTTCAGACTCATACGTTTGTAAATACATAACGGTTAACAATCGATTCGCTAAGGCCCTGGCGAATAGCACCAGCTATACAGCATGTAATGAATGACATGGATGAGCGGGCGCCTGTGCGGCTTTATGCGGATTCTTCTGATTTTATCCGGCAACAAACTAGCGTCGCAGGGCGCGCGGCAATGAAAAGGTCACCGGCTCTTTGCGCCCGCGCGCCTCTTCGCCCAGCGTACCTCCCCAGGCACGAAGTTGCTCAACCACCCCGTAGACCACGTCTTCCGGTGCCGAGGCCCCGGCCGTGACGCCGACATGGCCCATGCCCTCCAGCCACTGCTTCTGTATCTGGCCGGCCTCGTCCACCAGGTAGGCCGGAACGCCCTGCTTCACGGCCAACTCGCGCAGGCGGTTTGAATTGGAACTGTTGGGTGAACCGACCACCAGGATGACGTCACACTGCAGCGCCAGTATTTTTACGGCATCCTGGCGGTTCTGGGTGGCATAACAGATATCATCCTGGCGCGGCCCGCTGATACCCGGGAAACGTTGCTTCAAGGTGGCGATCACCCGCGCGGTGTCATCCACTGACAGGGTCGTTTGTGTCACGTATGCCAGTTCATCGGGATTGTTTACTGCCAGTCTTGCGACATCATCCGGCGTCTCTACCAGTGTGATATCACCACCGTTGGCCGTGTGGTACTGGCCCAGCGTGCCTTCAACCTCGGGGTGTCCCTTATGGCCGATAAGGATGCACTCCCGCCCGGCGTCTGCATGCTGCCTGACTTCCAGGTGAACCTTGGTGACGAGTGGACAGGTTGCATCGAACACCCGCAAAGCGCGCCGTTCACCTTCTTCATGGACAGCGCGCGCGACACCATGGGCGCTGAATATGACCGTCGCACCATCCGGCACTTCATCGAGTTCGTGTACGAATACCGTGCCGCGGGCACGCAGGCCTTCGACCACATGGCGGTTATGCACCACTTCATGACGTACATAGATCGGTGCACCGAACAGTTCCAGCGCACGCTCCACGATCTCGATGGCGCGATCGACACCGGCACAGAAACCACGGGGATTGGCAAGCAGGATTTGCATGGGGCTCCAGTGTACTACCTCCGTCCGGGTAATATTATAGACCCTTGCAGAAAGTATTCGAATTCAGCTGGACATTTCAGCGCAGCAACGGACCCGGCAAGGCCGTTAATCATCTTCGGCTGCTTCCGGTGGCACGACATCGATAATTTCCACCTCGAAGATGATAGTATGCCCGGCCAACGGGTGATTGAAATCGACTTCGACCGATTCGTCATCGAGCGACAGGATTGCACCGGCCAGCTCGTCACCGTCGGCCGTTTCAAAGCCGACGATCACACCGGGCTGCAGCGCGATGGCAGGGTCGAAATCGACCCGTGGAATGTGATGGATGTTGGCCGGGTCACGCAGGCCAAAGGCCTGCTGCGGGTACAGTTCCAGGCGTTGCACATCACCCGGCCTGAGACCGTAGAGACCCAGCTCCAGCCCGCGCACCAGGGTTCCATCACCCATGGTAAAGCATAGCGGCTCTGCGCCGAAGGTGCTTTCGGCGACCGTGCCATCTTCCAGCGTCAGCGACAGATGCAGGGTCACGCTGCTGGCAACCTCGATGGGGAATTTCACCTTCGGATACCTCGGATACATTAGCTAATGATGTAGGAGCGCCTTGCAGGCGCGAACAAATTCGACACCCGGCATATCGCGCCTGCAAGGCGCTCCTACAAGGGCAAACTATTTATTTGCAGGCTGGTCTTTTTTATGCCCGCTGAAGGCATCCAGCAACAGCAGCACGGCACCAATCGAGATTGCAGAATCAGCAATGTTGAATGTCGGCCAGTGCCAGCTGGCGTAATAGACGTCAATAAAGTCGATTACATAGCCGTAAAAAACACGATCAACCAGGTTACCAGCGGCACCGCCGAGGACCAGCGACAATGCCAGTGCCAGGCGCAGCTGGTTGCGGGGCAAGCGCGACAGCCAGACGGTCAGCACGATAATGATCAGGACCGCCATACCTATAAAAAACCAGCGCTGCCAGCCAGAGGCGTCGCTGAGAAAACTGAATGCCGCCCCGCTGTTGTAAATCTTGCGCAGCGCAAGTGATGGAAGCAGATGGATTGATTCATGCAGTGCCAATGCGGAGTCCACCAGCACCTTGCTGTACTGATCCAGCACCAGCACGCCCAGTGATACCCACAACCATCTCATGCCGGCTGCCACCTGCAATATTGATCAGGCATAGCGGCGCTGTTCGCCTGGACCATCGACATTCTCGATACAGCGCCCGCAAATTTCCGGATGATTGACAACCGTTCCAACCTCCTCGCGGTGATGCCAGCAGCGGATACACTTGGCATGCACGGAGGGTGATACCTTGATGGCAAATGACATGCCCGGGACATCGGCAGCCACGGCGTCTGCGGGCCGTGCAGCATATTTATATACCTGTGCAGAGGAGGTGATCAGGACAAAACGCAATTCATCATCAATTGCCTGCAGCAGGTGCAGGGTATCCTCGTCGGCATACAAATCCACCTCGGCGTCCAGCGATGAACCAATCTGCCCGTCTATCCTGAGTTTCTCCAGCTCCTTGCTGACCGCCTCGCGCACGAGAATAACCCGCTCCCAGAAATCCACACCCATTTCCCGGAGGATCTCGCTTTCCGAAAAATAGGCCGGCGGTAATTCATACCAGCCGGACAGCAGCACCGAATCTTGCCGCTGCCCGGGGATATGTTGCCAGATTTCCTCGGCCGTAAAGCTGAGGATGGGCGCGAGCCAGCGCACCAGCGACTCTATCGCATGGTACATGGCCGTCTGCGCCGAGCGGCGCGGAATACTGTCTTTCTGCGTGGTGTACTGGCGATCCTTGATGATATCCAGGTAAAAACTGCCCATATCCACCGCGCAGAAATTATGTACCAGCTGATAAATCCGGTGGAACTCGTAACGTTCATACGCCTGCAGTACCTGCTCCTGCAACTGGCGTGTGCGCTCCACAGCCCAGCGATCCAGGCAGAGCATGTATTCCGGATCCAGCAGGTGCTGCGCGGGATCAAAACCGTCCAGGTTTGCCAGCAGGAAGCGCGAGGTATTACGCAGGCGCCGGTAGGCATCTGCCGTGCGCTTGAGGATTTCATCGGAGACGTTCATCTCGACACTGTAATCGGTGGCGGCCACCCACAGCCGCAGGATATCCGCACCGAGTGCATTGACGACTTTTTGCGGGGCGATGACATTTCCGCGCGACTTGGACATCTTCTGTCCCTTCGAATCAACGGTGAATCCATGTGTCAACACGGTTCTGTATGGCGCCTTGCCGTACATGGCGATGGCGGTTAACAGGGATGACTGGAACCAGCCACGATGCTGATCGGAGCCTTCAAGGTAAAGGTCGGCCGGCACACCCAGTGCCGTCTTGCCCTGCAGCACAGCAAAATGACTAACCCCGGAATCAAACCAGACATCGAGCGTGTCGGTTACTTTCTCATAACGCCCGGCATCATCAGTGAGCAGATCGCCCGGCTGCAGTTCGAACCAGGCATCGATGCCGGCCGCCTCGATCCTTTCGGCAACCTGCTCGATCAGACTCACACTGTCCGGGTGCAGTGCACCCGTTTGCCTGTCGATGAACAGCGGTATAGGAACACCCCAGGTACGCTGGCGCGAGATGCACCAGTCCGGGCGGCCCTCGACCATGCCCTTGATGCGCGCTTCACCCCAGTCCGGCATCCAGCTCACATCCTTGATGGCTGCAAGTGCCGCCTCGCGCAGGCCGCCCTGCTGCATGCTGATAAACCACTGTGGCGTAGCGCGAAAGATAATCGGCGTCTTGTGTCGCCAGCAGTGCGGATAACTATGGCGTAGTTTTTCAGCATGCACCAGCGCCCCGCCCGCTCTCAGGGTATCGATCACCAGGTCGTTGGCAGCAAACACGTGCTTGCCTGCAAACAGTTCGGTATCCGGCAGAAAACAACCATTGCTGCCCACCGGATTATCGACCTCGAGTTCATAGCGCATACCAACGACATAGTCATCCTGTCCATGGCCGGGCGCGGTATGCACGGCACCGGTACCCGCCTCTATAGTCACATGGTCGCCGAGGATGAGCGGCACTTCGCGCGCATAAAACGGATGCGACAGCAGCAGGCCTTCCAGGTCCAGCCCCTTGCAGGTAGCGACCACCCGGTATTGCTCAACGGCAAAACGATGCATGCAAGCCGTCAGCAACGCCTCGGCTAGCAGCAGACGTTCACTGCCCTGGCCGGCATCACATTGCACCACCACGTAATCCAGTTCCGGGTTCAGCGACACCGCGCGGTTGGCAGGCAGGGTCCACGGCGTGGTTGTCCAGATGACCACCGACAGGGGGCCTTCACCGGTATGTTCATGCGGATGACATCGCGCCAGCAGCCCGGCCTCGTCCACCACCCGGAACCGCACATCAATGGCCTGTGAGTCCTTGTCTTCATACTCGACCTCGGCTTCTGCCAGCGCAGAACCACAGTCCGTGCACCAGTGCACCGGTTTGAAACCCTTGTGCAGGTGACCGTTTTCGATGATCTTGCCAAGTGCACGGACAATATCCGCCTCGTAGCGGAAATCCATGGTGAGATAGGAATTGGCCCAGTCACCCAGCACACCGAGTCGAATGAAATCCTTGCGCTGGCCATTGACCTGTTTGCCCGCATAGTCGCGGCACGCCTTTCTAAACGTCGGCGCATCGACCTTGACCCCGGCCTTGCCGACTTTTTTCTCGACATTCAGTTCGATCGGCAAACCGTGGCAATCCCAGCCGGGTACGTACGGGGCATCGAAACCGCTCAGTGTCTTGCTCTTGACGATGATGTCTTTCAACACCTTGTTGACCGCGTGGCCAATATGAATATCGCCATTGGCATAGGGTGGACCATCATGCAATACAAAGCGCGGCCGGCCTGCACTCGCCTTGCGGAGCTGTCCATAAAGGTCGGATTCTTCCCAGCGCTTGAGGATTTCCGGCTCGCGATGCGGCAGGTTGCCCTTCATCGGAAAAGCCGTTTTGGGAAGATTCAGCGTGTTTTTATAATCAGTCATGGATCGGGTCACCGCGGCGAGCGCAGAGTTATAACCTATTGGGCAGATGATTGGTAGATTCTACGGGAACCTTCAGATCCTCGCAGCATGCTGACAATGCGGCGATTATTATCCGCTGAAAAATGCCCGCGCCTGCGCCGCATCGAGCTTGATCTGCTGCTGCAGCGCGGCAAACGAGTCAAAGCGCTGCTCATGACGCAGTTTTTTCAGAAAGCTGACATGCACATGCGCGCCATAGATTTCCCGGTCGAAGTCGAACAGGTGCACTTCCAGCAAGGAACGACGGCCGTCAACCGTCGGACGATTGCCGACATTGGCGACACCCGCCACTGGTTCCCCATCAACACCGTACATTTCTACGGCGAATACACCATCTACCGGGGAAACCGGTCGATGCAGGTGAATATTGGCCGTCGGAAAGCCGATGGTCCGGCCACGCTTGTCGCCATGGGCAATGCGGCCACTCATCCCGTAGGGCCTCCCGAGGAGCAATTCAGCCGCACCAAGATCTCCCAGCTGCAGGGCTTCCCTGATACGGGTGCTGCTGACACGCTGCCCGGCGACGCTGTAACTGTCCATGGCAACCACCGGGAAACCGTAACGGGCACCGGCTTGCTGCAGCAGTCCAAAATCCCCGGCGCGTGCCTTGCCGAAACGAAAGTCGTCCCCGACCACCAGGTGTTTTACTCCCAGGCCATCCAGCAGGATGGCCTGGATAAATTCCGCCGGCGTTAACCCGGCCAGGTAAGCATTAAAAGGCAGAACCAGCACCCGCTGCACAGCGCAGCGCTGCAGGGCGTCCAGTTTTTCCCGCATGCGGGTCAGGCGTGGGGGCGCATCCATCGGCTGGAAGTATTCACGCGGATGGGGCTCGAAGGTAACCAGGGTACCCGGCAGGCGCAGTGCTGCCGCGCGTTCAGCCAACTGCCCAAGCACGGCCTGGTGACCCCGGTGAACGCCGTCGAAGCTGCCGATGGTGACAGCAGCACCGCGGTGTACGGGACGTAGATTATGTAAGCCGCGGATTAGCTCCATAGCGTGGAAAACCCCTGAACAATGCAACCGAAATTAACAAGCATGGCCCTACCCGGCCGGTTTCCCGAGAGGCCTGAAGCGCCAGCCCAGCAACCACAGGCTGATAAAATAAACGCCACCACCGGCGCTAACCCAGGCGAACAATCCGGCAACCCGGTACCCGGCCGACCAGTCCAGCCATTGTTGCAGGGGCTGCATGGCAAACAGCAATAATCCACCCAGCGCGGCAGCTGCCAGGCCCATTTGCAGAAACAGCGCACGCCAGCCCGGCACAGGCCGGTATATCTTTTTGCGGTAGAGCGTGGCAAACAGCAGGCTCGCGTTCACCCAGGCTGCAATCGAGGTCGCCAGCGCCAGCCCGGCATGTGGACCGCTGATCTCCAGCATCACCATCGGTACAACGAATACCAGGTTCAGGGTCATATTGGTAACCAGGGCTATCACGGCGATGCGCACCGGGGTGCGGGTATCCTTGCGCGAGTAAAAGGCTGGTGCCAGCACCTTTATCAGCATGAAACCCGGCAAGCCGAATGCATAGGCCATCAGGCTCAATCCTGCCATGTCGACATCATTAGTGGAGAAATCACCGTAATGAAACAGGGTAGCGATCATCGGCCGGGCCATCAGCAACAGGCCGACGGTCGAGGGTATGCCGATCAGCATTACCCAGCGCAGTCCCCAGTCAAGCGTCTGCGAAAACTCTTCATCAGAGGCGGTGGCATGGCTGCGCGACAGACTTGGCAGGATAACGGTGGACAGTGCTATGGCAAACACACCCAGCGGAAATTCAACCAGGCGGTCGGCGTAATACAGCCAGCTGACGCTGCCGGCGATCAGGAACGATGCAATCAGGGTATCGAACAACAGGTTAATCTGGGCAACTGATGAACCGATTATACCCGGCAGCATAAGTTTCATAATGCGCCGCACCCCGGCATCACCCGGCTTCCATTCAGGCCGTGGAAACAGGCCGACCCGCTTCAGCGACGGCAGTAAAAACAGCAGCTGCACCAGGCCGGCAAGAAATACGCCACCCGCCAATGCCAGCACAGGCTGTTCGAGTTGCGGCGCAACCAGAACCGCGGCACCGATTAGCACGACATTCAGCCAGACAGGAACAAACGATGCCGCCGCAAACCGACCCCAGGTATTCAGAATCCCGGCAATAAAGGCCACCAGGGAAATAAACAGGATGTAGGGGAAGGTCATGCGCAACATCAGCGCCGTGAGCTCGAACTGGGCCGGGTCCCGGTAGAGAAACCCCGGTGCAAACAGGATCACCAGCAGCGGGCTTGCGAGCACGCCGACGACGGTGATCAGGGAAAGAATGCCGAGCAGGGTACCCGCGACCCGGTTGACAAGCTGCTCGATGGACTCGCGTGTTTGCTGCGCCTTGTACTCCGAGAGAACCGGGATAAAGGCCTGCGAAAAGGCGCCCTCGGCAAACAGCCGGCGCAGGAAGTTCGGGATCTTGAAGGCCACAAAAAAGGCATCCATGTGGGCATCGGCACCGAAGAAGCGTGCCAGCACCACATCCCGGGCCAGCCCCAGCACCCTGGACAACAGCGTCATCCCGCCAACAATCGCACTATTTTTCAGTAGTTTGCGTGTCATCTACAATGTATTCAGGGTCTGTTTACGCCAGCGTTCCCATCCGCAGGCCGACGGCTGGCCAATATTACGCGATCTGCATTCATAAGTTGTTGTTTTACCGCTGCCCGTCGTGAGCGCAGCGCGCCATTTCGACATGGCTGCGCCGCCGGTCCAGCTTCCCGGTTGACCCTGCAGAGGGTGTAAATCTTGACAATATCCCTTGAAATCCGCATAGTACGCCGTCTTTTGAATGACCGAGCAGGAGCAGTTCCTTGGCAAATACAGCACAGGCAAGAAAACGCGCACGGCAAGCGGAAGACCACCGTCAGCTGAATGCAAGCCAGCGTTCTAACATGCGCACCTCCATCAAGAAGGTGCTGAAAACCATCGAGGCAGGTGATCGTGACGCGGCCAAAAAGGCCTATGACGAAGCGGTACCGGTGATCGACAGGGCCGCAGGCAAGGGACTGATTCATGCAAACAAGGCCGCTCGCCACAAAAGCCGGTTGAACCAGCATATCCGCAACCTCTGAATACAGGGGCTGTACGATTTAAAAAAGCCGGCCCAGTGGGCCGGCTTTTTCATGTGCGGCATTCAAACAGTCAGCACCAGGTTGTCGCGATGAATCAGTTCAGGTTCATCGATGTAACCCAGGATCTCCTCGATCTGCCGGCTCGCCTTACCGATGATCCTGCGTGTTTCATCCGCATTGTAATTCACCAGTCCACGCGCAATCTCCACACCACCCGGTGCAAGACAAACCACCAGGTCACCACGACTAAACCTCCCTTCAACAGCGGTGACCCCGACCGCCAGCAGGCTTCTGCCGGCAGCGCGTAAAACATTCACGGCGCCCTCGTCCAGCGTTAGATATCCCCGCACCTGCAACTGACTGGCCAGCCATTGCTTGCGTGCAGCCAGCGGTGCCTTTGCCGGGTACAGACGTGTTCCCAGCTGTTCATCAGCGCCGATACGCTGCAGCACATTCTGTTCCTTGCCGGATACGATCAGGGTCATTGTCCCGGAACGTGCTGCACGCGCCGCTGCCCTCACCTTGGTGAGCATGCCGCCGCGCCCCAGCACCCCGCCGCTGCCGGCTGCCATGGACTCCAGTTTCAGATCACCGGCCTGTGCTTCAGGTATCAGGGCAGCGTCCGGGTTAGTGCGCGGATCGCTGTCGTACATTCCGCCCTGGTCGGTCAGGAAAACCAGCAGGTCTGCCTCGACCAGGTTGGCAACCAGCGCGCCGAGTGAGTCATTGTCGCCAAAACGTATTTCTTCCGTGGCGACCGTATCATTTTCATTGACGACCGGTATCACGTTAAGTTGCAGCAGGGTGCGCAAGGTGCTGCGTGCATTCAGGTAACGCTGCCGGTGCAGCAGGTCATCGTGTGTCAGCAACACCTGTGCCGTGTGCAGACCAAAGCGCTGGAAGCGGGATTCGTAGGCCTGCACCAGGCCCATCTGGCCAACGGCAGCCGCCGCCTGCAATTCATGCAGGGCGTGCGGGCGCTGACGCCAGCCCAGGCGCGTCATACCCTCGGCTACCGCCCCTGAAGAGACAAGCACCAGCTCATGGCCGTGTGCGCGCAATGAAGCCATTTGTTCGACCCAGCTGTCAATCGCATTCAGATCAAGGCCGGCACCCTCGTTCGTCAACAGGGCACTGCCAATCTTGATGACCCAGCGTTTGCAGCTGCTCGTTTTCAAGTGTTTATACATTTTTGAGTTTTACAGCCACTGAATGTCATCCAGCGGGTTGTGATCGGGTTCTGTAGTTTCCTTCCTGGCCGCCATTGCAAAGGCGCAAAGTTAAAGACCACGAAGACATATTGATATTTTTTACTCGCGTCTTTGCCGCCTTGCAGAGATTTTGTTTGCGGATAAAGACCCAATGGTAATGATTCCCCATGACCACGCAACATGCAGGCATCATGCCTCATCCACGGTTGCTTCAAGCCCGGCATGGCGTTCTACAAAATCCATCAGGGCATGAACCAGTTTGTCCGTGCCCTGTTTGGCCAGCGCAGAAATCTCAAAAACCGGACCCTTCCAGTTCAAGGCGCGCACCACATCCCGGCAGCGCTGTTCACGCTCATCAACTGGCAGCAGGTCTATCTTGTTCAGTACCAGCCAGCGCTCCGTGCCCGCCAGTTCTGCGCTAAAACCCTCGAGCTCTCCGACAATGGTCGCCACGTCCTCCACCGGGTTACCGAGAGGTCCCATGTCCACCAGATGCAGCAGCAGGTGTGTACGCGACAGATGCCTGAGAAACTGGATGCCCAGACCCGCTCCCCGGGAAGCACCCTCGATCAGGCCGGGCACATCGACCATGACGAAGCTGCGATGTGCCGAGGCACTGACGACGCCAAGGTTTGGATAAAGCGTGGTGAACGGATAATCCGCCACCTTGGGACGTGCCGAGGAAACAGTGCGAATCAGGGTGGATTTGCCGGCATTGGGGAGGCCCAGCAGGCCCACATCTGCAAGCAATTTGAGTTCCAGCAACAGCTGGCGTTTCTCACCGGGTGTACCCGGCTTCGACTGGCGCGGGGTACGGTTGGTCGAGCTCTTGAAACGGGTATTACCGAGACCGTGGAATCCACCCCGTGCCACAAGCAGGCGCTGGCCTCCACGGACCAGGTCGCCAATCAACTCGTCGGTATCCGCCTCGTGGACAATTGTACCAACCGGAACCTTTACGATCAGGTCTGCGCCGGACTTGCCGGTACAGTTACGGCCGGCACCCTTGCCACCCTGTTGAGCAATGAATTTGCGCGTGTGCCGGAAATCTACCAGCGTATTGATACTGCTGTCAGCCTCAAGATAGACACTGCCACCATCACCGCCGTCACCGCCATCAGGCCCGCCAAAAGGAATATACTTTTCGCGGCGGAAACTGACACAGCCATTGCCGCCATCACCGGCGCGCACTTCTATACTTGCTTCATCTACAAATTTCATTGTAATACCGCGGCACATGAAAAACCTGCAGGAGCGCCTTGCAGGCGCTCCTGCAAATGCAGATCAACATCTGCGTGAATGGGCCGTATCCATCAATCAACAACAAAAAAACCCCGCACATGGCGGGGCTCGATGATTCCATTTGAGCGCCTGCTTCAGCCGGCTTCGACTTCAACAAACTTCCGTTTTTTGGCACCGCGCTGCACAAAGCGCACAACACCGGTACTCTTGGCAAACAGCGTGTGATCCCTGCCACAGCCAACATTCTTGCCAGCATGGAAATGTGTACCCCGCTGGCGAACGATGATATTGCCAGCCAGCACCGACTCACCGCCAAAACATTTGACGCCCAGTCGCTTGGATTCCGAATCGCGGCCGTTACGTGTACTACCGCCTGCTTTCTTATGTGCCATTTTAAAATCCTCTGCAGCCTGTCATCAACCGCTGATGGCGGTGATTTCCAGCTCGGTGTAACTCTGACGATGCCCCATCCGCTTCATGTGATGCTTGCGACGACGAAACTTGATGATCTCGACCTTTTTAGCGCGACCCTGCTCCCTGACTGTAGCGGTCACCTTGCCACCATCGACGAAGGGGGTGCCGATTTTTACATCCGCGCCTTCACCAACCATCAGAACCTGGTCGAATTCAATGGTTTCGCCTGCGCTGGCATCGAGTTTTTCTACCCGCAAGGTATCACCCTTGAGGACACGATACTGCTTGCCGCCCGTCTTGATTACCGCATACATGTTGGAAACTCCAAGTGCAACAACTGCATTACCGAAAAAGGCCGCTCATTCTAATGATTGCACCCGGCAAGGTCAATCAAATCCCTTCTGGCGCAAGGTCTGCAAGACCGTTAAACTAGCCGAAATATCGGTTGTGTGTGACCACCCGGACCAGACACCCCCTAGAAACACAGACTCTCATGCTAAAAATTGTTAACAATCAGCAGGATACATCTGGAATCGAGTCCGTACGCAATCTCGTATCCACTCAACTCGAGAGCGTGGATGCTCTCATCAAGGCACGCTTGCACAGCGATGTAAGCCTGATCAACCAGCTTTCCCACTATATAATTAACAGCGGCGGCAAACGGCTACGCCCTATCCTGGTGTTGCTGACCGCCAATGCCTGCGGCTATCGGGGCGAACAGCATATCAACATGGCTGCTGTCATTGAATTCATCCATACCGCCACCCTGCTGCATGATGACGTCGTCGATGCCTCCCAGCTGCGTCGCGGCAACATGACTGCCAACGCGCTCTGGGGCAACGAGGCCAGCATCCTGGTCGGCGACTTTCTCTATTCACGCGCCTTCGAAATGATTGTCGATGCCAGAAAAATGCGCATCATGGAAATCATGTCCACTACCACCAATGCCATTGCAGAAGGCGAAGTCCTGCAATTGCTTAACTGCCATGACGCCACCACAACTGAAACACAGTACCTTGACGTCATCAGCCGCAAAACAGCGCGTCTGTTCGAGGCTGCCGCACAAATCGGCGCAGTACTGGGGCATCAAAACCAGCAGGTTGAAAATGCCATGGCCAGTTATGGTTTACACCTCGGCATCGCATTTCAATTGATTGATGATGTAATGGACTACAGCGCATCACCGGAGGACACCGGTAAAAACGTCGGCGACGACCTGGCCGAAGGCAAACCCACCCTGCCGTTGATACATGCAATACAGGTAGGTACGCCGCAACAAGCTGCGCTTATTTGCAAGGCGATCGAAAACGGCGGGCATGACAACATGCAGTCGGTTTGCGCCATTATTGAAGCAACCGGCGCTATTCCATACACTGCACAGGCTGCACAACAGGAGGCAGACCTTGCTATGGCGGCACTGGATCCATTGCCGGAATCAGCTTACAAGGATGCACTCTATAACCTCGCAGAGTTTTCTGTTAATCGTTCTTGTTAATCGGGCAGTAGCGCAGCCTGGTAGCGCACTTCGTTCGGGACGAAGGGGTCGGAGGTTCAAATCCTCTCTGCCCGACCATTAACTTCAACGAGTAACAGCCTGCTACTCCAGGCAGTCCGGTAAAGTATGACAGACGACACTAAAGCAGTCAGGACAGGCGAAATGTGGCCTGACCACGACCGCAGAAATCACAGTCTACTCGACCGGCGTAATAAACTGGCCATCTCCGCTCATCTCGAACTGCTCTCGGAAATGAGCAGCCACCTGGCCGGCTCTCTCGACACCGGCGAAACCATCCAGAAAGCCCTCGGCCTGATCGTTAGATTCGTTATGGCGGAAGGCGGCGCCCTGTTCCTGCTGGACAATAATCACATCATCACCTGTGAGGCCAGCGTCGGCCCGGTAGACATCAAGGGAATTACGCTCAGGGAGGGCGAAGGCATTGTAGGCCAGTGTGTAAGCAATGGCAGCAGCCGGATTGTCCGCGATGCCCAGCATGACCCGAATTTCGACAAATCGGTTGATGCAGCCACCGGTTTCAAGACACTCTCCATCCTCTGTGCCCCCCTGATTATCCATAGTAAAAGCATCGGTGCGATCGAACTGGTCAACAAGAGCAATACAAGCGAACTTTTTTCCGAGACCGACCTGATGATGCTGCGGACCCTGGCTTCCGCTGCGGCGCTTGCAATCCACAATGCCAGAATTGCGGGCAAACTGGTAAAGCAGGAACGAGTCAATCGAGAACTTGAACTGGCGAGTGAGATGCAACGCAGCCTGTTACCCGATCCGCGTGACTCATCTTTTCCAGTCTGCGGTATCAATCTCCCGGCTTATGAAATGTCAGGTGACTTCTACGACTTCTTCGAGCTGGATGATGGTCGTATCTATTTCGCTCTTGGTGATGTTTCCGGCAAAGGTATAAATGCCGCACTGCTGATGTCAAAAACAGCGAGCCTGTTCCGCGCCCTGGGCAAAACCATCCATCAACCAGGCGAGCTGCTCGCGACAATCAACAGAGAACTGTGTGAAACGGCCATCAATGGCATGTTCGTCACCATGGTCAGCGGTTTGCTTGATCCCGTCAGCAGCGAAGTACGTTTGGCCAACGCAGGTCATGAACCCCCCCTGATCCATGCCCGGGATGGATCATTTTCCGAGTTGCCGGCCAGTTCCCCGCCGCTCGGCATCCTGCCACTTGAAGCGGGTGAGGCAGGAATAAGGAATGAAATATTCAATCTGAATGGCGGCGCCCTGTATGTTTTCACGGACGGAGTCACCGAGGGCAAGCTGGCAAGCGGCGGCCGTCTCGAGCTGGAGGGTTTTAAAAACATCATAAGGAAACGCCAGCAGTTTCATGCGGATGAACGCATCGGGGCCGTGGTGACCACCCTGAGGGATACCGGTAGCACCCGACACGATGACATCACGCTGCTCGCAGTGGAAATCCCGGCTGCTTGTCATATCGACACAAATCGGGACAATCCGAAGGATATGATCAGACGCCACACATTTCAGGCAAGTGCGGATGCCCTGCCCGGAGTACGCGAAATAACCCGCGAGGCCTGCGAGGCCTGTGGCTGCACTGCCGAACTGACCCAGGACATGGTAATCGCGATCAGCGAAGCCAGCCAGAATATCGTCCGGCATGCCTACAGGGACGACCCGGATGGGACTGCGACATTGGAAATACGTTGTAAAGACGGCATACTTGAATTCCTGCTGGAGGATTCAGCCCCGGCGGTAGACAGTGAAAAACTCAAGCCAAACTGGCCAAAAAAATTAAAACCGGGCGGGCTGGGTATTTGCTTGATACATGACGTGATGGACGAAGTCGAATACCTGCCGGTGCCATCCGGCAAGGGAAACCTGCTACGCATGGCCAAATTCATTGAGAGAGACGAGACAAATGGAACATGAAATTATTGAAAAACCGGGTGCAAGTGTCGTGGTGTTTTCAGGCGAGATTGACCTGCAAAGTTCTCCGGTTGCACGCGAAATCCTGATCAAGTGTTTTAAAAAAACAGGCAAAACGAAGGTTATCGTCGACCTCTCCGAAGTCTCCTATATCGACAGCTCCGGTGTCGCATCACTGGTCGAGGCCCTGCAGGCCGCCAAGAAGAGTGGCGGCATGTTTGCACTCGCTGCTACCAGTGAACCTACCCGGCGTGTACTTGAGCTGGCGCGCCTCGACAAGGTATTTACCATGTTTGATACTGTTGATGAGGGACTTTCTTCGTAGGTAAATATTGCTGACTTCTGCTGACTTCAAAAACTGCATCCAGTAGTATCAACATGCAATTCAGGGGACGGGGAACAAAAAAGTCGAAACAATGGGAAATCTGATACAAAAACTTGGCGGTGAGTTCCTCTATCTGCTTGAAAATATCGGCAGAAGCGGCATGTTCTTCGGCTCGGCAGTCGCCGCGTCATTCAGACCCCCCTATTCGCTTTACCCGATTGTCCGCCAGATATACTTCATCGGCACCCGCTCCACCTCCGTAATACTGATTGTTGGCCTGTTTACCGGCATGGTGCTCGGCTTGCAGGGTTACCACAATCTGAAACAGTTTGGCTCAGAGGAACTGCTCGGCTCCGCAGTTGCCCTCAGCCTGATACAGGAACTGGGTCCGGTACTCACCGCGCTGATGGTCATAGGACGCGCAGGCTCTGCCATATGCGCAGAAATCGGCATCATGCGCCACTCGGAACAAATTGATGCACTGGAATGCATGGCGATCGATCCAATCAGATACCTGGTCGCGCCCAAGTTTGTAGCGGCGCTGATTTCGCTACCGGTACTTTCATTTATCTTCTGTGTGGTCGGCATATTTGGCGGCTACCTGGCCGGCGTGGTCTTGCTGGACGTTTCGTCAGGCTCTTATTTCCAGGGCATGTACAAAAGCGTGGAATGGGCAGACATCCGCCTCTGCGGAATCAAGTCCCTGGTCTTCGGCCTGCTGATCGTCTGGATTACCAGCGTCAAGGGCTTCTATCTCCATCTCAGCCGGACCGGCGTATATGGTGCTGAGGGCGTCAGCCGCATTACCACCGACGCAGTAGTGCTTGCGTCAGTCACCATTCTTGTATGGGACTACCTGATCGGATCTTTGATTCTTTCTTAACGAAACAAACCGCTGCAAAATGACCGGAGAGTACGGGGTTAGCAACTATGAAAAAAACCAGTCTTGAAATGATTGTCGGTGCCTTCCTGTTGGCGGGCTTTGCCAGCTTTGCCTATCTTGCTGTCAAGATGGGAGACCTCGATCTGTTCAAAGAAGAAAGCTATGCTGTTACCGCACGCTTCACATCAATCAGCGGGCTCAAGGAAGGCGCCATGCTTGAACTCGCAGGTGTTAACGTGGGCAAGGTGACAAAAATCGAGCTGGATGCCGGCGAGTATGAGGCCATAGTTCACATGGACATCAACAAGACCATTCAGCTTACCGACGACAGTATTGCCTCGATTCGCACCTCGGGCATCATCGGTGACAAGTTCATCAAGCTCACCCCGGGGGGGTCGGAGATTTTTCTGGAGTCCGGGGATGTTATCGAGGAAACCGAAGCCTCAATCAGTCTGGAAGAACTCGTCAGCAAATATATCTTTGAAGGTGAATAACCCGTAAAGGCGAAAATCATGATAAGAACCATAGCTTTACTACTCGCCATGGCTGTTCCGATGGGCGCCACATATGCGACAGCCGTCCTGACAGGCTATTCAGACAACACCAACCTGGTCACTGATACTTCGCCCTATGTTGCCGACAGCCTGTCCTACAGACTGCCAGAAATTGATAAGCCGGCCAACCCCTTAGCCCGGGCTGCCGCGAACAACGAATCTGACCGTCAGCGTCTCGCCAGAGCAGGCGACAACCCCCTGCTGCTGGCAGAAGTCGCAGAACAATCAAACGAAGAACTGCCGTTCCTCGACGATGACGACGAGATACTCGAGGTCTATGACCCGCTGGAGACATTCAACCGGGGCATGTTCTGGATTAATGACAAGCTTTACTTTTACCTGCTGAAACCGATTGCACGGGGCTACCGCTGGATTGCGCCGGAACCTTTCAGGGTCGCGGTCGGCAATACCTTCTCCAACCTTGCAACCCCCGTACGCGTGATCAATGCCGGCCTTCAGGGCAAGTTCGGAGATGCCGGCAATGAACTGGTTCGATTCGGCACCAATTCCACGCTCGGTATCCTCGGCATGTTTGACCCTGCGAAGGAACACTTCGACATTGCGAAGAAAGACGAAGATACCGGGCAGACCCTGGGTCATTACGGTATCGGGCCTGGTCCGTACCTGATGCTGCCCTTCCTCGGGCCTTCAAGTTTCAGGGACGGCATCAGCAGGTTTGCCGACAGCTATATGAATCCGGTTTCGCATATCTGGGAAGAGCGCGACTATTATTATGTTACCGTCTACCGGGCAATCAACGCCCTTTCGCTCGACAAGGACACTTACGAGGGCATCAAGAAGGATGCACTGGACCCGTACCTGTTTGTGCGTGACGCCTGGGCCCAGTACCGCCAGAACCTGGTCGAGAACTAACAGGACAGCGGAATGTCCCACACCTTGTTGACTAAAGAGGTATTCGAAATGTTGAAACGTAACCTGATGATCCTGACCTTTGGCCTTACGCTGGCCTTTGCAACGCTGGCCCCGGCTGAAACTTCGGCCATCGATGCCGTACGCACGACCGTTAATGCCGTTCTTGAAATCCTCAAGAATAACAGCATGGACAAGGACGCAAGGCGTAGCGCCATGACAGCTGAAATCGGCAAGCGCTTCGATTTCGCCGCCATGTCACAACGCACCCTTGCCACCAACTGGAAAAAAGCCACGGACGAAGAGAAACGTGAATTTACAGAGCTGTTCACGCAGCTGATTCAAAACAGTTATGTTGGCAAAATCGAAGCCTATACCAACGAGGTTGTCGAGTATCCGGCTGAAAAGGCCAAGGGCAAAAAGGCCCTGGTCGAAACCCTGATCAAGACCGCCAGTGCAGACATCCCTGTCAACTACAAGCTGTACAACAAGGGCGGCGACTGGCTGGTGTACGATGTAATTATTGAAGGTGTCAGCCTGATCAGCAACTACCGCAGTTCCTACCAGACAATCGTCAAGAAAGAAGGCTTTGACGGCCTTATGTCGAAGATGAAGGAAAAACTGAAGGAACTCGAGACCACCGGCTGAGCCTCTACCCGGCCATTCAAGATGTTGCTAGACGTGCCGCTGGCCACGCCGCACCGCGGTTAACCTTGCAAGGTATTCTTCTGCATTGACAGTCTCGTCCCTGGGCGTGCGATTGAGCATGTCCTGGATGTCCTGGTTGTCACTGTTCTTCACCTCTTCCACGGTACCGGTCATGAGGACATGCCCGCCACCGAGGACGGTAATCCTGTCGGCAATCTTGAAGGCACTCTCGAGTTCGTGGGTCACCACAACGATGCTGACGTCCATGGCACCCTTCAGGCGCAGGATGAGTTCATCCAGCTCGGCTGAGACCACCGGGTCAAGACCCGCAGACGGCTCATCGAAGAACAGCAGGCTTGGGTCCATAATGATAGAACGTGCCAGCGCCGCGCGCTTCAGCATGCCGCCGGACAGTTCAGAGGGCATCAGGTCCTCGAAGCCGGCAAGATTAACCACCTCGAGCTTCATCCGCGACATTATGCGAATGGTGTTCTCATCCAGACTGGTGTGCTCTCGCAAAGGCAACTCAACGTTTTCCGCCACCGTCATGGAACCCAGCAAGGCGCCGCCCTGGAAGGCTACACCCATCTTGCGTCGCAATGCATAGAGTTCGCGACTGCTTATCCTGGTAATGTCCTTGCCAAAGACATGGATACTTCCCGATGTCGGCTTGTTCAATCCGAGCAGGTTGCGCATCAACGTGGTCTTGCCGGAGCCGCTGCCACCCATGATAACCATGATCTCACCGGCGCGGACATCCATGTCGATCCCGTTGAGAATTATGCGATCGCCATAATGGGCGACCAGATTTTCTACTTTGATTCTCTTCTCTGTACCCATTTGGCGACTCATTCTGGAGTAATGTAAATGAAATTTGTGACTCTTCTTTTTACCTGAACTACCCTCATTACACAAGACAGCTGGATTGCTTCAGCTTGTACCTGGGTGTTCTGTTTGTTTGGCCTTTTCCCAGTACAGATCCAGTGTATCAAGGCTGGTCTCCGTGATGCTTTTGCCTGCCTTCCGGCAGAGGGCCTCAACCTGGTGAAACCGTCTTGTAAACTTGTGGTTGGCCTGGCGCAGGGCAAACTCCGGGTCGACACCCGCATGGCGTACGAGGTTCACCGCGGCAAACAGCAGATCACCGGACTCATCGGCCAGTCTCGCGCTGGCCGACTGCCTGCTGATTTCTGCACTCAGTTCTTCCAGTTCCTCCTCCACCTTGTCAGCAACCCCGTGAATACTCGGCCAGTCAAAGCCAACCCGGGATGCGCGTTTCTGCAGTTTGCATGCCCTGGTCAATGCCGGCAGGACCAGCGGTACACCATCCAGGACGCTGTCACAGGTGCCACGTTCTTTTTCCTTGTGTGCCTCCCAGGCGTACGTCTGTGCTTGCGCATCTTCGATAACTTCATCGGCAAAGACATGCGGGTGGCGCCGGGTCATTTTGCTGCATATCCCTTCAACTACATCCTGAAAATCAAACCAGCCCGCCTCGTTAGCCATTTGTGCATGAAACACAACCTGGAACAGCAGATCACCCAACTCCCCGAGCAAACCCGCCCGGTCTTCCTGTTCGATGGCGTCAACAACTTCATAGGCCTCTTCAAGCGTATAGGGAGCGATGCTTCTAAAATCCTGCTGCAGATCCCATGGACAACCCGACTGCGGATTCCTTAACAGGGCCATTATTTCGAGCAAGCTCTCAATGGTCGCCGGAGAAGTATCATTTTCTGTCACCTGTTATGTCTCCCATTGACGAAGCCAGGTTGTTTCAGTTGCGAAGGTAAATCCGAGCAAGCTACGGGGAGGCCGGATCTAATGAAATGAAATCGGACACCATTGCCGGATTCATGGCTGCGCTCCTTGTCCTGGCCTACGGGATTGAATACCTCGTTACAGCTGGCCGCATCAAGCTTTGCCGATCCAGCAGGGCGCTAGAGGGACCCGCCACGCATCGCCTCGATCACTTTGTCTTCGCATTGCAGACGATCAGCCAGGCATTCACCCAGGTTGGAGAGGTCAACTGCAAGAAATTCAACACTGTTTTCCAGGGACATCGCCTCGTATTTATCATTGAAACGCAGAATCACATCGGTGGTTTCCACGATTGTCGGATATAACTTGTCGGCCAGGGACAGCACTGAATGACGGCGTTCACGCTTGTCCGCCAGGTAACGATAAAGCTGGAAATGGGCACTCGCGGTATAGTCAATCAGTGCCTCGCAAAATCGGCGTAATGCCTTTTCCATGGATGGTTCGGGATTAAACGGCTGCCTTGTCGCCAGGTCCGCGAGTAATGCCAGAGTCGCCGTACGTGAGGAAACAAGGGCATCGAGTTTTTCCTGTGCGTTGCTGCGGCGATCGACGCCCTGATATTCTGATCCCATATCCTGCTCCTGCCTTGTTGATTTTATTGGATTTCGCTGCCAGTCCCCGAAAAGTACAAGCCTGTCCGATTAGCTGCAGAGGCATTGTAGCAAAGCTGCATCCGCTGTTGCCCTGCAATTCTGCAAATTACCCGTCAAATCAATGTAGTTTCTGTATATTTCTGACCTGAGTGTGTGCAGCCAGCGTATCGGCTCAGGCGCTCACCCGCCCACCATGCAGTCACATGATTCTCTCCATGCCATTATATCCCCTTAAGGATAGAGTAAATTTATCTATATGATTCATATACACTATCGGGACTTTTGCCGCTTTATCCAAATACTGGAATACTTGACTAAATCACTCAAGTATTACTATGATAGTCACAGAAAGTCAGCAGTAATAGCTTTTTTCCTGGCGCCGGATTACTGGATGACTGGATACGGACCAGATAACCGGCGGAGCCAATACAGCACCGTATTCACCTTGAGGTTGACCATGAAAATATCTACCAAGGGCCGCCATGCCGTCACAGCCATGATGGAACTGGCCTTGCAAAATAAAAAGGGTCCCGTGACACTGGCCGATATTTCTGCCCAGCAGTCTATCTCGATCTCTTATCTCGAACAGCTGTTTGCCCGCCTGCGTCAGCATGGCATTGTCACGGGCATGCGTGGACCTGGCGGTGGTTATTGTCTCGCCCGTCCTGCAAATGAAATAACAATTGCCAGTATCCTGGCAACCGTTGACGACGTCAGTCGTCACGAAGAAATGCCACACGCGCAGAATGAGTTAACCGGTGGCGTGCAGATGTGGCTGCATCTGAGTAACAGAATTTACGACTACCTTAACAGCATCACACTGGAAGAAGCAGTATCATCGGCTTCGAATGAATCCAGTACGACACTGTTCGGTTCCGGCTTCAGGAAAACTGCTGCCTGATCCGGTTTTTTGTATAGCTGTCTAAATTGGAGAATGCAAAATGGCTTATAGTGAAAAAGTACTCGACCATTACGAGAATCCTCGCAATGTCGGCACTTTCAGCAAGGATGACCAGCATGTCGGCACCGGTATGGTTGGCGCACCCGCTTGTGGCGATGTCATGAGGCTTCAAATCAAGGTTGGCGATAACGGTGTCATTGAAGATGCCAAATTCAAAACCTATGGCTGTGGATCTGCGATCGCATCGAGTTCCCTGTTGACCGAATGGGTCAAGGGGAAATCCCTGGATGAAGCAAGCAAAATCAAGAATACAGACATTGCGGAAGAACTGGCACTGCCGCCGGTAAAGATACATTGCTCGGTGCTTGCTGAAGATGCTATCAAGGCAGCAATTGAGGACTATCAAGGCAAGCTGCATATGGACAGGGCCGCAGAAGCCTGATACACCCAAGCAAGTTAACAATAAAGGGGCCAAATGGCCCCTTTATTTATGATTTATGCCGGAAAATTCTCCTGCACAGTTCCCTCAACTCCGAACTCGAAATCCAGTGACTCGTTTGGCGCCTGCAGAAAATTGCCCTGGATATAGTGTATACCGAGTTGCCACAAAAGCTGCAGAGAGCTGGCATCCTCAACAAACCCGGCTATGGTCATGGTGCCTTTCTGTTCAGCCTGGTCAATATTGTATTTCAGAAGGGTCTGTGCCGGCAGGTCATCAGCTATACCCCTTAATTCTTCGCCGTTCAATTTTATATAACTCGCCTTGATGTGCTCGAGCACCGGGGCAACGTCCTGCCTGAAATTACCATGCTCAATCGAGACACCGCAGCCGAGCATACCGACTTGCACCGTGAATTCGGCAACCTGACGTATTCCTTGACTGACACTTGACGCGCTGATATCAAATACCAGCCTTTCACCGTCAGCGCCAAACCTGATGAGGCAATCTTTCAAAAACGACGGAAACCCGGGATCACGCAGCGTGCCAGAAGAAACATTCACAAAGAAGTGGCTGTTATGCCCGTGCTTCTGCATGACCTGTATGGCGCGCCCTACAACCCAGCGATCTATCGATAATATTAGTCCGTTATCTTCTGCTACCGGAATAAAGAGTCGTGGCGGTATAGCCCCGCCATTGCCGTAATCGAGTCGCAGCAGGACTTCGTATTTTTCGGAAATACTGCCACGCAGCGAGGCGACAGGCTGATATACCAGCCTGAAACCGTCAGATCTGATCGCATCCTGCAGCAGATCCAGCAGTTCCTTGTTTTCTGTCTTGTCAACCCTGGTGGCGGAGGTCATCTCCATCGAGCGGACACTTACACGATTATTACCGGCATGCCGAGCCTCTGCGCAGGCACGGGTAGCAAGTGTAAATAATGACATCCCGCCTGACTGCATGCCGTTGGCAATTGCAATACCAATGCTGCATACGACCATTAGCGAGTGTTCTTCAATATCAAAAATATTTGAGGACAGGGAATGGCTTATTAATAAACCCAGTTTCCTGACCTCGTCCTGGGTTTTTCCGGTAATCATACTGGCGAACGTGTAATCGCCGATATGCGCTGAGCATGTTGGGGCCAGTATGAGTCTTTCGAGGTGCCTGGAAATCTTCGCAAGAAACCTGTTTGTCTGTTGCAGCGACAACTGCGGATAGCGCTGCTGCAGGTTGTCAATTTCAATAAGTACAATTGCTGTGTAGCCATCGCCAGACAGACCGCGATCAATCAACTGAAAGAAACCCTGCCGGTTCAGCAGGCCTGTAACAGGGTCACTGGTCTGTAACTGCCTGATACGATTCATCCGGAGTCTCGAAGCACAGACCATGCGGTCAATCATCAGGACTAATGCTTCCTCGCCGAGGGAATCGGTGTTCACCCATTCAGAAGGATAATCCGGCCTGTAATCATTTGATTGTTGACGGCCGGCGCCGGCATAAATCACCGGAAGATCTTCATAATCTGCAAGCTGATGAATAACCCGGCCAAGCTCCTCACCGCTGCAAACAGATAAAGACTGCTCGATTACCAGTAAATCAGGCGAAAAATTAATCACTGACAATAACGCCTGAGATGCATTATTCAGACACTTGACTGTCATGCCGGCCTTTTCAAGCCAGGGTGCAACTTTTGAGGGCAGGCTATTGCTGTCGCCGATCAGCATAACGGAATAGTCATGGCGATGCGCGAGTGTACCGAGCTCGAGGTGTTGCATCAGTAGTTGCGAGGCAACCGGTTTTGTCAGGAAGGCGTCACCGCCCGCCTGGATGGCGCGCAACCTGATCTCCTGGTCAGCACGCCTGGAAAGAAAAACAAGCCTGCCGATGCAGGCAGAATTTCTCATAATGGGTGCAATAGAGTCGAGCACCCCGTGCTGATCATCGTAAGATGCAAGGTCAACCACCAGTGCAACCGGCTCATGCCTGTCAATCAGGCCAGGCAAATCTTCGGGCAAGCGGGTATGGATAACCTCAAATCCGGCATGCTGCAACCAGCGCATGTACTCATCAAGCGCCAGTTCTTCCCCCAACAAGGCAATGTTCTGCTTGTTTTCCTGCATCAATTCACCATTTCCCCCGGCTACCTGCCCATTATTATCTGCCTTCTCCAACTCATCGATCAAGGCCCGTATATCCCCCAGACGCTTTGACAATGCGCTGCAGTGAGCAAAATCCCTGGTCTCGGTGCCCGGGGCCGACCCGGACATTAATGACCTGATAGCGTGGATTTGCTCCCGGATCTGTTGGCCATGCCGGGCTTCGGTGGCCTGATCCAGGTCATCCAGACACTTTTCCATACTATCATAGATACGGCTGTCCCAGCGTACAAAGCAAAGCTGCTGCCCCAGTGACAGGGCACATTCAACAAGCTCGAGCATGCGCTCATTCGAGCCATTCACGGGAATTTCACCTGCTAGCTGTTTTTCGAGTAAGTTGTTCATTAGACTTTCACTCTCGTATTGACTGTTAGCCGGTCCGGGCATGAAGCAACAGGCAACGAGTATAATTCCCGAATAGAATTTTTTTTGTAAACTTTCCACACAGCTGCGCCGGCGTTGCGGGTGCAGATGCTGTGGGTATATCGCTAATCTAATGACAGAGAGATCAAGACATGCATGCACCGGTCACGCGGCTCTATCCGGACCCCGGGGATAAATCACTGGAAGGCCTTTACCTGGCCCACTGCCTGCATACCAGGGGCGGTCCCGGCCGACCTTTTATCTTCAGCAATTTCATCACCACCCTTGACGGACGTATCGCGATCGCCGCCACCGATCGCGGGAGTCATATCGTACCCGGTGCAACAACTAACCGGCGTGACTGGCGGCTCTACCAGGAACTTGCCGGGCAGGCCGACCTGCTGATCACCAGTGGGCGGTATTTCAGGCAAGCAGTTACGGGTGAGGCACAGGACCGCCTGCCGGTGAGTGATGAAGCAGAATATGCGGACATTCGCGACTGGCGTATCGAGCAGGGACTCTCCCCGCAACCGGACATAGCTATCCTCAGCGCAAGCCTGGATATTCCGCTGGCGGCGCTGGAGCCATACAGGCATCGCAAGCTGATAGTGATAACGGGTGAACAAGCCGACCAGCAACGCGTTGACGCTTTCAGGGACAACAATATCGAAGTTATCTGCGCGGGCTCCGGCAAACAGGTTGAAGGCCGGGCGATGGTCTCGGCACTGGCTGAGCTGAAATACCAAAGCATCTATTCCATCTCCGGCCCCGCAGTATTTCACACCCTGCTTGTCACCGGTGCAATAGATCGACTGTACCTGACCATTGCCCAGCAGCTACTCGGCGGTGATGACTATGACACCCTGACACGCGGCACACTGCTTGACCCTGTCCGTGGCATGCAGCTTGTCCAGCTGTTTCATGACCCGCACAGTCCCGCCGGGGCCGGACAGATGTTTTGCGTCTTCGAGCCCGGCCTTCCCTAGTTGGTTTTGATCTTAAAATCAGATATCGTGCATAGCCGCAAGGATGGAAAGTATTGATATATTTTCTGGATCTTCCCCTGATTGAGTGGGTAAATTAATTTAGACGAGACGCATTCCTTCTGATGGCAAGGTTTTTGGCTGAATGAATTCAGCCCTGCAACGGTGAACTACCCAATCGATCAGGGGAAGAGCCTGAGTTTGCGTTCTTTGCGGCTTTGCGCGAGTTGCTATTTTCAGGATGGCTATTTGCTGCCAGACTCCTGCGCCAGACAGGCATTGACTGCCCTGCGTATCCTCGCTACCGGCACTGCCTTACCGTGGTTAATTCCCTCGCAGCGCCTCGTCTCGGCTTGCCAGGTCTTCAGGTTGCCTGTCAACTCCGGCCAGAACGGGTAAGTCCTGCACTGCAGGGGACGCACACCATAAATTCTGCACTGTCTGTTTGCATCGAGAAATATACATCGGCCATCGGCTGTGGAGGCCGCCACCATGTCGCCAGTATCAAGCCGCTCAAGGTAGCGGCGCCTGAACCAGCCCCTGGACAACTTCAGGTACTTTCTTATTCGTCGGGCTTGCCTCTCGTTCAGGTATACATAGTAATCATCTCCTGTGGTACAGCAGTCGCCGCATGCGCTGCAGGAGAAACACAGGGGCTTGCGTTCATATAATGGCTTCATTCTACCTGCCCGCTTGCCAGTGAAATTAAAAGAGCTGCATATTGCATGTATCCGGCGCATGCCTGAAACTTGCCTGCACACTAGCAGGCACCTGGAGTGAACCATTGTCCCACAGTAGCCGATTGATTTACGAGGGCCGGGTTATAAAGCTCGGAATTGAATCACTCACATTACCGAATGGTATGGCAGTGGAGCTGGAAGTTGTGCGCCATCCGGGCGGTGCGGCGGTTGTCGCCATAGATAATGACAACCGTATATGTATGCTGCGCCAGTACCGGCACGCTGCTGGTGGCTGGTTATGGGAATTACCCGCCGGCAAGCTGGAGCCCGAAGAAACACCGGCAACCACGGCATCACGCGAACTTGCCGAGGAAGCCGGATTGCATGCCGGCAGCTGGGCAGAACTGGGGAAAATTCTTGTCACACCAGGTTTCTGCGACGAGGCTATCTACCTGTTTCTTGCCACAGACCTGGTCGGCACCCGCACGCAGCAGGAGCCGGACGAACTCATAGAAGTCCACTGGATGCCATTTAACGAGGCCCTCGAGCAGGTTTATAACGGCACCATCCTCGATGCAAAAACCATGCTGGGACTGCTGCTGACATACAGGCATATCAACAGGAAAACCCGGTGAGTAAACATTAAAGTCAGCGGGGAAATATCCAACCAGAGCCGGTATATCTAATATGCTATTGTTTGCATATAACAATCCTGGGCGGCAGGGTAGCAGGTACATTTTCAGATGAAATTTTGCAGCAACTGCGGAGAGCGGGTAACGGAGCTAATCCCGGAAGGTGACGACCGGCCCCGCCATGTGTGCACAACCTGTGCAACCGTGCATTACCAGAACCCGAAAATCGTCGCTGGCTGCATTCCGGTATGGAACGACCAGCTGTTACTTTGCCGGCGCGCAATCGAACCACGTCATGGATTGTGGACCCTGCCCGCGGGCTTCATGGAAAATGGCGAGTCAACGGAACAGGCAGCAGCCCGTGAAACCCGGGAAGAGGCCTGTGCAACGGTTGAGAATATGAAACTCTATGGTGTATTCAGTATCCCGCATATCAACCAGGTCTACATGATGTTCCGCGCAGACATGAGTAATGCTGACTACCGGCCAGGCCCCGAAAGCCTGGATGTTGATTTATTCGAGGAACACCAGATCCTCTGGGACGAACTCGCATTCCCCGTCGTCAGGTTATCCCTTGAGCACTATTTCAGGGATCTGAAATCGGGCCATTTTCCAATCCATGTAGAAAATATTCAGCGCCATCCTGCAAGAAGGGGATAATAAATGCTTAACCCGGGGGGATATCATGAATAAACAATCCTTTGTCCTGCTGCTCTGCCTGAGCCTTGCAGGCTTTAGTGTCTGCGCCATGGAAACCGGGGGCGTCAACATCCCGGACACCCTGTCACTGCCGAACAGCGGGCCTTCACTGCTACTGAACGGCGCCGGCATCAGGAAAAAGTTTTTCATGGACATCTATATAGGCGCACTCTACCTGGAGTCAAAAACATCCGCAGCGAAAACCATATTGTCTGATACCGGCGCCGCCAGCATCCTGATGCACTTTCTGCACAATGAGGTCAGCAAGGACAAGATCACCGATGGCTGGATCGACGGCCTTGAAAAGAATTTATCGCCTGCAAATATGCAGGCCCTTGCTCCAAGGCTCTCGATGTTCAACAAACTGTTCCGAACGGTGCGTAAAGGAGATGTTATCCGAATCGACTATCTGCCTGATAGTGGCACCGAGGTCAGGATCAACGGCGAATGGCGCGGCACGGTTGAAGGCAACGATTTCTTTCGCGCACTACTATCCATTTGGCTTGGAGAAAAACCGGTCACAAAGTCACTGCGAAACGGCATGCTGGGCAAACAGTAACAAACGCCTCTCGATATCATGCATGGCGTTTTCCTTGACCTTCAGACAGTTGACCGCAATGACCTGGACCTTCAAGTGCTGGAATCGACCCTGCCCGGGTGGTCACTACCGGGGAAAACCGGCAATGTCAGCCGGGCAATACGTGGTGCAGGCGTTGTCGTTACCAACAAGACCCGCCTCGATCGCGAGGTACTACTGGCAGCTGAACAATTGAAACTTGTATGTGTTGCTGCAACTGGCACCAATAATGTTGACCTGGATGCTGCCCGTGAAAGAAACATCACGGTATGCAACGTGCGCGCCTACGCGACTGCTTCGGTTGTTGAGCACGTTTTCACGCTGATACTCAACCTGGTGCGCAATTTTCAGAAATACCGCGATGCGGTCAACCTTGGGAAATGGCAATCCGCAGACGGATTCTGCCTGCTGGACTACCCGGTACGAGAACTGAGTGGACAGACGCTGGGCATCATTGGCTACGGCGATCTTGGCAAGGCTGTTGCAGCCAGGGCCAGGGCATTCGGAATGTATACGCTGATCGCACAACACCCCGGTACGCCATCCGACCCGGCGCGTGTACCGCTTGCAAGACTGCTGGCGGAATCCGGCATCATCAGCGTGCATTGCCCGCTGACAGACACGACCCGCAACCTGATTGACCGGGAGGAACTGGCGCTGATGCGCAGGGATGCCATCCTCATCAACACAGCACGCGGGGGCATAATCAATGAAACCGCACTGGCAGAGGTGCTGCGCAACGGCCGCATTGCCGGCGCCGGGATCGACGTCCTCAGCGAGGAACCGCCACACCACGGTAATCCGCTACTGGACCCGTCACTGAAAAACCTGATTGTAACTCCGCATATTGCCTGGGCCGGAATCAATGCACGCCAGACCCTGATCAATGAAATCGCGGCGAACATCAGGGCCTTTCTGGCTGGCTCGCCCAGAAATGTGGTACAGGCATAACACCGGCGGGCTGCGGATAGAATAGATGTCTTCATCACACACCGATATCAGTGCCAATCTGGGCATAATCAGGCGGCGCATACACCAGGCAGCTGCAGCATCGGGAAGAGATCCGGACAACATACGGCTGATAGCCGTCTCCAAGTACATGCCTGAGGATTATGTCCGCCAGGCAATGCTGGCAGGCCAGTACCGCTTCGGTGAAAACACAATACAGGATGCACTGTCAAAACAAACATTGATCGATGACCCGACGACCGAGTGGCATTTTATCGGCCACCTGCAAAGCAACAAGGCAAAACACATCCCGGGTAACTTCGCCTGGTTGCATACCCTCGACAGCATCAAACTGGCAAGAAAGCTTGCGCATGCTGCAGCAGTGTCTGCAACTGCCCTGAGAGTGCTGCTGCAGGTCAATATCGCCGGTGATCCCGGCAAGTCCGGCCTGCCGGCCACTGCCCTGTTCCGATTTATTGATGAACTGCTGCGTGCCGAGCTTGACCCCCTGAAGATACGCGGACTAATGACGATTGGCCAGCGCGATGCAACGACAACGCAACGACGCAGCGATTTCGCAGCCCTTTATGAGCTTGGACAGCAGTGTGCCAGGCGCTACGGTAGCGGGCTGTTTCGTGAATATTCAATGGGTATGAGCGGCGATTTCGAGGATGCCATCGCCGAAGGTGCCACCATGATACGCATCGGCAGCGCGATATTCGGCCCCCGCCCATCCGCCGGTGCCTGAGCCGGGGCAGTATATATAACTGTTATTAAAAAATATTTTATTAACTGCTCAGGTGGAGAAGCCCGTCGGCCGGGCATGTATTCATGACAACAGAATCCAGTACAATGGGAGGCTTGATTACCTCCGGTTTCAAACACACTACAGGGACTAACAAATGATTGCGCTTGAGGAAACATCGTCCATGTGGATAGTCGGCATACTAGGCTTGCTGCTTGGCATAACACTTGGATCTGTCGCGGCCTACCTCGTATTTTCCCGTAACAGCAAGACACGGCATCTGCAGTCGGAACTGAACGAGCTGAAGGAGCGTTTCACCGATTACCGTGACCAGGTCACCCGCCACTTCATGCAGACATCCAGTCTCGTTCAGGAAATGACAGATCGCTATCGTGCTGTCTATGAACACCTGGCCTCGGGCGCCCAGCATCTATGCAATGTCGATACCGGGACAGATCACCTCGAGCAGCATCATAAAAATGACAAGATAGATGCTGCACAAGCAGCCGGCATTATGTCAGCAGAGGCCGGCTTTGACTACGATGATCTGGCAGAACTTTCCAGCATCAGGAAGGACATTGACCAGTTAATGGGGGTATCGACACCTGTACCGGAGCAAGACAGCAAGGCAGAAAAAGAAAAAGCCGCACCGTTGCAGCATTAATTTTCCAAGCGGCGTTACTCACCGTAGACGGTTATGGTGATATCCCGCTGATGCCCGTGCTGCCGGTGCTCCCACAAATACACGCCCTGCCATATTCCAAGGCTGCAGCGGCCATCTGCCACAGGCAGCGTCAGGTCTGAATGCGTCAGGATGTTTCTCACGTGGGCCGGCATGTCATCCGGGCCCTCCGCGGTATGCCTGAATAAGGGATCACCGTCAGGCACCAGCCGCGACATAAACCGTTCCAGGTCTTCACGTACATCCGGGTCGGCATTCTCACAAAGAATAAGCGACGCACTGGTATGCTGCAGAAACAGGTGGCAGATCCCGACACGGATACCTGACTGCTGCACATGACGCTGTATCGCGGCCGTGATGGAATGGCTGCCACGCCTGCTCGTTTGTGTGTGCAATGACTGTCGGTAAATCATCTACTCTCACACCGGTCACCATAGACTGCCATGATCGACACCAGGTTTTCCAGCACCCGCTGGCGTTCCTCCATGCTCAGGCCTGCTACCTCCGGAATATCATGTCCGGCCCTTAAAGCCGCAATAAAACTGTTAACCCTGTCACATCCCTGTTCACAAAGAGCCTCCACGCATCGATCGATCCTGTTGTGTGCTGTTGTCATGACGTCAATTGCTTGCAAGCCTGTTTTCTGCCGAAAGCCGAAAATACCCAATCCTGTACCTGGGTCACAGAACCCCGGACCAGACAGCCCTAGGATAGTAGTCACTGGTTCACATGGATGCGGCCGCTTTTGTTCACTAATACCCTGGAGACCGCCGGCATGAGAATACATTTACTGCCAGTACTGCTTACAGTATACCTGCTGCTGGCACTCCAGGCCTGCGCGATGACGCCCCGCAGCCCTTCGACAGCCGAACTTGCTGCAACCGGGGCGATTCCGGCGGCTGAACCCGTGCTGGACCATTATATCGCCTGGATCCCGCGAGATGAGGCGCAGACGGCAACCGTTGCCAGGGCACTGGCACACACTGCCCTTGGAAGCGCCCGCAAACAGGCAGGTGACCATCTCTGCAGCGGGATCTGGATAGGTAACAATAACATTACGAATGTGATCGGACCGCTACAGGGCTGGGCTCCCGCAGAAAATGGCGGTTATGCCGCCTGGTATTATCGCATCAGCCATCTGCCCGGACTAAGGGGTTGTCCCACCGCCAGTGACGCCCAGGTTTACCGGGCGATGCAGGCATTACTGCCGGAATGGATCCACGTACAGTCTGCCATGGCGGGGCGCACAGAACAGCGCCCGGTGGAAACCGCCCTGCTCGAATGAAGGCTGTTATTTCAACGCTGGAATACCAGGCTCGAGTCCTGTATCCGCATCCAGTACCAGGCTTTTCAGAGTGCGTTCTCCCAGCGCCGCCACAGAGGAATCCATCACCTCGGCCATCAGCGCGTCAATCGCACGCACCGGGGTCAGTTGTCGCAGGCTCAGGAAGCGGCTCTCGCCTGCTGCACGAATATCCGTGAGCAGGTCAACAAGACGAATCGTGTCAATATCATGCAATGGCAGATAGACGGGGGGATCATTATTGTCAATTTCGAGCAGGTAGCCGGCATCCACCAGCGCCCTGATCATGAGATGAATCGGTTCACCGGGAATATTCAGGTAGTCAACAAGCTGGTCAAGATTCCAGGGTGGCCTTTTATGATGGTGATTGTAGGCGACCAGGTACATGATCTGGAAAGCAATCTGCTCGCGCAAACGGCTGCTGAGCACAAAACGCACCCTGTGCATGGTCATGTATTTCGGATGCTGCACGAAGAAGGCTATCTGCGAGCCAACCAGCAGTATCAGCCAGCTCAGATACACCCAGATAAGCAACAGGATCATGATCGCAAAACTCGAGTAGATGGCTGCATACTTGGTCGAGGTCGCAATAAAGGCGGCAAAACCCCAGCCGGCGATCTTCCATATCACGCCGGCAATCACACCGCCCACGAGCGCTGCAAAGAAATGCACGCGCGTATTGGGTATAAAAATATAAATCACGGTGAATGCGAAACACACCAGCACGTAGGGGAGCAGCTTGCCGAGAAACACTACCACGGTTCCAAGCGGCTCGATCGCGACCAGCTTCCGGGTCAAGTCCATATCGAACACGTACGCAGAAATACCGATTGCAACAAAAATCAGTGCCGGACCAACCAGGATGACGCTCAGGTAGTTGCTGATCCTCTGCGACAGCGGGCGCAGGTGTTCTATCTGCCAGACAAAATTGAAGGCTGCCTCGATCTTCTGCACCAGCGCAATGACCGTGTAGATCAACAGGGCAAGGCCAACGGAACCAAGCACGCCGACTTGCACATTCTCGACAAAGGAGATGATATTTGCTGTTATATCCGCACCTTTCGGACCCAGTGGCTGAAGAAAATTAAACAACAGGGGTTCAATCCTGTTGTGAACCCCGAAGCCTTTCAGCACCGAAAAACTTACAGCCAGCAGCGGGACAATGGACAACAGCGTGGTATAGACAAGGCTCATTGCACGCAGGTTCAACTGGCCGCCCAGCAACTCCCGCAGAAGCATGTGCATAACACGCAATACGAAAATGAAAACCCTTTGCGGACGAGGCATGTCGACCAGGTCTGCATCCCAGACGTAGGATTTCAGCTGTTTAAGCAATTCATGAACTCTGTTACTCATCAGTTATTCCCGCCCCGTGCGGCGCCTGCATCGATTAATGAAACGATAAAAAAATGCCTGCCCTGTATGCGGGCAGTCTAAAACATGCAACTCAATAGCACCATCATCGCAAAACACCGTAGCGGCACATACCCTGCCGGCGTACCCCGGTGGGAGATGATTATTTCATGCCGGGCGGGCCTGCAGGGACTAAAGGATCGTATCAGGCAGGCCGCTATAAAGTGGTGGAACACAGCCAAAACACGGGAACCC
>JBATIF010000050.1:0-1656 GCA_049667605.1 Gammaproteobacteria bacterium
CCTGCCGCGCCGGCAATCTGCACTGCCTGGGTATCTTTTGCGCCGCAGTCTTCGAGAACCTGTTTAATGGTGACGCCGAACGGATATTCGTAGATGCCGGGGCGTTCGCAGTCGCCGCTGATGCTGAGCAGCCTGGTGCCGGTGGACTCTGCTGTACCGGCACTGCAGAACCAGTCGGCGCCCAGGGCGGCAATTTTGGCAGCGGCCATGAAGGTCTCGACGTTGTTGACTACAGTTGGTTGATTCAGGTAGCCGTGCGTAACCGGAAAGGGTGGACGGTTACGCGGGATGCCGCGCTTGCCTTCCAGTGATTCGATCAGCGACGATTCCTCGCCGCAGATATAGGCACCTGCACCGAGGTGGATTTCAATGTCGAAGTCGAAACCGTGCTTGCCAAGTATGGCTTGCCCAAGCAGGCCGTTTTCACGGCGCTGTTGCAGTACCTGTTCCAGCGGCGCGAGCAGGTAGCGGTACTCTCCGCGCAGGTAGAGATAGCCACGACGTGCGCCGATCACGCCGGCGCACAGGGTCATGCCCTCGAAAACACTGTCGGCGTAGCTGTTCAGCAAGACCCGGTCCTTGAAGGTACCGGGTTCACCTTCGTCGGCATTACACACGACGTAATGGTTATCGCCTTTGGCCTGCTTACAGAAACGCCATTTCATGGCGGTGCGAAAGCCTGCGCCACCGCGGCCGCGCAGTCCGGATTTTTCGATAACATCGAGTATGGCATCGCCACTGCTTTCAAGCAGCACACGCAGGGCGCTGCCAGCGGGGCTGGCGAGCCTGGTTTCATCCGCGAGCAACAAATCACGCCGCCGAATATTGTCTTCAAGCTGGAAAAATTCGGCCGGCCATTGTGAGACTTCGGTACCTGACTCGATCAACGTGCAGACTTGCTCGATACGGCTGCTGTCAAGCCGGCTGACTACCTCGCCATTGATCAGCATGGCGGGTCCCTGGTCGCAGATGCCGGTGCAGGAGGTGATGTCAACCGTGACCCGGCCATCGGCACGCGGTACACCGGTTTTCACGCCAAGCGTGGTGCAGAGTTGTTGCAGCAACTCGCGCGAGCCAAGCATGTGATCGGTAATGCTGTCGCTGAGCAGGATGTCATAGTCGCCGCGCGCCTGTTCATGCAGGAAGGCATAGAATCCGATGACACCTCGAATTTCAGATTCGGGCAGCTGCAGCAGGGCAGCCAGTTGTGTGATCGCACTTGCGGGAATGTACGAGAAGCGATGCTGTATCTGGACCAGGTACTGCAACAGGCGCGACCGCTCAGTAGCGCGACCTGCATCGGCAGATGCAACTATCGAATTGATAATTTCATCGTTTGTCATATACCGGTTCCATGATTATACCTGTGTACACTCTGGCATTGTCCATGTCGGCTTGCCCGCCTCTCTGAACCGCGGTCCCGGCTGGATCCATGGCACAATATGCCGCGTTTTCACCCGCTTGTCCGACCCAAATCCCCAGGCCACTGGCGTACAGCTTAACGTGCGCAGGACCGGCGACGCAAATGGAGCGGGTGATGGGAATCGAACCCACGTTTGAAGCTTGGGAAGCTCCAGTTCTACCATTGAACTACACCCGCGAAATGCTAATGGTCCCGGAGTTTACAACCGACGCTGACCGGGGGCCACCACCTGG
>JBATIF010000051.1:0-3002 GCA_049667605.1 Gammaproteobacteria bacterium
CGAGCTCGAGCTCGATCTCCTGAACCTGGGCGTCGCTCAAATTGTAGAAAATGAGAATGAAGGCATTCATCATCGCAAAGCATGCCGGTATCACGGTAAACATAAGGCGTATCCCCAGCAGGGAAGTCTCCGTCTGATCCACATTGGCGATAAATCCAAACCAGGCAAGCAACCAGCCTGACAGCCCGGCGCCTATCGTCAGGCCGAACTTTTGCGCGAATTGCGCTGCCGAGAATACCAGCCCGGTCGTACGGCGGTTGAATTTCCATTCACCATAATCTGCAACATCCGCATACATCGCCCAAACCAGGGCCGGCGTGGGCCCGACCAGAAAGGTCCCTATGATGTTTACCGCCATCAGCGTCCAGTACTGATCCGGCGGTATCAGAAATATAAGCAGCATCGACAGGGCATTCAGCAGGCTTAGCCAGATCATCAGGGTTTTCTTTTCAAAGTACTGTGTGAAGAGCCTGGTACAGGCAACGCCGAGAATCAGGGACAGCATGCCAAGGGTCATGAACAGCGTCGTGCGGTCCATAAACAGGAAGTAGGGTGTTCCGTCATCGCCAAGGTAGTATTTGAAAAAATGCACTGTCACCGCACTTTTAACCGCCACATTGGCTAACGTGAAGATCGCCGCAAAAACCAGCACGTTCCAGGGACGGTTCATGATCAGCATCTTCAGGTCGCTTCTTATATTTGCTGTTATATCCTCCTTGACCACAACCCGTTCCCTGGTGTTGGCGAAGGTGTACCAGAACAGGGTAATGGAGACGACGGCGAACAGCGCCATCGTTGTACTGAACCCCTGCGCTTCGCTCTCCGTTCCGAAATACTGGGTTAACGGGCGCACCAGCATGGATATCAACAGCCCTCCGCCGAAGGCGCAGACAAAGCGGTAGCTCGAGAGGATGGTGCGTTCTTTGGAAGAGGGTGTCATCACACCCATAAGCGCCGAGTAAGGGACATTTATCGCCGTATAGATCATCATCATCAGGGTATAGGTCACCCAGGCATAAACCAGTTTTCCCGAATCGCCCAGGTCGGGGTTGGCAAACATGATGTAGCCCATGACACCGTACGGTATTGCCATCCACAGCAAGTAGGGTCTGAACTTCCCGAAACGCGTCTGGGTACGATCGGCAATTATCCCCATCAGCGGATCATTCACCGCATCCCACAGTTTGGTTACGAAGACCATCGTGCCCACTGCGGCCGCCGGGATGCCGAACACATCGGTATAGTAGTAGAGCAGAAAAATACTGAAGGTCTGGAAAAAGAAATTCGAGGCGGTATCGCCCAGGCCGTAGGCCAGTTTCTCTTTGAATCTCAGGTGATTGTTATTTTTAGCCACGCTTTATCCCCCTTCAACTGCATGTAATTTAAATCAGACTACACAAGGCAGGCATTCACTACCCCGGTGTAAAAAGGGGTCTGGCAGCAAGGGATTATTCGGAAAACAAGCGGCTGGTTTCCAGCACCAGCTCAACCCGGCGGATACGGCCGCTGCGCAAGAACAGTTCGGCACTCAACTCAGCAGGCAGCGCCAGTTCCGTCAGGGTCTGCTGGCTGCCGTCATCATGGACAAGGGTCACCTTTGCTGCGGTGGAATCATCCAGGTGATAAACGAATGGCACCTGGCACCAGGTAAACGCCAGCCCCGATTTCGGCACGCTCAGTTCCTGCCACTGGCCGTCGACGTCCAGGAAGCGAAAGGACTGAGGCTTTGCGAGAAATTCGCGGGCCCGCAGCAAGCCAGGCTCAAAGTGCACCGCACCATCCCTGACGCGCACTCCAAGCTCACCGAAGCGGGTCAGTACCTCTTCCTTGACCTGGCCGGTCATGCCAGGCTGCTTGGCGCCCCCGTGTTTGGGGGTATGGGAATAGGGGTCCGTCGGAAAAGCACCGTATTCCTCGGGGGTCTTGTTGAATCCAATCCCCATGCGAACGCAGTAGTAGAGATGCCCCAGGTGCTGACAGGTTTCTTCATCCGCACCCTGTGCCTGGGCAGCAAAGAAGTTCTCCTGTACTGCCAGCAGCAGCTTGGAAACCATGTGCCAGTAGACGCAGCCGAGTCCCTCGAAGCCGAACATGCCGCCGGAGCGCCCGGTGAACGACTTTTGATTGAATACCTCTTCAAAGAGTTCCTGCAAAGGTTGGCGAGCCTGTTGAAGCTCATCACCGTAGAGCGGCTCCAAAGCGTCCAGCTGTTCATTCAGATCGCCCACATTCCGGAATTCAGAGCTGAAACGATAGCCGCCGTCCGCATCGCGCACGACGATGCGCTCTTCCCCCTGTTCCAGCATGCGCATGAGCAGCGGGACTGATTTCACCTGCTCCGCCGGTATGCGGTTCTTCTCCAGAAAACCCGGCAACTCACGATCCGGGTAGAGCATGAAGGTATGTTGATCGGCGCGGAAAATATCACTTTCGAACAGGGTTTGCAGCATCTCGACCGCACGGGTTGGGGCAATCGCGCCGGAACTGAGTGCCGCAACCTGACCCTCCAGCATGGTATAGAGGCGATCGATTTCGACTTCCCTTGATTTAATATGCAGCAGATTATAGGCGTGGTAAAGACCATCCTCGCGCACGTTACACTCGATGCTGTGGTCGATCGCCGCAAGGGCATCGTCGAGCAAGGCTGTTACCTTATCAAGCGGTTGCTGCACCTGGCCGGCGAAAGACTCTTGCCGGTAGACGGTTTGCCGGTAACGGGATGCCGCCTGTCCGAGCGCGACCAGCAACTGGTATCGCTGCCTGGCGCTAACCGGCCCGCCTTGCAATTGTGGCCGGATCTCGTTCAATGCCGCTGCGGTTTCAGTCAGCCATTCAGCCACTTCCAGGGACAGGCTGAACGTACCTGACTCCTGTGACAGTAAATGTTGCAGGAAGCTCACGTAGCGGCGCATGTAATACAGGGTAACCATGGACAGACCCTGGCCAACCAGCGCGTTGTTGGCATCGTTCCATTCCGGGCGCTGGGTGTTGAGCCAGATGCC
>JBATIF010000052.1:0-3834 GCA_049667605.1 Gammaproteobacteria bacterium
GTATCAGTCCTGAAATGGCGGTACGGCTCTCCCTGGCCTTTGATACGTCTTCTGAAAGTTGGCTGAATCAGCAGTCGCAGTATGACTTGTGGGAAGCTGAAAAGAAGCGTAAGCAACTAAATGTGAAGAAGCTGTCTGCAGCATAAAAAGTCGCATAGGTGTTTCATCGACGTGAGCGATTAAAGATTATCACCGATTCATCCCGGCGAAATTCTGCTGGAAGAATTTCCAAAGCCTATGGGAATAAGCCAGTGCCGCATTGCAAAGGCAACGAGTGTGCCGGCACGCCGTATCAATGAAATCGTTCATGGCATGCGTTCGATTACTGCTGATACTGCCCTGCGCCTTTCAAGGTTTTTTGGCATGTCTGATCGTTTCTGGATAAATCTGCAGACACGATACGATCATGAGTCGGAGAAAGACCGGCTGGGTTCCCGGCTTGATGTGGAGGTTGAGTTGTAGAAGAGGCGGGTTGAGGTGAATCATTCGCCAGCTGTCGCTGGCTCCTACAGGTAGTGTTTTTTGGCATAGGAGCGCTTCGCAGGCGCGATAACCCTGCATGAACCCCGTTCGCGCCTGCAAGGCGCTCCTACGCGGAATATAAACGGGGTGGGGCCATGAACAAGGGCATCGCGGATGAGATCCGCTACGGACATATGCTACCCAAGGGCATGTGAGAGTGCAGAGGCGGAGCTGCTCCGGGCCTGGCTGAATATTCCTGCTAATCAGGTTGTTATAAATAAGTTTATATTGTACGCTATTATGTACATGTACGAATTAGAGGTTAATTACCATGAAAGCACTCAGTTACACCGCGCTTAGAAATACGCTGGCCAAAACAATGGAAAAAGTCTGCGACGATCATGAACCTATTGTTATTACAAGGAAAAGCGAGCGCGCTGTTGTTATGCTTTCTCTCGAGGATTATGAATCACTGGAAGAGACCACCTACCTGCTACGCAGCCCAAAAAATGTCAGGAGGCTGTTTGAGTCCATCTCCCAGCTTGAGGATGGCCGAGGCCTCGAAAAGACTCTTCAAGAGTGAAGCTCATTTTTTCTGAGCATGCCTGGGATGACTATCTTTACTGGCAAACATCAGACAAGAAAATACTAAAACGTATCAATAGCCTGGTTAAAGATATCCGGCGTTCTCCGTTTGAGGGTATCGGTAAGCCTGAGCCATTAAGGCACGCGCTTTCCGGTTACTGGTCCCGGCGCATCGATAATGAGCACCGTTTCGTTTACAAGGTAAGTGACGATTCTATTTTTATTGCTCAACTCCGGTACCATTACTAAGGACGCGGAATCTCATTCATGAAGGCACCTGAAGTCCGCTGCCGGATTCGGGAGGTTGCGTCGTCACCTTGTTTCTGGATGAACCTGCAGACGCGATACGATCTTGAGCTGGAAAAAGACCGGCTGGGTTCACGGCTTGATGTGGAGTTTAGTTATATGAAGAGGCTGGTTGAGGTGAATCATTCGCCAGCTGGCGCTGGCTCCTACAGGTAGTGTTTTTTGGCATAGGAGCGCTTCGCAGGCGCGATAACCCTGCCTGGAACCCGTTCGCGCCTGCATGGCCCTCCTGCGGGAAATATAAACGGGGTGGGGTCATTAACAGGGGCATCGCGGATGAGATCCGCTCCTACAGGTTTTGATTCCGATGCAGGGTGCATTCCGTGCGCCATCGCGCTTTTTGAAATCAAAGGATTCCCCGCTATATGACCTGGCTGCAACTGTCCATCGAAGTACCTGCTGATCAGGCAGAGATCGCCTCCGAGGCGTTTACTGCAGCCGGGGCATTGTCGGTAACCGTGCTGGATGCAGGTGATGAACCATTGCTCGAGCCGGCGCCTGGCGAAACGCCGTTGTGGTCGAGCAACCGCATCGTGGCCTTGTTCACCCCGGAAACAGAGGTGGCGCAGGTTGAGGAAAGTCTCCGCAACGGGCTTAAGGACGAATCAATCCACTGCCAGATCGAACAGCTGGAAGACCGTGACTGGTCGAATACCTGGCGGGATACTTTCGGTGCTATGCAATTCGGCCGGCGGCTCTGGGTTTGTCCGCTGGGTGAATTGCCTCCAGATCCGGGGGCGTGCGTGGTGCAGATGGATCCCGGGTTGGCATTTGGCACCGGCACCCATGTCACCACGGGGCTTTGCCTGGAATGGCTGGATGCGCATGCACCTGAGGGCAAGCGGGTGATTGATTACGGCTGTGGCTCGGGCATTCTCGCTATCGCCGCCTGCAAGCTTGGGGCTGACAGGGTCTGTGCGCTGGATATCGATCCACAGGCGCTGCAGGCCACCCGGGATAATGCGTCACGCAACGCGGTTGAAGACTGCCTGGAAGTACGGCTATCCGGCGAACTGGCGACGGATCCGGTCGATCTTGTCATGGCCAATATTCTCGCCAATCCCCTGATCGAGCTGGCGGGCCTGCTGGCGGCACGGGTCCGACCCGGCGGGCAGCTTATTATGACCGGCATACTCAGGGAGCAGGGTGCTGCCGTCATGGCGGCCTATGATGACCGGTTTGATTTCAAGCCATCGGTCATGCGCGAGGAATGGGTGCTGCTGGAGGGAATAAAACGCCATGATTGCTCGCCTGATGATCTCTGATTTCACTTCATCCCTGTCGGGGGTACACTAGCTTCCCATGTATACCTTTTGCCCGAACTGCCACGCGACATTCAGATTGACGACCCGTCAGCTGGCCAAGGCCGGTGGACGCGCCCGCTGTGGCGAGTGCCATGAGGTCTACAGCGCCGTTGATTATCTGTTCGAGGAACTGGACGAGACGCGGGAAGCACAGGCACAGCATAGAGAGCAGGTGGAGGCGTTGGCCGCTTTAGCGGCACAGGAGCAGGCGGACGCCGAGGCACGTGCCCAGGCCGAGGCCGAGGCGGAAGCCGCCGCGGAACAACTGGCTGCAGCAGAGACCGCGGAGCAGGCAGAATCAGCGGCTGCGGAATTATTGGCCGACAGCAAGGCCGCCGGTGCAGCGGAACAGCCTGAAGTGCCGTTGCTGAAGGTGCCTGCAGACGGCTGGTCTCAAAGTTCACTGAAGATGCCGAATGTATTCAGCGGCGTGGCTGTTGTTTTACTGGTGCTGTTGATCGGTGCGCAGTGGGTATTCTTTAACCGCGCCGAGCTGGCCGGGAACCCGCAGTGGCGGCCGCACCTGGAACAGGTATGCAGCTACCTGCATTGCGATCTGCCGCTGCAGGTGGACCTGGCACAGCTGGAACTATTAAATCGTGATGTACGCCAGCATCCCAGGGTCGAGGAGGCGCTGCTCGTCAACGCAACCCTGTCAAACCGGGCTGAATTCACCCAGCCATTTCCGGTGCTTGAGGTCAGCTTCTCTGATACAGGCGGTAATATAGTGGCGGCGCGCCGTTTTCGTCCGATCGAATATATCATTGACAACTACATCATCAAGCGCGGCATGCTGCCCGGGGAGCCGGTTCCGGTGGTGCTGGAAATCGTCGATCCGGGTGAAGTAGCGGCCTCGTACCAGTTCGGTTTTCTTTAAGGAAGCGCTGATTAATTTTTGTCCCGTTATCCCGGCGCAGGCCGGGATCCGGTAACCGGCTGAATTTATGAACTGGATTCCGGCACTCCGCTGCGCTCCGGCCGGAATGACGGCGCATCAGAGGTTCTTTGATTTCCGGGGCTTGCCCGGGCTCTTCCTGCGGTGACTTTATCCCGGTCGCCTAAGCGGGTATTATCTGCCGTCCTGTAGTTCCGGAAACACAACTAGTCGATACAAATCCGGTGAAAATAGGCCCTTATAAACTTCCGAACAAGCTGGTGCTGGCCCCGATGGCCGGGG
>JBATIF010000053.1:0-20736 GCA_049667605.1 Gammaproteobacteria bacterium
TCAACGCGTTTCCCACGGCGGGCACGCCTGACAGATGCGGATGACTACGGGCAGGTTTTCAAACATTGTAGCTACCGGCTGAGCGATCGCTGGTTTACCCTGCTGGCGAATTCCAGCCCGGTTGATCAGCCCCGGCTCGGACTGGCAATTTCCCGCAAGGTTGCACGCAAAGCGGTTGACCGCAATCGCATCAAGCGGGTCATACGTGAAAGTTTCCGCCACTGGCAGACACACCTGGATACACTGGATATCGTGATACTGGGTCGTGCCGGTGTCAGCACTCAACCCAACCACGTGCTCAATGCAGCCGTGGAAAAACTCTGGACACAGTTGATCGAAAAATGCGCTGGTTCATCCTCCAAATGATACGCGGTTATCGTTACCTGCTAAGCCCCTGGCTTGGCAGTCATTGCCGCTTCTATCCAAGCTGTTCCTGTTATGCGCAGACCGCTGTCGAGCGTTATGGCGCCGTGCGCGGCAGTGCCATGGCCGTGACGCGCCTGTTGCGCTGCCATCCCTGGAGTGCGGGCGGCATTGATGAAGTTCCGGAAAAGGAGTCCGGCCACACGCATGGATAATCAACGCCTGATTCTGTTTATTGCCCTGTCATTCGTGATCCTGCTGCTGTGGCAGGCCTGGCAGGAAGACTACGGGCGCGTCCCTGTGGAGACGAGTGCGCCGGCGGCCCCGACGATGGCCCCGGATGCAACTGGCATGCCTGCCGACGGCAGCGCCGCCGAGGACATCCCCGGTGCGGCGTTCGAGCCCGCACAGGCCAGTGCCTTGCCGGAGACGGTACTCCTCAAGACGGGCAAAAGTGTCAGCGTGGAAACCGACCTTTTCCAGGTGGTGCTCGATACCAGCGGCGGTGATTTGCGCCAGGCCGACCTGCTTGCCTACCCGGCAACAACCGAGCCGGATTCACCACCCTTTCGCCTGTTGAATGACAGCTTGCCGAACCTGTTTTTTGTGCAGTCGGGCCTGCGCACCCAATCCGGTACCGAGCCCACCCACCACGTTGTCTACACCGCGGAACAGGACTACTACCGCATGGCCGATTCTGCCGACGAGTTGCAGGTGGCACTCAGCTGGCGCAGTCCGGAAGGTGTCGAGGTGATCAAGCGCTACACCTTTCATCGCGGCAGCTACATGGTCGATCTGGAGCACGAGGTACGCAATGGCAGCGGCAGTGACTGGCAGGGCCGTCAGTACCGCCAGTTGCAACGCACCCAGGTTGCGGAAACCGGGCAGAGCTCCTTTATATACACCTACATGGGCGGTGTGATTTACAGTCCGGAAGAGAAATACGAAAAGATCAAGTTTGAAGACATGCTGGATGCGAACCTCGATCGCAGCATCACCGATGGCTGGGCGGCGATGCTGCAGCACTATTTTCTCGGCGCGTTGATTCCTGAACGTGGCGAGCTGAATCGCTACTACACCAAGACCCTGAGCAACGCGCGCTATGTCATCGGCCTGATTTCGCCCAATCGCAGCATTGCCGCCGGTGACAGCTCCACTTTCACCAGCAAGCTTTTTATCGGGCCGAAACTGCAGGACGAAATGAAACAGGTGGCACCGGGCCTGGAGCTGACCGTCGATTACGGCCTGCTCACCGTGCTGGCGCAACCGGTGTTCTGGCTGTTGAAAACATTGCATGGTTATCTCGGCAACTGGGGCTGGGCGATTGTTTTCGTCACCCTCATCATCAAGCTGGCCTTCTACAAACTCTCCGAGACCAGCTACCGCTCCATGGCGAACATGCGCAAGCTGACCCCGCGCCTGCAGCAACTGAAGGAGCGTTTTGGCGACGACCGCCAGAAGCTCAACCAGGCGATGATGGAGATGTACAAGAAGGAAAAGATCAACCCGCTCGGCGGCTGCCTGCCGATCCTGGTGCAGATCCCGGTATTCATTGCCCTCTACTGGGTGCTGCTGGAAAGCGTCGAGCTGCGCCAGGCACCGTTCATGCTGTGGATCACAGACATGTCCGCGCCGGACCCCTATTACATCCTGCCCTTGCTGATGGGTGCCACCATGCTCATCCAACAGCGGCTGAATCCTGCGCCGATGGATCCGATCCAGGCGAAGGTGATGATGGTGCTGCCGGTGGTGTTCACCGTGTTCTTCGCCTTCTTTCCGTCCGGCCTGGTGCTCTACTGGGTGGTCAACAACACCCTCTCCATCGCCCAGCAATGGATGATCACCCGGCGCGTCGAGGCAGGCGGCAAGTAGACCTGCTGACTGGCCTGATGGCTACCCTGTAGTACAAGGCATCCGGAGACAGGTCAGCATGATCACCGACACCATCGCCGCCATCGCAACGCCCGCCGGTCGCGGCGGTGTCGGGATCGTGCGCCTGTCCGGACCGGATGTTCCCGCGATTGCAGAACAGCTGCTTGGCCACCTGCCGGCGCCGCGCCATGCACAATTGCATGACTTCCTCGATGCCGACGGTGAGCTGATCGACACCGGCCTGGTGCTGTACTTTGCGGCACCAGCCTCCTTTACCGGCGAACATGTGCTGGAGCTGCATGGCCACGGCGGCGCGGTAGTAATGGACCTGCTGCTGGCACGGGTGCTGTCACTCGGTGCGCGCCCTGCCCGTCCCGGCGAATTTTCCGAGCGCGCGTTTTTGCATGACAAGCTCGATCTGGCACAGGCCGAGGCGATTGCCGATTTGATCGACAGCGGCAGCGCGCAGGCCGCGCGCGCTGCCGTGCATTCGCTGCAGGGCGTGTTTTCAGAACACATGCATGCACTGGTGGAGCTGCTCACCCGGGTGCGCATCTATGTCGAGGCGGCCATCGATTTCCCCGACGAGGAAATCGACTTCCTCTCGGACAGCGGCCTTGCGCAGATGCTGCAACAATTGCAGGCGGACCTTGCGGGCCTGATAAAAGGTGCGCAACAGGGCTGCCTGCTGCGCGACGGCATGACGGTGGTGATCGCGGGACGGCCGAATGCCGGCAAGTCGAGCCTGCTCAATGCCCTCTCCGGCCGCGACACGGCCATCGTCACCGAAATCCCCGGTACCACCCGCGACGTTCTGCGCGAGCATATCCAGCTTGACGGCCTGCCCCTGCACATCCTCGATACCGCCGGACTGCATGACAGCGACGACCCGGTGGAACAGGCCGGCATGCAGCGCACCCGCGCGGCCATTGAACAGGCCGACCGGGTGTTGCTGGTTATCGATGACCAGCTTGGTTTAACCCCGCATGATGCCGCCATCCTCGCACAGCTGCCCGCGACGGTGCCCGCCACGCATGTCTATAACAAGATCGACCTGAGCGGCCGCACGCCCGGCCCGGATACATCGAGCGGGACAGCCGCGATTGCGCTGTCCGTAAAGAGCACTGCCGGGCTGGATGCGTTGCGCGCCCATCTCAAGCAAAGCATCGGCTACGCCGACCAGGTTGAGGGCGCCTTCAGCGCCCGGCGCCGGCACGTGGAGGCGCTGCTGCTTGCACAGCAAATGGTGGAACGCGGTGTTGAACAGCTGCAGTTACAGCATGCCGGCGAACTGCTGGCCGAGGAATTGCGCCAGGCCCAACAGGTGCTTGGCGGGATTACCGGGGAAGTCAGCAGCGACGACCTGCTGGGGAAGATCTTCTCGAGTTTCTGTATCGGTAAATAGCCATCCATGACCGGCAGCACTTGTCATTGCGCACGCAGCACGGCAAGCTAATCGCCAGGATCACCTCTTGCTCAGCGCTTACTTTCATAGAGGTATGTAACCGCGCCGGGAAACGCCAAAGGTTTTTTACAGGAGCAGCCGGATGTCTGCAGCACTGCAAGCGATTCTCGACCACCCCGATTTCCCGCAGCGCCGTGCCTGGTGGCGCGAGGACTTTGGCCCGGAACAGGCCATCGTCGAGGAAAACGACCGCTGCCGCGACCTGTTCATGATTGAAAGCGGCGTGGTGCGCGTCAACAAGGACATTGCCGTCACCGAGGAACGGCACATGCAAGCGGGCTTGCTGGAACTGTGCAATGGCGAGATCTTTGGGGAGTTGAGCCTGTTTGGTGACGTCGTGCGCAGCGCCTCGGTCGTTGCCCTGACGAAGGGTGTGCTGGTCCACGTCGATGGCATCCTGCTGGCCAAATTCATGGATCAACATAGCGAGCTGGGCTATGCCCTGCTGAAGGAGTTTTTCATTTGCCACTCGGCTGCGCTGAGTGATTGCAATCAACGTTACAGCGCACTCTATGCCCGGCAATTGCGCGGGGGTGGTGAACGCTGAGCCGTGGCCGTGCCGCCCTGCCGAGCGATTGCCGCCACCCTCCCCGGGACGCCCTGAAGGCTTATAATCATTAAAACACTAAATTTAGAGATCGCCTTATATATTAAATCATATAATTGTTTTTTATAGTATATGTCCTTTTTCTTTGCGGTGATTTCTTACGCGGATGGCTATTGCTGAAAAAATGAGCTCGCGCGAGTTGGGCCTGGTGCTGGCGCAGCAACTGTTCGCTGTCGAGGACCTGCACTATGGACTATGGGACCCGGATCTTGAGTTGACGCTGGCCAATGTGCCCATTGCACAGCAACGCTACACGACACATTTACTGGATCTGCTCGGGCGCCTGCTTGCCGGCGTTACCCGGCCACAAATTCTCGATATCGGCTGCGGCACCGGTCACATGCTGGTGCAGCTGCTGGCACGCGGTTTCGAGGTGGACGCGGTCAACCCTTCTGCACATTTGAACAAGCAGGTGCATGCGCGGCTGGCGAACATCGATGCCGCCTCGACCCGCCTGTTTGAATGCGCCTTCGAGTCGCTGCCGGCCGAGGCATACCGGCGGCAATACGACTTGCTGCTGTTCAGTGAAAGTTTTCAGTACATCCCGCTGGCGGATTTTTTTACCAACAGCGTTCGCCTGCTGAAGACCGGCGGATGCGTGGTGATCTGTGATTTTTTCAAGACTGCCGCGCATTGCGATGGCGGGGCCGGCGACCGCAGTTTCAGCGGCGGGCATCTGCTCGATGAATTCTATCAACTCATCAAAGACTCCCCTTTCGAAATCGAAAGTGACACAGACCTCACCCGGCGGGTAAGCCCGAACATCGCCCTGCTCGATGAGTTGCTGACCGGGCGGCTGGTGCCGGCCGCCGGCTCGATCGATAGCTATCTAAAGTACGCATATCCAAAGACGACGCGGCTGGCGAAATGGCTGCTGCGTAAAAAACTCGCGCGTGCCCGATACAAGTACCTCTCCGGAAACCGCAGCCAGGCGGTGTTCGAGAAATATAAAAGCTACCGGCTGATCGTGCTGCGGACCGGCGGGGCCGGGTGAGCGACTGCTGCCATATGTGTGGCATCAGGATAAATATAGGGACAACTCAAAAATTGTAGCTTTACGTAGGGCGATTATCGGCTAAAATATCATAAAATCCGAATTATTTTATTGTTTAATAAAAATATATGCATTACTATATTCATGAGTTAAGAGCTTATTATTAATACAGTTTCAGGGGAAAATCCAGGTGTTTGAAGGTCGGTCCGATGGATGATTTTGGACCTTTTGGCGCATTTCACGGATATACCACAAAAAAATATGAGTTTTTTACAGGGTTAGTTGCGGCGCTACTGGCTTGGTCAATTTGTATAATATAATCAGCTGGTTATTAATTTATGCTTCAATATAATTTTAGAGTTAACCATGGTTATGACTGAAACCACGCGCCCTGGCCTGCGCGAACGCAAGTTTGCCAGGACCCGTCTGGCGCTGGCCGATGTGGCTGCACAGCATCTGCAGGTGGCGCCGTTCGATACGCTCTCTGTGAAGGCGCTGTGTGAACGGGTGCAGGTTTCCGAGGCGACCTTCTTCAATTACTTCCCGAAGAAGGACGACCTGATTGTCTACCTCGACCATCTGTGGACGCTGGAGCTGAACTGGTATGGCCGCCAGGCGGGGGAACAGCACGCCGGGCTGGCCGTGATCGATGCCATGTTTCGCTATACCGCCATCCAGGTACAGAAAAAGCCGGGCCTGATGGGGGAGATCATCGCCCATGAGGCGCGCGCCCGGGAGCACAGTGCCGACCCGAAAATCACCCATGCAGAACGCATGATGGCGTTCCCGGACCTGGATGGCATTGGCGAGATGGAAGACGATAGTCTCGAGCATATCCTGCGTGCCGCGCTGCAACAGGCTATCGACCGCGGTGAGCTGCCGGCGAACACTGCCCTCACTGCCGCCATGGTCGGGCTGGTGTCGATCTTCTACGGGGTACCGCTGGCCCTGCAGTACAGCAACCCGGCGGCAATCGGCGCCATGTACCGCCAGCAGCTGGCAATACTCTGGGAAGGCCTGCGGGTCGTGTCGGGGTAATAATTCTCTGCTTGAGTTTATCGCGCCTGCAATGCGCTCCTGGATATTGCAGGTGTGTCTTGCAGGCGCGATAAAATCTGCCAGACACGCACTGCATGATTAACCCTGAAGCGGCGTTGCGCCCGCGATCGTCGGCTGTACTGGTGGCAACAGGAAAATATTGAAGCTGTGACCTGCAACCAGGGGTGCACACAACAAGCTTGAAAAGAGGCGTGGCGACGATGAAGGAACTCGAATTCTCGACAAAATACGACCCCGATCATTCGAAAAACTATTACCTTAAACACAAGCAGGGCGTGCGCCGTCGCTTGACCACATGGAAAGAGGTATCGCTGGCCAGGAAAGCGCTGCAAATTGCCGGCAACCCGCGAGCCATTCTCGATCTTCCCTGCGGTGCCGGCCGGTTCTGGCCAATGCTGGCGGAAGACCCTCGGCGGAGACTGTTTGCGGCAGATAACAGCCAGGCGATGATTGATGTCACCAGCCAATTCCAGGATGGGGAACTGCGGGCGCGCTTTAAATGCTTCCAGACTTCCGCGTTCGCCATCGACATGCCGGACGCCAGCGTGGATAACATTTTTTGCATGCGGCTGCTGCATCACATCGCGGAAGAAGCAGATCGCCTTGCCATCCTGAAAGAGTTTTACAGGGTCACGAGAAGCACGGTCTGTCTGTCCATGTGGGTTGACGCTAATCTTCAGGCGCGCAGAAGAAAGCGGGTTGAGGCGAGGCGTTCAGACGCGAGAATCAAAAATCGCATCGTGATAACGGCAAAACAGGCTGAGCAGGAATACCGCCAGGCCGGTTTTCGCATCCTCGGCCACCTCGACCTGCTGCCGCGGATATCCATGTGGCGCTTTTACATTCTCGAAAAGACGTCTGCGACGGCGTAGCGGGGAGGCTGGCCGTCCGTGTGCTGACAGCCAGCGGGATTGCACGAGTGAAATTTAGCTCAGCGGCCAGGCACCAGCAGCTGGCCCTGCACGCCCTGTTTCCAGTGGATGACATGTTCCATTGCCCGGCTGGTATAGATATCACCGTCTTTTGTGATCATCAGTATTTCGTGGACATCCATCCTGTCGGCGATATTTTTCCAGTCCCTGGTGCCGGCCATCAGCAGCGTGCTGGCCGCAACGCTTGCGACCATGGCGCTTTTGTGAGTAACAGTTACTGACTGGATATCCTTCACCGGCAAGCCGGTGCGCGGATCGACGATATGGCGGTAGACGGGCCCCAGTTTACCGGCCGAGCGGTCGAATGCGCGTACCGTGACAACTGACTTGTTGTCGATGTTTTCCAGCGAGGCTATTGAATGTTTGCCGGCAGGTCCGTTTAAACCGATCCACCAGTCATGCTTGCCGCGTGTACCTGTTGTGCGCACATTGCCGCCAATATCAATCATTGCATTGGCAACGCCGAGACTGGCAAGGCGTTCGATGCCTTTATCCAGTGCAACGCCGCGGATTATGTCGCCGAATTCGAGTTTTACCAGCCGGTTGCGGCTCGACACCCGGTTGTCCTTGATGATCACGTCATCCATCGACGGGCGTTGTGCGATTATTTTCTCCACGCGTTCGTTGACCAGCCGCTGGACTTCATCCGGGTAGGGGGATTCACTGCATTCGTCCTTGTCGCAGTGAAACTCCCAGAATGCCGTGAGTTGCCCCGTTGCCGGATTAAAAAGCCCGTCACTCATGCTGGAGAGCCTGGCGGCATTTTCGATCAGCTCCACGAGGGTGTCGCTGACTTCCAGGGATTGCCCCTTCTTGATGGCGACGTTGAGGCGGTGCAGTTCACTGTCAAGCTCGAAGGTGTAGCCGATGGCGTCCAGCGCCATCAGGTCTTCTTCCACTGTGATTGCAGCGGTCCTGGCTTCATCGGGTGTCAGCCCGACGATGCTTATTTGCGCAAATGTTCCGAGAACATTCAGATGGTATTCGAAAATACCATCGTTTCGCGTGCAGCCTGAAAGCAGTAGAAGTACAGCGATAACCAGGAGGGCGGCAGCAGTGAAGTTGTTTTTCATGGCAGGTCCAGGCAGGATTTTCGAAATGTTGATCATGTGCATGCTGTTCTCAGAAATACCCGATGTTGATCCACATGTGAACCATGATGCTGGCTATATAGCCCAATGCAATTACCGGTGTCCAGCGTAACTGTCCGAAGAATGTGTACTTGCCGCGCGACTGGCCCATCAATGCAACGCCGGCAGCTGATCCAATTGACAGCAGGCTGCCAGTGTGGTGAGCAGACGCTTGATCGTCAGTGGCCGTGTAATAAGCGGCATCTTGATTGTTCTCAGAAAATCACGTTCATCATGAGCAGCATGACAACCAGAAACAGAATCGTCATGATGCCGCCTGCGCGCATGAAATCGGGTACCCGATAGCCGCCCGGCCCCATCAACAGCGCATTGACCTGGTGTGTCGGTATCAAAAAGGAGTTGGATGTGGCAATGGCCACCGTCAGGGCAAACACGGCCGGATCGGCGCCGGCGTGAATCGCGAGATTAACGGCGAGCGGCACCAGCAGCACCGTTGCGCCGACGTTCGACATCACCAGGGTGAAAAAAGTCGCAAGCACGGCAAGCGCAGCCTGTAACACCCAGATGGGTACATCACCGAGTATCTCGAGCGTCTGTTGCGCGATCCACGCAGCGGTTCCGGTATTTTCAACGGCCATGCCCAGCGGAATCAGGCTCGCCAGCAGGAACACGGTTTTCCAGCTGACGGCTTCATAGGCCTCGTCAATACTGAGGACGCCGGAAAGTACCATGCCGAGCGCGCCAGTCAGCAGGGAAACAGACAGGCGCAGGTCGGAGAACAGCACCAGGCACAATGCAACCAGGAAGAAGAACAGGGCATGCCAGACTTTTTGCGGGCGGGTCTCTTCACGTGGATACTCGGTGGTGACCACGACAAAATCACGGTTGGATTCCAATCGTGCCAGGGCATCCCAGGTGGTGTGTACCACCAGGGTGTCGCCGGCTTGCAGGGGCAGGTTGCGGATGTCATCACCCTCACGCATTGTCTTGCCGCTGCGATGCAGGCCGACCATGGCAAGACCATAGGTTTTACGCATCCATACGTCACGTGCGCTTTTGCCGATTAACTGGGAGCCGGGCGGTATCAGGACCTCGGCAACACCGGAACGGCTGGAAGAGAGTGATTCGCTGAAGTTGTTCAGGCCCGCAAGGCGTATCAGGTGATACTTGCCGACGAACTTTTCGACGTCCAGCGGCGCTGCCAGGATGCCGAGCACCATGTTGGCCTCGATGCCGATGTCGCGCGCCAGTGCGCCCGGGCCGATGCGGGTTTCCTTGTCGCTGCGCAGGGTGGCAATGATGCGTATGTGCGAGGTGCTTTCGACATCATCGAACATCAGGCCGACCAGCGGGCTGTCGGCCGGCACCTTTATTTCAAACATCGCGTAGTCGATCCCGTAGACATCCTTGAAATAGCTCATGGTGTTGGAGCCGACGGTGCTGCTTTGGGATTTACCGCTCGGCAGGACATACTTGCCCAGCAGGAGAAAATAAATAATGCCCGTTGCGACCAGCGCCAGGCCAACCGGGGTCACGCTGAACAGGCCGAAGGCGCTCATTTTCTGGCCCGGCGGCAAGGCCTGGTTGGAGGTCATCATCAAATCGTTGAGCAGAATCAGCGGGCTGGAACCCACCATGGTGACGGTGCCGCCGAGGATTGCGCAAAAACCCATCGGCATGAGCAGGCGTGACAGGGGCAGGCCCGAGCGTGCCGAGATGCGGCTCACAACCGGCAGGAACAGGGCGGCAGCACCGACGTTTTGCATAAAACTCGAAATAATGGCGACGGTCCCGGAAATCAGCGGGATGATGCGTTTTTCTGTCCTGCCGCCGCGCCTGAGGATGATCCTGGCCACGGTATTCATTACACCGGTCTTGTCCAGACCCTTGCCGACAATCATCACCGCAATGATGGATATCACCGCATTACTGGAAAACCCGTCGAACAGGTGTTGTACGGGTACGAACGGGTGATTGAGGCCGAACAGGGGACCGATCAGTGTCATCAGTCCGAGCAGTACCATGATGCAGATTGCTGCAACATCGACGCCGACAATTTCAAAAACGAAAAGGTAGATGGTCAGTAGCAGGATGCAAGAAACCCAGGCGATTTCCCTTGTCGGTACGGCGCCGACAAGCATGTAGCCGATAATCAGGAAGACGATGGCGCCGATGACGGGCTTGATCGAGGCTTGTACCGATGCTCTGCTCACGTGCTACTCCAGTAAAAATATCGTGGCAGCAATACCGCGTAATGGCATTACTGTGTTGGATCGACTTGCAAGAAATACGGTCGTACCGACCGCGGCCGTTCAGACGTGACGATGCAACACAGGCGGGCCGTGCAGGATAAAACTGGAATAAGCATCACTGTCCGGGGCGGGTAATCGACCTGCTGGTTCGAAGGCGCGTAATGCGTTTACAGCAAGCCGCGGCTCGCGGGCGCTTACCTTGTTGTCATCATCGGCTACGTCCGTAGCCCCGGCTGCCAGTTCTGTTTTGGCAGGCTGGCATTCAGCCGCAGCGACGACGCTGCTACAGAGGACGATGATCGTCAGCAGCGCCAGCCATATCCAGTGCGATATTTTTTTATGTACAACCTGCATCAGTGAATTTCGCAGTCAGGATCGGGTGAGTTGGCCGAATTATCAATAAGAATATAACAAGATAGTGATTTAGCGTAAAGCAGGCAGCTTTTTTGCGTAGCCTTTCCGCGACGGCGCCAGCGATTTTCGGCTGGCCTTGTTGCGGATGATTTTGGCGGGCATGTCAGGGCAGGGTGTCGCTGTCACGCCGGGCATGGCCTGCCACTGGCGTGCTGGCCGGCGTTGGCGCCGACCGGTTGGGGACAGGGTTTCGTCTTTATTTTGGCGCGATCGAGTTCCGTGCATTGTCGAGGGATTCCCGCCAGGCCCGGGCAAAACCCGGCCACCAGTCCGGATGGCTGTCCTGCCACCACTCGCGGGCCGCCTCGGCCAGAGCGCGGCCAATGGCAGGCAGGTGGTGGCTCCTGAAGCGAGCAATGCCCGCGGCGATGCGTGCACCCGGCGACGGCCTGGCGAGCATTTCCAGCAGGGTATATTCGCGCTGTTTGGCGGCCCACAGTTCGCTGTTGATGTTGCGTTCCAGTTTCAGCAGTCGCTGTTTCAGCTCTTCGAGGTCCGGGGAGCTTGCCTGGGCGGTTTCCATACGCATCCTGATGCGTTTTTCCAGTATGGCAACGCGCTGTTGCAGGTTTTCGAGGTCGATTGGGCCGCGTTGCGCCGGCAGCTGTATACGGCTGCCCTTGACCGGGAAGACCCGGGCATCAGCAGTAGCCGGGCTGGCGGCCTGCCGGGCAGAGTGAACCCGGGGCTGGGGGGTGGGAATGCCGGAGCGGTCTTTTATCCGGGCGGCGATATGGGCTGTTTCCTGTTGATCTGCATCGCCGTCAGTGTGGCTGAACTCTAAAAGCCTCATTCCTGTTACCCTATGTTGTGTAATTTGTATGATTCTAACACAATATATACCAATTTATAGTCCATATACGTGCAATGATACGCGCCAGCGGCCGATTTCACTGAATGGCAGCGAACGGCGTAGAATCGCGGTTAATTTTTTCAGCGGGCCACGGACAGTGACGACAGCAGCAATAATCTATGACGTAATCGTGGTCGGTGGCGGTCATGCCGGCACCGAGGCCGCGCTGGCCGCGGCACGCACCGGTGCGCGCACCCTGCTGCTGACGCACAACCTGGAAACCCTCGGGCAAATGAGCTGTAACCCGGCCATCGGTGGCATCGGCAAGAGCCACCTGGTGAAGGAGATCGATGCCCTTGGTGGCGTGATGGCGCAGGCCGCCGACCGGGCCGGGATCCATTTCCGGGTTCTGAACGCCAGCAAGGGTCCGGCCGTGCGTGCGACCCGCGCCCAGGCCGACCGGGTGCTCTACCGCCAGGCCGTGCGCCGCCGCCTGGAGCACCAGCCGGGCCTGCAACTGTTCCAGCAGGCGGTTGACGACCTGATCGTCGAGGATGGCCGGGTCAGCGGCGTCGTTACCGCCATGGGCCTGCGTTTTTTTGCGCCCACGGTGGTGCTCACGGTCGGTACCTTCCTTGGCGGACGCATTCACATCGGCAAGACCAGTCGCGCCGGCGGCCGTGCCGGTGATCCGCCGGCCAATGCGCTGGCTGCCCGCTTGCGTGAGTTGCCCCTGCGTGTCGAACGCCTGAAGACCGGCACGCCGCCGCGTATCGACGGGCGCAGCATTGATTACTCGCGGTTACAGGTGCAGCCGGGCGACCGGCCGTCGCCGGTGATGTCCTTTCTTGGCAGGCGCGATGATCACCCGCGGCAGCTGGACTGCCACATCAGCTATACCAACAGCCGCACCCACGACATCATTCGTGCCGGGCTGGCGGACTCGCCGCTCTACAGCGGCGCTATCAAGGGGACCGGGCCGCGTTACTGTCCGTCAATCGAGGACAAGGTGGTGCGCTTTGCCGACCGCGACGCGCACCAGGTGTTCGTCGAACCGGAAGGGCTTGATACCCATGAAGTTTACCCGAACGGTATTTCGACCAGCCTGCCTTTTGCCGTGCAGGAACAACTGGTGCAATCCATGGCCGGGTTTGAAGCCGCCCATATCACGCGCCCCGGCTATGCCATTGAATATGATTTCTTTGATCCGCGCGACCTGAAGCACTCGCTCGAGACCAAGCTCATCAGCGGTCTGTATTTTGCAGGGCAGATCAATGGCACAACCGGCTACGAGGAAGCAGCCTCCCAGGGCCTGCTGGCCGGTCTGAATGCAGCGCGCGCTGCACAGGGCAGGGAACCCTGGCTGCCCGGGCGTGATCAGGCCTATATCGGTGTGCTCGTCGACGACCTGGTGACGCTGGGTACCAGCGAGCCCTACCGCATGTTCACCAGCCGCGCCGAATACCGGTTGCTGTTGCGCCAGGATAATGCAGACCTGCGTCTCACGCCGGTCGGGCGCGAAATGGGGCTGGTCGACGACCATCGCTGGGCGCATTTCAGCGCCAGGCGCGATGCTATTGCAGCCGAGCAGCAGCGCCTGCAAAACCTGCTGGTGCGACCCGCAACGCCGCAGGCCGACGCCCTTGCGCAGATACTGGATAAACCGCTGAGCCGTGAACAATATGTCAATGAGCTGTTGCGCCGGCCGCAAGTCAGTTACCGGGCATTGATGGCGATTGCAGGCTTCGGACCCGGTGTTGCGGATGAACAGGTGGCCGAACAGGTGGATATTCAGGCCAGCTACTCCGGTTACCTCGATCGGCAGCTTGCAGAGATCCAGCGGGCACGCCACAACCACGATCAAACACTGGCTGTGAATTTCGATTACAATGCGGTGCGGGGGTTATCCAATGAAGTTTGCGAGAAACTGCTGGCCGTAAGACCGGAGACCATTGGTCAGGCCGCGCGGATTCCGGGCATCACACCGGCGGCCGTATCGCTGTTGCTGGTTCATTTAAAAAAACACCGGGCGTTGGCACAAACCGCCTGAACAGGCAATCACCATGACAGGTCATGCAAACCGGACTTTATAACCGTAACCGCAAGGGGCGCAGCAACAATGCTGCTGATCCTGGTGAGTTGCTTGAGGACGGTATCTACGAGCTGGGCCTGGAAGAGCGCCTTGCCGGTGATACCCTGTTAATGGAGTATGTTACCGAGCTGCTGAACTGGAACCGGGTCTATAACCTGACATCGGTTCGCAAGCCCGCCGATATTATCACCCGCCATATCCTCGACAGCCTGACACTGGTACCTCACCTGAACGGTGGGCGGATACTTGATGTCGGTACCGGTGCCGGTCTGCCGGGTATCGTCCTCGCAATTGCCTGCCCGGAACTGGACTTTGTATTACTGGACAGCAGCAGCAAGAAGCTGCGCTTCGTGCAGCAGACGCTTGGCATATTGCAGCTGGAGAACGTGACGCTTGAAAATTGCCGGCTTGAGGAATACCGGCCGGAGGTTTTGTTTGACACTATTACATGCCGCGCCTTTTCAGACCTGCCGGATTTCTACAGGCATAGTGCACACCTGTGCACCGACAATGGCCGCATGCTGGCCATGAAAGGCGTGTACCCGATGACCGAAATCGAGTGCATGCTGGACAAGACCCTGATTGACGATGTGGTCGCACTGAAGGTGCCCGGGCTGGATGCTGAACGCCACCTGGTCATCATGCATGCGGCTCAAGCTAACCAGGCAGCAGGCGGGCAGTAAACCGTGGGGCAGATAATCGCAGTTACCAATCAGAAAGGCGGTGTCGGCAAGACCACCACCAGTGTCAATATGGCAGCTTCACTGGCCGGGACCGGCAAGCGCGTGCTGCTGATAGACCTCGATGCACAGGGTAATGCGACCATGGGCAGCGGTATCGACAAGCATGATGTTGAAAAGACCGGCTACGATGTACTGATGCACCACGCGGAAATTCGTGACGTAACCCTGCATGCCGATATTGCCGGCTATGACCTGTTGCCGGGTAACAGTGACTTGACGGCAGCTGAAGTCGAATTGCTGAACAAGGACAACGGTGACCGCCGGCTGCGCTCTGCGTTGACCTATGTGCAAAACGACTATGACCTGGTGATTATTGATTGCCCGCCGTCGCTCAGCATGCTGACCATTAACGCACTCGCCGCTGCGCACAGCGTACTGATTCCGATCCAGTGTGAATACTATGCGCTGGAAGGCCTGTCTGCCTTGATGGATACGGTGGAAAAGGTGCGTGAATCGATTAACCCGGAACTGGAAATCGAGGGCCTGTTGCGCACCATGTATGATGCGCGCAATAACCTTGCCAACGACGTGTCGGCGCAGCTGCAGCAGCATTTTGGCGACAAGCTGTACCGCACCATTATTCCCCGCAATGTGCGTCTTGCCGAGGCGCCCAGTCACGGCATGCCGGTGCTCTGTTACGACAAGGGCTCGCGCGGCGCGCTGGCCTATCTTGCGCTTGCCGGTGAATATAACCGCCGTCATCCATCGGCAAACAGGGTGCAGGAAACGCCTGTAGCCGGCAGGACAGACCAGTCGCGCAGTTCAAACATGTAGTCACCAATTACCAAAACGGTACCCGAAATGACAGCAAGAAAACGTGGATTAGGCAGGGGTCTGGATGCATTGCTCGGTTCGTCTGCGCGCCAGTCAAATACGGCGGCGGAACTCAAGGCAGTGCCTGCGGCGGATGTCGCCGCTGCTCCTGTTGAGGGCAACCTGTGCGCACTCCCGGTTGATGTCATTCAGCGCGGTGAGTACCAGCCGCGTGTCGACATGCACCAGGAATCACTCCAGGACCTGGCGGATTCCATTGCCGCACAGGGTGTCGTGCAGCCCATCGTGGTACGCACTATCGGCGAAAACCGTTACGAGATTATTGCCGGCGAGCGCCGCTGGCGTGCCGCGCAAATGGCCGGTCTGCATGATATCCCGGCAGTGGTGCGCGAGGTGGATGACCGCTCCGCGATTGCCATTGCACTGATCGAAAATATCCAGCGTGAAAACCTCAACCCGCTTGAAGAGGCGCGCGCACTGGCGCGGCTGATTGACGAATTCGAGTTGACGCATGAACAGGCGGCGGCGGCCGTCGGTCGTTCACGTGCGGCTGTTTCAAACCTGCTGCGCCTGCTGGATCTCGATGACGGCGTCAAGCCGATGCTGGAGCGCGGCGAACTGGAAATGGGTCACGCACGTGCCCTGCTGGCATTGGCGGGCGCACGCCAGATCGAGGCGGCGCGCCAGGTAATCGCGCGCGGGCTGAGTGTGCGTGCAACCGAAGGACTGGTGCGGCAGCTGCAGCAAAAACCGGCTCCCCGGGGGGCACCGGCTCCGCCGAAAGACCCGAATGTCCAGCGGCTGGAGACTGACCTGTCAGACAAGCTCGGTGCCAGTGTCGCACTGCGCCAGGGCAAGGGCGGCAAGGGTAAGCTGGAAATCAGCTACAACAGCCTCGATGAACTTGACGGCATCCTCGAGCATATCAAGTGAACCTGAAGCACAGGCGGGCGGGCGCTGCAAATCCGCCAGGCAGAGATGCGGCTGCCTTGCTGCTCCCGGCACTGCTGCTGGTCCTGCTTTGCGGCTGTACCACGCACAGCTACAAACGCGATGATGGCGCCATGATTACGGTGAAAAGAATCATGGGAATCCCCTACCTTGAAAGGGAACAAAGGACCTTTAGACGGCAGGAAGGTTCTGACTACCGGCCGGAACAGTAAGCCGTTCAGCCGCTCACCGTGGCTGCGTGCCCTGTCGCCGCAGATAAAGCGCCTGTCTTGCGCTGCTTTTATTGACCCCGCGCCCGTAGTCTTCTTATAATCGCCGCCTCCCCGGGTGCTGTCGGTAGTAACCTCCGGGCAACAGGAATACCGGCGGCCAATTCGCTGGCTGCAAGTAACTTACTGATTAACAGGCTGAAGATAGTGCTTTTGGCGAGCGGCATGCGCAAGCTGGTGATGCTTCAACTGCTGCTGGTTGCCATCACCTCGGTCGTTTTTTTCGTGCTTAACGGGGGCTTTCAGGCGGGATCCGCCGCCTATGGCGGCGTTTGTGCCTGCGCCAGCCAGCTGTTGCTGGAATGGCGACGCAATGCAGCCGACCGGGGGCATGTGCTGAGCGCCGGCCAGAGTATCCGCCTGCTTTACCGCACGGCGGTGGAGCGCTTTGTACTGGTCGGGGTGTTGCTGGCGCTGGGGCTGGGTGTGTGGCGGCTGGATCCGCTGGCGCTGATAACGGGATTTATTGCGGGCCAGTTGGCCCTTGTATTCATTGCAACCGGAAAAACGAATTAGTCATGTCAGGCGAAGTTCATACCTCAGCTGAATATATCAGGCACCACCTGCAGAACCTGGCCTATGGCCGGCTGCCGGATGGCTCCTGGGGAATCGCCCACTCGCCCGAACAGGCCAAGGAAATGGGTTTCTGGGCATTCCATATCGATACCCTTGGATTTTCCATCGGCCTGGGCCTGCTGTTTCTCTATATATTTCACCGCGTTGCCAGGCACGCAACTGCCGGCGTTCCGGGTGGGCTGCAGAATTTTGCGGAGTGGGTCGTCGAGTTCATCGAAAGCAGCGTCAAGGGCTCATTCAGCGGCAGAAATCCGCTGATCGCGCCGCTGGCCTTTACCATCTTCCTGTGGATTTTCCTGATGAATTTCATGGATCTGATCGCGGTCGATTTTCTCCCGCACCTGGCGCTGATGGTCGGCATTCCCTATCTGAAGGTCGTGCCGACGACTGATCCGAACGCGACCTTCGGCATGGCGTTTGGCGTTTTCTTCCTGATCCTCTACTACAGCTTCAAGGTCAAGGGCCCCGGCGGCTTCTTTGCCGAGCTGGCCTTCCAACCCTTCGGCAAGCTGGGTATGCCCATCAATCTGATACTGGAAGGCGTCAACCTGATTGCGAAGCCGGTATCACTGGCACTGCGTCTGTTCGGTAACATGTACGCTGGCGAAATGATTTTTATCCTCATTGCGATTATGTACAGCGGCGGCATTGTGCTTGGCACTTTCGGGGGACTGCTGCAGATCGGATGGGCGATTTTCCACATCCTGATCATTACCCTGCAGGCGTTCATCTTCATGACGCTGACGATCGTCTACCTCGATATGGCGCATCAGGAACATCACTGATTTTTGTATTTAAACAGCACGACATACTTCAGGAGAGAAACATGGAAATGGCAGACGCATTACTCTACATCGCAGGCGCTTTGATGATGGGCCTCGGGGCACTGGGTGCCGCTGTGGGCATCGGTGTCCTGGGCGGCCGCTTTCTGGAGGGCGCTGCGCGTCAGCCGGAACTGATCCCGATGCTGCGCACCCAGTTCTTTATCGTCATGGGCCTGGTTGACGCGGTGCCGATGATCGCCGTGGGTATCGCACTTTACATCCTGTTTGCAGTGGTTGGCGGCTAAACAGCCTGCTGAATCAAGCGCAGAGGTTCTGACATGAATATCAATGCCACTCTAATCGGCCAGGCGATCGCCTTTTTCCTGTTTGTCGTGTTCTGCATGAAGTTTGTGTGGCCACCGATCCTGCAGGCCTTGCATGAGCGCAAGGCAAAGATTGCCGACGGCCTGGCAGCTGCCGAGCATGGCAAGCGTGAACAGGAACTGGCCGAAGAACGCGCCAAGGAACTGTTGCGTGAAGCCAAGGAGCAGGCTGCAGAGATTATCGGCCGTGCCGACAAGCGTGCTGCCGAAATTGTTGAGGAAGCCAGGGATGATGCCAAGCTGGAGGGTGCACGCCTGATGACGGCTGCGCAGGCTGAAATCGGCCAGGAAGTTAACCGCGTGAAGGAAGACCTGCGCGGACAGGTGGTTTCCATCGCACTTGCCGGCGCCGGCAAGGTACTCGGGCGCGAAGTCGATGAAAGCGCACATGCCGAGCTGCTGAACAAGCTGGCCGCTGAAATCTGATGGCCGAGGCAATCACCATTGCACGCCCCTATGCGCAGGCAGCATTTATGGTTGCCAGCTCGCAGCAGGCGCTGAAAGACTGGTCGGACATGCTCGGCCTGCTTGCAGCGATTGCCGACGATACCGCCATGCGTGATCTGATCCACAGTCCGCATGTGAGCGCCACACAGCTGGCCGACCTTTTTACCAGCGTCGCTGGCGACAAGTTAAACGAGAAGTGCGTCAATTTTGTGCGGGTGCTGGCAGGCAACGGGCGGCTCGGTTTGTTGCCCGAGATAGCCGTGCTGTTTGAAATTCAGCGCCGCGATGCCGAAGGTACGGTTCGCGCAGAACTGGTAACGCCTTTTCCGGCGACCGAGGCACAACAGGCCAGCATCGTGGCAAGCCTGCGCAAACGGCTCGGCCGCGAGGTTGAACTGAGCTGTTCGATTGACCGTGAACTGCTGGGTGGTGCCATCATACGTGCCGGCGACCTGGTGATTGACGGCTCCGTGCGCGGCAAGCTGGAGCGTCTCGGCGGCGCACTCATACACTGACACTTTTAACCGGTTTTATTCAAGGTAAATACTATGCAACTCAATCCGACTGAAATCAGCGAACTGATCAGGAGCCGCATCGAGCAATTCGAAGCCGTGTCAGAGGCGCGCACCGAGGGCACGGTCGTCAGCCTGACCGACGGTATCGCACGTATCCACGGCCTGGCCGACGTCATGCAGGGCGAAATGATTGAGTTCCCGAACAACGTTTTCGGCATGGCGCTCAACCTGGAACGCGACTCCGTTGGCGCGGTGGTGCTGGGTGATTACAAGAGCATCACCGAGGGCGACAGCGTCAAGTGCACCGGCCGTATTCTCGAGGTCCCGGTGGGTGAGGCGCTGCTCGGACGTGTTGTGGATTCACTCGGTAACCCGATCGACGGCAAGGGTGAAATCGACGCCTCGATGACATCTCCGATTGAAAAAATTGCGCCGGGCGTGATTGAGCGCAAGTCGGTTGACCAGCCGGTGCAGACCGGCTTGAAGGCAATCGATGCGATGGTGCCGATCGGCCGCGGGCAGCGCGAATTGATCATTGGCGACCGCCAGACCGGCAAGACCGCGGTGGCGATCGATGCCATCATCAACCAGAAGGGCACCGGTGTAAAATGTGTTTACGTCGCTATCGGACAGAAGAACTCGTCGATTGCTACCGTGGCGCGCAAGCTGGAAGAGCACGGTGCCATGGAGCACACCATTATCGTGGCCGCGGCGGCTGCAGAGTCCGCTGCGATGCAGTACATTGCACCGTATGCCGGTTGTACCATGGGTGAATTTTTCCGTGACCGCGGCGAAGACGCGCTGATCATCTACGACGATCTGACCAAGCAGGCCTGGGCCTATCGCCAGGTGTCACTGCTGCTGCGCCGTCCGCCGGGCCGCGAGGCCTACCCGGGTGACGTGTTCTACCTGCATTCGCGCCTGCTGGAGCGGTCCTCGCGCATCAATGAAGCTGAAGTGGAGAGACGCACCAATGGCGCGGTCAAGGGCAAGACCGGTTCACTAACCGCGCTGCCAATTATTGAAACACAGGCCGGTGACGTGTCTGCCTTCGTGCCGACCAACGTAATCTCGATTACGGACGGCCAGATCTTTCTCGAATCCGACCTGTTCAACGCCGGTATTCGCCCGGCAATCAATGCCGGTCTGTCAGTGTCGCGTGTCGGTGGTGCGGCGCAGACAAAAATCATCAAGAAGCTCGGCGGCACTGTGCGCCTGGCCGTGGCCCAGTACCGCGAGCTGGCAGCCTTCTCCCAGTTCGCCTCCGATCTTGATGAGGCAACACGCAAGCAGCTTGAACGAGGCCAGCGCGTTACCGAGTTGATGAAGCAGAAACAGTATTCGCCGTTGTCGGTGGCCGAGATGGCGGCGTCCCTGTAT
>JBATIF010000054.1:0-4695 GCA_049667605.1 Gammaproteobacteria bacterium
GCCATCATGCGCCGCCAGCTGAAACGCCTGCGTCGAGAGCACCACACCCTCCGAGTAGGCAACAGACAGCGTCCCCGGAATAAGCAACTCACTGTCCAGAAAATGATCGGCTGACCAGACCAGGACACGCTGGTAATGCGTTTCGTCAAGCACGATCAACAGGGCCGCAACAAGCAGCACCATCGCAGCCAGCAAGCCAAAAATAACAAACCCTGCCCGCTTCAACCAGTTCAGCATATCAATGTATTTTTCACATTTACTTATATATACTTACAAATCATTCTTAAATATTTCATAAAGTATGCAGACAAACAAAACAGCCAGAGTCACAATCAGTTTTAACGGGCCTGTCCCTGCTCTGCAGTTGCAAAAGTGATCAGCTGAATATGAAGTCAGCGTGGCTGACGAATTTCCGTCATAATATAAACGATTATGAAGTTAACGTCGCTCCACCAGCAGAGAGTACTGCTAGAATTGCGCCGGCAGCCACGAACAGTGACCTTTCCATTTTCATATGATTCGGCCTGACACTGTACGCAGGTTTATTCAAAACAATGTAATTGATATCAAGACACAGGAGCAAGCTAGATGACCCAGCACACACTCGCAATTCATAGCAATCGATTCACCACCCTTGCAAAGCCACTTCTGGCCGCCTCTCTTGTCCTCGTACTCGCGGTACCCGGCTGCATGACAACAGACCCTTATACCGGTGAGAGGGAAGTGAACAAGACAACCAAGGGCGCAGGCATCGGTGCACTGGCCGGCGTTCTGACCGCGGCAATCATTGGCGGTGACCGCAAAAAACTTCTCATCGGAGCAGGCGTTGGTGCACTGGCCGGCGGTGCCGTGGGCAACTATATGGACCGCCAGGAAAACAAACTGCGCATGCAACTGCAAAGCACCGGGGTCAGCGTCACCCGCAGCGGAGACAATATCATTCTCAACATGCCGGGCAATGTGACATTTGCAACCGGTTCGAGCGACATCTCCTCCGACTTCTACCCGGTACTCAATTCGGTTGTGCTGGTATTCAATGAGTTCGAGAAAACCTATATAGATATTATCGGCCATACTGACAACACCGGCTCGGCTGAACTCAACCAGCAGCTTTCAGAAGCACGCGCCAACAGTGTTTCCCGCTATTTCCAGTCTCAGGGGGTTCTGTCACAGCGCGTCATCACCAAGGGAATGGGCTTCAGTCAGCCGATGGCTTCGAACGATACGCCGGAAGGCCGCTCGATGAATCGCCGTGTTGAAATCCTGCTGACACCGATAACCTAGGATAACCATCCGGGCAGTCCGGTTAGCGCATTACAGTCAAACTACTGCCGGCCGGGTTTTATCAACCTGGCCGGCGGCAACCGGCCCAGCGCAAAGCATGCGGCGACGAACCCCTGCTCCGCATGTCCCTGAATACCTGTCCGGGGCAGAACGACCATTAGCAGGAAGCGAGCGCGTGGATAAACCAGACCACGATCCACCCCCGGCCAATTCAACAGCGGCCGTCACGGATGAATTGATCAGGGCGCTGCAGGACCCTTCGCTCTACCCTCATGCCGTCAAGCACTTCTCGGTCATCGAAACACATATCTCCTGGGTAATCCTTACCGGCGATTATGCCTACAAGATCAAAAAGCCGGTTAATCTCGGCTTTGTCGATTTCTCCACGCTTGCCAGGCGTGAACATTTTTGCAACGAGGAATTGCGCCTCAACCGCCGGTTTGCAGCGGAACTTTATCTCGACGTGGTCGCCATCAGGGGCAGCCGGACACAACCATGCCTGGCGGGTGACGGAGCGGTCATCGAATATGCGCTTAAAATGCGTGAGTTCACGCAATCCAGTCTGCTAAACAGTTATGCAAGCGAGCAGCGTCTGCTGCCCGCGCACATTGATGCAATGGCCGATGTCATCGCAGATTTCCATGAGCGTGCGCAGCATGCGGATGACGATACTGCATTCGGGTGCTGCGATACTTTCCTGAAATGGAGCCGGGAGAATTTCAGGCATATCGAAGCCGTATTGCCGGGCCACGTATTACCCGGTGGTTTCGAGTCGTTAAAAAAGTGGTGCCTTTCGCTGTGCGATACACACCAGGATACAATGAATGAAAGGCTGGCGAATGGTTTCGTGCGCGAATGCCATGGCGACCTCCACCTTGGCAACATGGCGCTGATTGATGGCCAGATCACACTGTTCGACTGTATCGAGTTCAACGCGGAACTGCGCTGGATCGATACAGCAAGCGAGATTGCATTCCTTGCCATGGATCTGCAGGCACACGGCTATCCCGGGTATTGCTGGCGGTTCATCAACCGCTATTTGCAGGCATGCGGTGACTATTCAAGTGTCGCGCTACTGCGTCACTACCTGGTTTACCGGGCCCTGGTGCGTGCCAAGGTAGAAGCGTTACGCGTACAACCACCCGACAGCGCTGCACCCAACAAACCAGCCAGCTACCGGGATGTGTCTGTTTACCTGGATCTGGCCACGGCCTGGTCAACCGATACCCGCCCTGCCCTGCTTATCATGCATGGATTCTCGGGATCGGGAAAATCGACCTGTGCCAGACAACTGGTCGAGGCCCTCGGCGCCATTCAGGTTCGCTCGGACGTCGAACGCAAGCGCTTGTTCGACCTCGACCCGTACGCCACTTCCGCTTCTGCCACCGGGCAGGGTATTTACACCGTTGATGCCAGCGAACAGACCTATGATCGCCTGGCCGAACTGGCGCGCACCATCCTGCAGGCAGGCTACACGACGATTGTCGACGCGAGCTTTCTCAAGGCGTCGCAGCGTGATCAATTCACCCGACTGGCGAGTCAATACGAGGTGCCGTATATGTTCATTACCTGTGCTGCCGCAGAGAGCGTATTGCGCGAACGCATCAGACAGCGTGCCGCGCATGGAACAGACCCCTCCGAGGCCACGCTGGATGTGTTGCAACAGCAAATACAGTCACACGATCCCCTGACAGATGAAGAGCAGGCCCACGCCCTCGCGCCGGATCACTCCCGTGCGCTGCTTGCGCCTGAACAGCTGGAGGTACTGAAACAGCGGATTGCCGTTCACCAGCCCGGCTAGCAATGGCAAGGCCAGCGGCGTGCATGGCAACACAATTGCAGCTTCAAACAAAGCTGACTGTGCTGCCGGCCTCCGCACCTTCACGAAGATTGACCGATACCGGGCAAGCCTTCATGGCGCCGGTTATGACAGCAATGTCTTCCGTGCGCGCTTCACCCGCCGTCAGCCTGCCCTCGAATCCGACCTGCAGTGTTTTTATCTTCCAGTCCGCGCCCGTCGTGACGTCGATTGAACCGCGGGCCGATTCCAGCGGCAAGTGCTGCCTGGCCGCGGTCACCCGGAACAGGCGGTGCTGGCAATGAAAGATGGCATAGACAAAGATCAGGAACCCCGGTGACTGCAGGCCCGGTGCAAACACCTCCCAGGCACCCTCGTTGAGGTGTTTGACCTCAAGCTGCGTAATCTCATTTTCATTGCCCTGGTAGGCGCAGGACAAGCGCATGTTGAATGATCGGTCGGTCATTGGCATTCTCCGTAAAAAGACATGATGTAACTGGATATCAGCTGGCTCCGTTGATTGGTTCTCAGGACATACCTGCCAGCAGCTGGTAAGCCATAAAGGCCGTCGAGGAGAAAAATCCGGCTGCCGGAATCCAGATGGGCACACTAAACCCGGCTGACGGCGATTCTGCCCGCTGCTTGATACGCCACAGGGCAAGATTGACCAGGGAAAAAACCATCAGCAGCAGCAGGCTCGCGCCCCTTGCCAGCGTCTCGATCGGTAACCACAACGCCATCATCAGTACCAGCAGGGAGACCAGCAAGGTACTGAACAGCGGTGTACGCGTGGTTCGGTTGACCCTGGAAAACAGCGCTGGCAGCCAGCCCTGTCGCGAAAGTCCATAGCACACGCGCGTTGCCATGATTATCTGGATCAGCGCCCCGTTGACAACGGCAAACATGGCAATGCTGCTGATCAGTGCGGGATCGTCTCCCGTAGCGCGCTGGTAAACAAGCGCCAGCGGTGCATCCGAATTCGCCAGCGCCGCCACTGGCCCGCTGTTGATCGCAACGAACGCGACCGCCATGTACAGCAGCGTGGAAACAACCAGGGCGATCAGTATCGCCCTGGGCAGGCTGGTTTCCGGGTTGCGCACCTCCTCTGCCACGTTGACCATATCCTCGAATCCGATGTAGGCATAAAAAGCCAGCATGCCACCCAGCATAATGCCGTGCCAGTCGCTCGCGGCGACCGGCGTCGAGACCGACTCAAGACCCGCTACGAAGGTTCCGCTGGCAGGCGCCGCCACCCACATCACCAGCAGCAAGCCGAATATCTCCAGCAGCGTCAGCAGCGCAGCCACACGTACCGATTCGACAATCCCCCACGCCGCGAGCGCACCGAGAGCAAAGACCAGGGATACGATAACCGGTGTTGCCGATGCCGGCACGAATTGCTGGAAATAACCGACAAAACCCCGGGCAATGGTCGCTGCAGAAACAATGCCGGCAATAATGATGAGCAAGCCTACCGCCAGGGACAGCAGCTTCACATTGAAGCCGGCCTGTATGTAGACGGCTTCACCGGCGCTCAGAGGATAACGCGAGGAAAGTTCCGCATAGGTAAATGCGGTCAGGCCGGCCAGTATCGATGCCAGCAGAAAAGACAA
>JBATIF010000055.1:0-5739 GCA_049667605.1 Gammaproteobacteria bacterium
TATTGAAATGGGTGATCAAGGGTGGCCAGGGCAATTTCACCGAACTGGCGCAGACCTGGTCACGCCCGCAGCTCGCGCGCGTCAAGAGTGGTGGCGCGAGCAAGACGGTGCTGTTTTTCGGTGGTGGCTATGACGTCAACCAGGATTCGGAGAATGCCGGTACCGACAGCGAGGGCCGGGCGCTTTACATGGTCGATGCGACGACAGGAGCGCGCCTCTGGTGGGCGGGCGGTACAGCCTCTACAGCCAATCTGAAACTTGTTGATATGGAATACAGTATGCCGGCAGCAGTGCTGCTTGCGGATATTGATGCCGACACCTTGACGGATATCATATTTGCGACCGATGTCGGGGGCCAGGTCTGGCGTTTTGATATCGACAACAGCGGCGATGATTCGGTAATAACGGGTGGTGTCGTTGCGAAACTGGCCGGTGCCGGTACGGACGAGCAGCGTCGTTTCTACGAGCGGCCCGATGTGTCGTTGCTGAAACGCAGTAATGGACAGCTGGTTTATTCTATCGGGATCGGTTCCGGGTACCGGGCACACCCGCTCAGTTCAGTTACCCAGGACCGCTACCATATGCTGTTTATCGGTGATGTCTATGCGCCACCTGTAAACTATACGTTCCTGACCGAAAGCGATTTGCTGGATGTTACCGATAATCTCAATCCGAATCTGTCAGGTTCAAAAGGATGGTATATCAACCTGGAGGCCAATGAAAAGGTCATGGCACGCTCCAAGACGATCGACGGGTTGACCCTGTTTACCACTTTCAAGCCGAACGCGGGGAATGCTGATTCCTGTGCGCCAAGCCAGGGCCTGGGGCGCCTGTATGCCGTGAGTACTCATGACGCACGACCGCTGCATAATCTTGATGGTGCGGGCACCCTGGGCAGCCTCACCAAGGCTGACCGCAGCCTGAACCTGGTACGTGGAGGTATTCAGCCGGAGCCGACGCTGATCTTTATCAAGGACGACAACCCGGTCATCGTGGTTGGCACGGAAAAGGTGGCGGAGATACCGCTGTATTTGCCGACAAAGCGCACCTCCTGGGAAGACCGCTGACAGCGAGGCGACATGAAAACCGAGCGTGGATTCACACTGGTGGAACTGCTGATCACGATAGTGATTCTTGCCATTATTGTCGCGATCGCAGTGCCGTCCTATTCAGGCAAGGTACAGAAGTCACGCCGTTCCGATGCTACCACCGCCCTGAGCCGGGCAACCATGGTGATGGAGTCCTGCCGTTCAGATCTGGCGACATACAGCGGCTGCGCGGCGAGAATCCCCGCGACTTCTGAAGAGTCGTATTACAACCTCACTGTGGCCGTGGCGGTTGGTGGCGCCAGCTATACCCTGACCGCAACCCCGGCGGGTGTACAGGCAGATGATAGCCACTGCACCACACTGACGCTGAATTCGCAGGGCAGCAAGGGTTATACGGGGTCTGCGCCGGATGTCGCCGGTTGTTGGGGTGGCTGAGGGCCCGGACGTTGTATGAGTTCGACGCAGGCGCAGAACAGCATCGAAACAGCCCGGAGGTCTGTGCCAGGCCGGACTCGGCAGTTCCTCTGCAGTCCTGCCTGCTGTGCACTGCCGAATTTTATGCCGGTCTAACTGTCCTGCCAGCGACTGAAGATCAGTGTCGCGTTGGTGCCGCCGAAACCAAAACTGTTTGACATCATGGTGTTTACGCCGGCGTTGTCGATACGCTCGCGTATGATCGGGAAATCCGCGCCGGCCGGGTCAAGCTCGCTGATGTTGGCCGATTTGCTGAGGAAGTCTTGCTGCATCATCAGTAATGAAAAGATGGCTTCGTGCACGCCGGCCGCACCGAGTGAGTGTCCGGACAGCGACTTTGTCGAGTTGATCTTCGGGATCCTGTCGCCAAAGACCGTGCGCACGGCCTCCAGTTCACGCATGTCACCGACCGGGGTGCTGGTGCCATGTGCATTGATGTAATCAATCGGTTCGTCAATACCTGTCATGGCCTGCTGCATGCAGCGTGCGGCGCCTTCGCCTGAGGGCTGTACCATATCGTAGCCATCAGAGGTCGCACCGTAACCCACGAGTTCGGCGTAGATCTTTGCGCCACGCGCCCTGGCGTGTTCCAGTTCTTCCAGGACAACCATGCCGCCGCCGCCTGCTATCACGAAGCCGTCGCGCGTCGCGTCATAGGGGCGTGATGCTGTTTCCGGCTTGTCATTGTATTTCGAGGACAACGCACCCATGGCGTCGAACATCAGTGTCAGGGTCCAGTGCAGTTCTTCACCGCCGCCGGCAAAGACGATGTCCTGTTTGCCGAACTGGATCAATTCATAGCCATTGCCAATGCAATGTGCGCTGGTGGAGCAGGCCGAGCTGATGGAGTAATTCACCCCGAGAATTTTGAACGGTGTGGCGAGGCAGGCGGAGTTGGTGCTCGACATGGTGCGCGGCACCATGTAGGGGCCGACCCGGCGCAGTCCCTTTGCGCGCAAGGTGTCAACCGCGAGGGTGACATTCTCGGTCGATGCGCCACCGGACCCTGCAATCAGGCCGGTTCGAACGTTGGATATCATGTCGTCTTCAAGCCCGGAGTCCTCGACGGCCTCCTTCATGGCTACGTAGTTGTAGGCGGCGCTGTTGCCCATGAAGCGGCGCAATTTGCGGTCAATCAGTTCTTCGGTGTTCAGACTTACTGTTCCGGCAACATGGCTGCGGAAGCCCAGTTCTTCATACTCGGGAATGAATTCGATGCCTGATTTTCCCTCGCGCAGGGAATCAGTAACTTCTTGTTTATTATTCCCGATACTGGAAACAATACCTAGTCCGGTAACGACAACTCGACGCATGATAGATTTCCTAGAAATTATCTGTAGAGGTGAACAGGCCTACTCGCAGGCTTTCCGCTGCGTATATGATACGGCCATCAACTTCCATAACACCATCAGCGATACCCATGTTGAGCTTGCGCTGGATGACCCGTTTTATATCTATGCGGTAGGTAATTAATGAGTTTTTCGGTGTAACCTGGCCGGTGAACTTGACCTCGCCTGAACCGAGTGCACGGCCACGTCCGGGGCTGCCAGCCCAGCCGAGGTAAAAACCAACCAGTTGCCACATGGCATCAAGTCCCAGGCAACCGGGCATGACCGGGTCGCCGTCAAAATGGCAGTCGAAAAACCACAGGTCGGGTTTTACCTGCAGTTCTGCAATGATTTCCCCCTTGTTGTATTTACCCCCCGTGTTTTTGATGCTGGTGATTTTGTCGATCATCAGCATGGGTGGCAGCGGCAGCTGGGCATTGCCCGGGCCAAACATCCGGGCATGGCCACATTCCAGCAATTCCTCGTAGCTGTAACTGCTTTTAGCGTGGCTGGTGGTGTCGGACGTGGTTGATGATGGCATGGTTGCAGGTCGAAAATCCTGTTGATTTACAATATGGAACGGTATTCTAAGCTAATTTGCAGTAAGTCTACAGGTGGATTTTCACAACACCATGCCGGCCGGGAGATGTTGGCAGCACCGTTTCGGTGGACGGGGCTTAATCCCGGAAATTGATGTACTGCAATGGCAGGTCAGGGCTGGAATCCTTGATATGTTCAATAATCTTCTGCAGTTCATCACGCTTTTTTCCGCTGACACGGACCTTGTCACCCTGGATGCTGCTCTGCACCTTTATTTTTAATTCCTTGATTTGTTTGACAAGTTTCCTGGCTGTGTCCTGGTCCAGGCCTTGCCGGATAGTGATGTCCATGCTGGCTTTCTTGCCGTTGGAGTGAATTTCCCCCTCCGACAGAGCGGCAACATCGATGCCGCGCTTTGCAATCTTCAGGTGCAGGATGTCGAGGATCTGCCTGATCTGGAAATCGGTGTCGGAATGCAGGCTGAGCAGTGCTTCTTTTTGTTCCACACGGGAATCGGAGCCCTTGAAGTCAAAACGGTTACCGACCTCGCGGTTGGTCTGATCGACAGCATTCGTGACCTCGTGCAGGTCCACTTCAGAAACAATATCGAATGAAGGCATAAGCCGGCTCCCTGTAATTCCACAGCGCAAGCCATGCATTATATCCATAAGTGAGTAGCGGAAAAAACAGACGACCGGCAAGCCGGTCGTTGAGGCTATCTGGCGGCTGCCGGTTAAGAACCCTGTTGCGGTTTTCGGTCTCTTTTGCACACGGAAAACAAGCCTGTCAGCAGCCGTTCCAGCAGGCCGATGCGTGCTGACCTGATGGCAAGGGTTTGTTTGGTTGCATTAATTTTCTGGTGCTCGCCAACATGCACTTTCAAGGCATCGCCGGTGGTTGTGCCCTCAACAGGTAACAGGACTGGCGCAGGAGCCATGCGGGAGTCTGTTGCCGGCAGACCTGTATAAATTCTCTCGGCATGGACGGGGACGTCATCAATCTGGATTTCAATTACATCGACGCTTTCAGCCTGAATCGCGGCGGCCAGTTCCAGGCCGGACTGCTGCCGTTGTGGCGGGTAGTCATCATCTTCATCGACAATCCTGTCGCCGCCGCGGGCAAGCGCTTCCGCCAGGCGGCTTCCCGCGAGAGACACCAGGTCATCGAAGCGGGTATTGCGGCGTATCTCCATGGCCGCAACTCCGATGCTGATTGTAAAATGTGTGCGTACCTCGCCATGTTTGAGAACACGATCACTGACGCACTTCCTGATGCGGTTTGCGAGATTCTGTATGCCGTTATTGTTCAGCTCGGGGAGGAGCAGGGCGAAACGCGCTGTGCCTATACGAGCGACTGTGTCTTCATGGCGGGCGGTCGCAGTTAGAAGCGTTGCGACTGTTTGAATAATGCTTTCGCAGACGCTGTCACCGTGGGTTCTGTAAAGATCGCCGTAGTGGTCGATTTCTATATAAAATACGGATAACCTGGTGTTATGCCGGACTGCGTAGGCCAGCTGCTGGTAGCCGAGCTCCATGAATGCCGTTTGATTCGCGAGCCGGGTCAGCGGATCGATGGTTATTTCACTTTCCAGTGCAAGGCTTGCTTCCCTGAGTGTACGTGCGCTGCTATGGGCGCTTGCGTGTGCCTGGGTGCGCGCAAGCAGATGTACGGAATCAAAAGGCTTGCCGATAAAATCGGTCGCGCCGGCCAGGGTGGCGCGCTCTTTGGTTGCTTGCGAATCATTGGCGCCAGTAATGATGATGACCGGCAAATCACGGATATGGGGGTTCGGGGAATTCCTGATGCGTTCCAGCAGTTCGAAGCCGTCCAGCTTCGGCATGTTGAGATCGGAGATTACCAGTGAAAAGATTTCATCGCCGGCAAGGATATTCCAGGCATTCTCGCCATCGATCGCTTCGACAGTCTCGAAATGGTCTCGCAGGATTTTGCGGGCAGTGACCCGGACAACCTTTGAATCATCGACAATCAGGAGTCGTTGCTGTTCCCGTGTAGTAATATTCATCGGGGTTCCCGTGTTTTGGCTGTGTTCCACCACTTTATAGCGGCCTGCCTGATACGATCCTTTAGTCCCTGCAGGCCCGCCCGGCATGAAATAATCACCTCCCACCGGGGTACGCCGGCAGGGTATGTGCCGCTACGGTGTTTTGCGATGATGGTGCTATCGAGTTGCATATTTTAGACTGCACACATACAGGGCAGGCATTTTTTTATCGTTTCATTAATCGATCCAGGCGCCGCACGGGGCGGGAATAACTGATGAGTAACAGAGTTCATGAATTGCTTAAACAGCTGAAATCCTACGTCTGGGATGCAGACCTGGTCGACAT
>JBATIF010000056.1:0-10158 GCA_049667605.1 Gammaproteobacteria bacterium
GCGTTAAACCCGAGTCCGAGTTGCAGGTTTGCCTGTACCATCCCGCCGAATACAGCAAGCACATCGGCGAACACCGTAAGCAGCGGCACCACCAGGATCAGTGCCAGCAACTTGGGCAATACCAGCAAATCGATCGGGGAAATACCGATGGTCTCCAGGGCATCCACCTCCTCCCGCACCTGCATGGTCCCGATCTGTGCGGCAAATGCAGAGCCGGTCCGTCCACACACCAGGATCGCCGTCAACAGGGGAGAAAGTTCACGCAACATTGCGTACCCGACCATGTCGGCTATATATAGGTCCGCCCCGTACTGCCTCAACTGGACAGCGCCCAGGTAGGCAAACACCACGCCCATAAGAAATGACAACAGGCCTACAATGGGCAGTGCCTTGACACCCGTCTCACGAATCTCGATGAATATTTCAGGCCAGTGGATCCTGCCCGGATTACGTATGGCACGAAACAGTGAGACCGCGGCTTGACCGATAAATGCCAGGAAGTTCACCAGGTCATTGCTAACAGCCAGCCAATGGTCCGTTAGAGAAGGTGTCGGGTGCGGCGTAATTACGCGTTCCGCATCCTGGCTTTCCTCGGTGATGTAGTTGAGCAACCTGGCGTGGTCCGGGAGAAAACCGCTAAAGCTTACCTGCCGGTTTGCCGCCTCCATGCGCCGCTTTACCTGCAGCAGCATCCAGGCACCGGCCGTATCCATGACTGAAATTGCCGCACCATCAATAACCACGGCGTCATCATCCGGGACAGGCAGTTCACCCACTGTAGCACTCAAGGGACCGATGTCACTGACCGTCCAGCGATTGCTGCAGACCAGCGCATTCCCGTCAATCCTTATACTGGCATTTTTCGGTATTGTTTCTGCCATGCTCAAGTGTCGGAGATGTGATGAATGGTTATAAGATATACATGCCGTTATCAGGCAGAGTCAATCGGAAAAGCGATCACATCACGCAGGCACTTTGCGCCGCAGGCAATCATAAGCAGGCGGTCCAGGCCCAGTGCAACGCCCGCACAGTTCGGCAAGCCGGATTCCAGCGCCGCAAGAAAATGTTCGTCGATGCAGACAGAGCCGGCACCTGCCCGCTTGCGCTTTTTTGCTTCGCGCTCGAGCCGCTGCCGCTGTTCACCGGCATCAGCAAGTTCATGAAAACCGTTTGCCAGCTCCACACCATCGAGGTAGACCTCGAAACGCGACGCCACCGGAGGTGTAGCGGGACGCAGGCGAGCGAGGGCGGCCTGGCTCGCAGGATAATCACGCACAAACACCAGGCCACGCCCAAGCCGGGGTTCAATAATATGCGTCATTGTCAGGTCCAGCCAGGCATCAAGTTCTGCATCGGCCATACCGACGGTGTCAATGTTGTGTGCGGTTCGCAGCAGGGATTCAAGTTCGTTTGCTGAAACAACAGAGACATCCACGCCGGCAAACTCCAGGAACAGCTGCCGGTAACTCCAGTGACTGACAGACCCGATCGGCGCGATACCGGAGAGGATTCCACAAAGCAGCTTTTCAACCTCGTCCATCAGGTCGAGGTGATCAAAGCCGGTGCGGTACCACTCGAGCAAGGAAAATTCCGGATTGTGCCAGCAGCCGTATTCGCCATCACGGAACACCTTGCAGACCTGATAGATCGACCCGAGCCCCGCGGCCAGCAGTCTTTTCATCGGGTATTCCGGCGAGGTATGCAGATAGAACCTATCCGCTGTCGCGGGACCAGGGCCATGATATCGGGTGCTGAAACTTGACAGGGAAGGTTCGGTGGTCGCGGCACGGGAGAGTGCCGGCGTCTCGACTTCGAGCACATCGTGCTCTGCAAAGAAACGCCTGATACGCGCAAGCAACAGCGCCCTGAGCCTGATGTTCTCCAGCGAGGCCGTCGGCCTCCATGAATCGTCTGTTTGCAAGATACATCCGGTACAAATAATAGAATCGTGCGGAAAAATTCGCCGGGTCCGTCGCTGTGCTCCTTGATCCGGCCTACAAGATCACCTCAGAATGCAGGCCGGATCAAGCGCAGCGGATCAGGCATGAGAAGCTACTCTTTTGCCCGCCCGACATACTCCCCGGTGCGGGTATCGATCTTCAGCATTTCGCCGATATTGATAAACAGCGGCACGCGCACCACGGCCCCGGTTTCCAGTGTTGCCGGTTTGCCGCCGCCACCCGAGGTATCGCCGCGTACGCCGGGATCGGTTTCTGTCACCGTCAACATGACGAAATTCGGCGGGGTAATCACCAGTGGCGTTCCGTTCCACAGGGTCACCTCGCACATATCCTGTTCTTTCAGCCATTTCACGGCATCACCGACGGCAGTTGCATCGGCTGCCTTCTGCTCAAAGGTCTGGGTATCCATGAAGTGCCAGAACTCGCCGTCCGAGTAGAGATACTGCAAGGCAACATCCATGACATCGGCGGCCTCGACCGTCTCGCCTGACTTGTAGGTACGCTCCATCACCCGGCCGGTTTTCAGGTTGCGGATCTTGACCCGGTTGAATGCCTGTCCCTTGCCGGGCTTTACAAATTCATTTTCAATAATGGCGCAGGGATCATTATCAATCATGATTTTCAGACCACCCTTGAACTCATTGGTGCTGTAAGATGCCATATGTCTGTAACCTTGTGTCGCTGAAATAGCAGGAAAACGCCCGCCATGATACCCCGATTACCGAACGTGGAATACCGGCCCGCCTGGCAATCGATACTGGCACAGGCCGTGAAATCAACCGGGGAACTGCTGCGTTTACTGGAAATCGATCCGGAAACCATGAATATACTACCACTCGACAGCGATTTCCCGCTACGGGTGCCGCGTGGCTTCATCAGCCGTATGGTCAGGGGTGATATCAATGACCCGTTGTTAAGACAGGTGTTGCCTCTGCAGGATGAAATGCAGCAAGGAATTGGATACCAGCCCGACCCGCTTGACGAACAACAGGCAATTCAGGTGCCCGGATTGCTGCAGAAATACAAGGGACGCGCCCTGCTGACGACCACCGGCGCATGCGCCGTACACTGCCGTTATTGTTTCCGCCGCCATTTTCCCTATAGCGAGGCAAACCCGGCAGTTGATGACTGGGAACAGTCGATTACATGGATAAAACAGAACCCTGACATCAGGGAAATCATCCTCAGCGGCGGCGACCCGTTGTCACTACCGGATTCACGATTGCACACCCTTGGCAAGCGTCTCGATGAATTACCCCGGCTTCACACCCTGCGCATTCACACCCGTCTGCCCATCGTTTTGCCGGAAAGAATTGATGACGGTTTCCTGTCCTGGGTCGAAGCACAGAAACTGCAAGTCGTCATGGTCATGCACAGCAACCATCCACATGAAATCGATGCAAGCGTAAGTTTTGCAATGGGTCGCCTGAAGCAGGCCGGTGTGACGCTGCTGAACCAGTCCGTGCTGTTGCGCGGCGTCAACGATAGCGCCGCTACACTGATCCGCTTGAGCGAGGCCCTGTTCGCTGCCGGGGTGCTGCCTTACTATCTGCATCAACTGGACAGGGTACAGGGTGCCGCCCACTTCGAAGTCAGCGACGCAACAGCCATTGCCCTGATGGAAGAGGTACACGCCGCGCTGCCCGGCTACCTGGTACCCAGGCTGGTCAGGGAGTTACCGGGTGAGCCGGGCAAGAAATCACTCCACCCCGGCAAGATTCCTGACATACAACCACGGGTTGCTTATAATAGTTGAAAAGCCGCTCTTGCAGCGCTGTACTACTCACCGAATTACCAAGACACGAACCGGCAGGCACCAGGGGACAGACGTTGGCAAAGCGAAAAAAACCCGGAGAAAACGATTTCGACACAAGCCCGGCAGCTATTAATCAATGGATTGCAGATCTGCCGATTATCAATACCGGCAAGACACGGGAATTACTCGGTCAAGCCCTCGAAGAAATTAACACCCTGGACATCAAGCCGACGGACAGGTACGCGGCCGTGGAACTGTTATCCGTACCCGTGCTCTGCGTCAGCGGGGCTTTGAAAAATGAAATTCTCGGCAAACATGTCCCGTTGCTTGAAAAGGACCTGGCCAAGGCGAGGCATTGCCTTGAACTCTACAGCCAGATGGCAACCGCTTATGGAATTATGGCCGCCGACCTGGGACGCAGGTCCGGCAAGAAGCAGCAACTGGCAACAGCCATCCACCGTGCACTGCGTTATTCAAGCGAGTCCCTGCTGACCAATTATCAAATCTACCTGCAGTACCCGGCAGGCCTGTGGAAAAGTATTCACACGCTTTACACGGCCGCAGAGAAGGAAGGCCTTGCAAAAACAGTCGTCAACGACACGACTTTACCCTCACCCGCCAGCAGTACAATTGAAACGGTATACAAACAAATCCTGCTGTTGTCACTGGCAAATCCCTACCGCTTGCGACAAAAAGAAATTCAGCATGTATACAGTTCATTACTTGACTGGGCCACTGAAACCCGCCTGAAATCGGTTAACGATAAACAGGACAACGGGCTTTTTGCAAGCAACCTGCTGTCTGACGACCCGCCATCCTACCGGTTACTCAACAGCAGCAGCCAGCCAAATGAGTACCAGCGCATACTGGATACATCAAGCATGGCAAGCATGCTGGGTGCGGCCGTGGCCGAGAACGATACCGATGCCGGCAGAGCCGCTATCGGTATCAGCGACAAAGATACCCTGAGACGACTGATGCTTGCCTGGGGGGTAATGCCAAAACGCAGATTCTCCCGCCATCAGGCTGCCACGCCCGTCAAGCTGATTATCGGGCTTGATTCGATCCACCGGCTGGCAGAAGAGTCGACCCTCGAAACTATATTACAACCGCCTGTCACAGCAGGGGAAGTTGCTGAAGGCGAGGCCCTTCAGGACCCCACTTTCGAAAATGTCACCAGCATCAGGACCCTTCCCTTAAATGGCATCGGCAAGGATGGCCCCCTGCACAACAACGCAGCGCCCGGCACAGCAGCGCCCGCACAGATCGAGGCATGGAAAGTAGCCGACATGAGTGCCGGGGGTTACTGTCTGCTTTGTGACAGCGCTGACCCTACCTCTGCGAGGGTTGGAGAACTCGTCGCCGTGAGGTTTCCCGGTGACAACGGTACACAGGACTGGCATCTTGGCGTAATCCGCAGGATAAAATTTACCCGCGAACGCGGACTGGAACTGGGGCTGCAAATGCTCTCGCCCGGGGCCCGCCCGGTATGGACACGTATTTGCCGGGACGATATAAGCAGCACTAACAGGATGAAAGGCATCTTGCTGCCGGAGATGAAATCACTAAAGCAGGCCGCCAGCCTGGTACTCCCTGCCCTGCCATTCAGAGTCGGCTGCACTTCCACACTGGAATACAAGGGTGAGAAGGAAACCATCGTTCTCACGCAACAACTCGAAAACACGGGCATCTTCGGCCAATATCATTTCACCAGGGCTAAAACGCCATAGCAACGGCCCGGCGGTTAATAAAGGGCAAGAAAAGGTTCCGGATATTCCACATGGCCACCTCCGGCAAGGTTTCCGGCAACGACTTCCATGATGGTCAGGGCATCTTCGGGTGCCGGCAGATTGCAGCTTATATGTGCATCCCTGGCATTCTCGAAACCGAAGCGCTTGTAGTATTCCGGATGACCGAGAACCACGATCGCACCATAACCTTTTTCTTTTGCAAGTTTTACAGCTGCCTGAATCAGTTCCGAGCCAATACCGCGATGGCTTTGTGAGGGAACCACCGACATTGGTCCCAGCGCGAGCACATTCGTTTCCTTGCCCTGGTTGCGCAAGGGTACCCTGGTCAACAGGATATGCCCGACGATTCGTCCGTTAAGCTCTGCCACCAGCGAAAGCTCCCGGTTGTAGCCCGCTGATTCCCTCAAAACACTGACCAGATTGGCCTCGGCCTCCCCCCCGAAAGCGCTGATATGTACAACATCAATCGCGCGGATATCTTCCGGCGTCTCGGGTCTGACTGTAATCGAATGCATACGTATCTCCATATTCAGCGGTTGTGGGCGAGCCGGGCAAAAACAGTGCTCTAAATGCCGATTTTTCAGACACTTGCATGCTATCAGGAAATAGCTGAACTGGAAATACCCTGTGTGACAGGCCGGAGCACCGCCCGGGGCAGCAGCGTATATACAGGGAGTACTTAAGACCTGGCCTGAAATGCCGAAAAACACAGTGTCGGAGTCCTGATGCGGGGAAATTCCGTTTTGCCCGGCGCCTGGCGGCTCCATACTGGTTTTGATTGAAGTGAGGACAATTGTGAACAATTCTGATTACCTTCGCCTTCTAATTGTAGAGAAAAGCGAAAATGACGCGGAAACACTGGCTAACATCCTGCACGATGCAGGACATAGCATTCGCTTTGCTTACGCCCGTGACGCTGCAACGTTCAAATCCGCTCTACTTGAACAGGCACCCGATATCGTACTCTGCGGAAACGGTGACGATGTCATCAGCACAGAAGACGTTCAGGGCCTGCTTGCACAGTTCAAAACCTCACCCCCTGTTATTGCCATCGTTGAAGATGCATCCGGGGCAGCAGTGCTCGCTGCGGGAAAATCCGGCATTGCAGCGCTGGTCTCCTGCAACCAGCCCGCCCATCTTGAGATGGCAGTGTCCCGGGAAGCAAGACTTGTGCAACTTCAGCGGAAAGTTACCGAACTTGAAGCAGCACTTGACGCCTGCCAGGACCGCTCTACCGCGCTCATCGAAAGTTCCACAGATGCCAGCCCTGCAGCTCTCATTGACAGCATGGAAATGATGGCGCACCTGGACACCCTGACCGGGCTGTGTAATCGCCAGCATTTCATGAGCCTGCTCGAGAAAGACGTCACAACAGCTGAGAATGAGGGTGAAGTTCGTGCGCTCATCTACATCACGCTGGACGGATTCAAGAAGATTCGAGAGGAAAATGGCATAGCAGCGAGCGATAAAGTGCTCTGTGAACTTGCCAGGCTACTGGAACAGCAGTGTGACAAAAAAGACAGTATTGCCCGCTTCGGTGACTACAGCTACACCATAATGCACCACAACAGCAGCTGTGAGAAGGTCCAGGCCATGGCGGAAAAACTGCTACGCCATATTTCCGGGCACGTCACGGCGGTAAGCGGACGGGCTATCACAATAACCTGCAGCATCGGTATCTGTGCAGTCACCGAGCACACGACAGACGCGCAGAAAATACTCAGTCATGCTGACACGGCATGTGAAGTCGCCCGTTCATCCGGGGGCAACCAGATTCACACACACAGCGCTGTTATCGACGAACAGGTGGCCCAGGGAAATGAAAATGAGTGGGATAAAGTCATCAGGAAGACCATAGATGAACAACGCTTCTACCTGGCCTATCAGCCCATCATCAGCCTGGGGGGTGACACCAGTAAATGCTATGAAGCCCTGCTCAGGGTTGTTGACGAAGAAGGCCATACCATACTGCCCGGGCAGTTTATCGAGCTTGCCGAAAAATTCGGCATGAGCTGTGAAATTGATTACTGGGTATACGAAGCAGCATTCAGCAACATCGCCAAGCTTCGTGAATATGGCGACGATATTACGGTTTACATGAAACTTTCCAGGTCTACCCTTGCCGACATCAATTTGCCGGCATGGATATTCGACAAGCTGAAGGAATACAAACTGTCCCACAGTTCCGTGGTATTTGAAATACAGGAACTCGATGCGGCCAACGACCTGAGAAGCGCCATAACCTTCATCAAGGCAATGAAAAAGATGCAGTGCAAGGTGGCACTGGAACACTTCGGCTTGAACAATCAGCCAATGTTGTTAAAACATGTACCTGCAGACATCCTCAAAATAGACGGCAGCCTGATCAATGGGCTGGCAGGCAACAAGGAAAAACAGTCCCGGGTCAAGGCGCTTGTGAGGCTATCCCATGCTCTCGGCACAGTAAGCATTGCCGAACGTGTAGATAATCCGGGGGATCTGGCCATACTCTGGCAGAACGGCGTCGATATGATCCAGGGGAATTTTATCCAGGCACCCAGCCGGGTGCTTGATTACGATTTCGAAGGTGAGATTGCATAGCCCTTCATGGAAATCCTACCAACAGGGCCGGTCGAGAACAGTACCGGCAGCTTTCTACACAATCCGCGTATAGATGATGACCGGCACTTCCGCTCAATCAAGCACGTGGGAAACCAGGCCATCGGCCAGCTTTGGCTCGAACCAGGTCGATTTCGGAGGCATGACCTCACCGGCATCGGCAACCGCCATCAGGTCATCCATGCTGGTTGGATACATGGAAAAAGCGACTTTCATCTCACCGCTGTCAACACGCCGCTCCAGCTCGGCAAGTCCGCGTATACCACCGACAAAATCAATGCGTGTATCACGCCGGGGATCTTCAATCCCGAGTATCGGTGCCAGCAGCCTGTCGGCAAGCAAACTGACATCCAGTCTGCCCACTGGATCATTCGGGATGCAATCCGCATGGATCTCCAGGCGGTACCATTGCCCGGCGAGATACATGCCAAAAATCCCCGGCCCGTCCGGGCGCAGGGTCGCGGCAACCGGGGTTACCGTAAAGGACTCGACAACCCTGGCGAGAAATTCTTCCGCACTCATACCAGCCAGGTCCCTGACAGCACGGTTGTAGTCGAGTATCTGCATCTGCCTGTGCGGAAAAATCACCGTCAGAAAATATCCGGCCCCCTGCACGCCACTATGACTGGCAGCAATCCTCGACGCTGCAGCCGAACGGTGATGTCCGTCAGCGATATACAGCGCATTCATGCCGTCAAAAACCGCGGTAATTTTATCGATCATGGCATCATCCCTGACAACCCAAAGACTGTGACCGATGCCATCATCCGCGACAAGATCGACATCTGGCCGGCCGCGCGCAACCCCGGCGAGCATGGCATCGATGCCGGGATCGGATTTACAGGCAAGCAGCACCGGCCCCGTCTGCGCATGCAAGGCATCGATCTGCCGTACCCGGTCATCTTCCTTGTCCGGCCGCGTAAATTCATGCTTGCGAATTCGATTCGTGTTGTAGTCTGCCACGGATGCAACCGCTACAAGTCCGGTCTGGCTGTGCCCGCCCATGACAAGGCGATAAACGTAATACAACGGTTTCTCATCCCTGACAAGCACACCTGCCTGCAACATTTGCTGCAGGTTTTCAGCAGCCTTTGCATAGACCTCATCGGCATGCGGGTCCGTGCCCTCGGGCAGGTCAATCTCCGCTTTGGAGATATGCAGGAAACTCCAGGGGCGACCTGCGGCACGCAGCCGGGCCTCGTCACTGTTGAGCACATCGTAGGGCGGCGCAATTACCTCTTCGGCCCGGCCTGCGGCCGGCCGCAATCCGGCAAATGGACGAATCAGGGTCATGAAAGTACCTCGCGCGTTATCCGGGGAAAACAGCAGGCATTGTACACATCCCGCCTGTTGACCGCGATAAGCGCATGTGAGGCCGCCTGATGAACAAGGCAGTGAGCGGGAATCATGAAGCCTCTATGAGTGCCGCTTCTGCGCATGCTAGCGTTCCTCAAGGCAGGCCCCATGACTCACAAGTGTTAGCACAACCCGCACACCAGGGCCGGCCTGGAAGGCTGCGATCCGGCATCCTGCTGTTGAGGAAAAAAATGCGCGACAGGACACAGCGCATTCCGCTGGCCTACAAATTATCATTCTTTATCACAGTACTGGTCGTGGGTTGCATGTTGTTACTCGGATTTATTCTGATCCAGCAACAGACCGGGATACTGCAGCAGCAAATCAACGAACAGGGCACCACGCTGGCAGGCCTGATGGGGCAATCCGCCAGGGAACCCCTGCTGGCTGATGATATGCCGGCGCTCCATGGTATTGCGGCAAGCTTCACCAACGGCAACAGTGTACTGGCGACAGCAATTATTTCACTGCAAGGTAAAGTTCTTGTACAAGCTGGCACCGCACATACAAAAAATACCGCCTTGCTGGAACGGATTGCCCGGGGCGATGCCAGCATCTATACATGGGACTGGAGACCAGCCCCCGGCGAGATCCATCCGGTTATATCGTTCGTCCAACCGGTTGCACCTCAAGGTATAAAAGCCGGATACGTGCTGGTTACCTTCAGCAAATCCCGCATGAAAGACTTCGTGCGCAGGTCAGTGCAGGCAATTACCGCCACCACCCTGATGATAAT
>JBATIF010000057.1:0-2332 GCA_049667605.1 Gammaproteobacteria bacterium
TGAGAAGTGAGAAGTGAGAAGTGAGAAGTGAGAAGTGAGAAGTGAGAAGTGAGAAGTGAGAAGTGAGAAGTGAGAAGTGAGAAGTGAGAAGTGAAATCTTAATTGCCACGGAAGGACACGGAAGAAACCTTATTTGGGCTAATAAATCACTGGTTATTTTTGGCCTTCAAGTGAACTCTGTAGGTATGTAAGTACCTCGCCGGGCGAAGATATATCTTTTTAAATTATTGTATAATAAGGAATATTTGGTTACGAGGTAACTTGCTGCTGAATCATTCAGCCAGCAAGCTGGCTCCTGCAGGACTGAAACATACTGGACTGGAAGAATTTGCATTGGGTTCATTTTTTCGTGTGCTTTCGTGGATTCCGTGGCCATCCCTGCTCTTCTATCAAAGATAAATTTCTTCAAGTATATTAACCAGTAACCGATATTTTCCGAACACAGGCGAAAACAGGGAAAAGCGAGCACATCATGGCAGAAATGGCACTGGAACAAACACTGGATCTGGGCGACTACCTGTCCGCCTTCAGGCGCCGGCGGGGGATGATCACACTGGTGGCGGGGGTTGTCTTTGCCCTCGGGCTGATTACCGCATTCGTCTGGCCGCCAACTTACGAGTCGACTTCCACCATATTGATCGAGGCACAGGAAGTGCCCGATGAACTGATCCAGTCGACCGTCACCAGCTTTGCGGCACAAAGGATCCAGCTTATCAGTCAGCGCGTCATGACCCGAACCAATCTTGTCGAGATCATGGATAAATACGGGCTCTACGAAAGTGAGCGCCGGCGCCTGACCATAGAAGAAGTCCTGGAAGACATGCGCGAGGATATCCTGGTCGACATGATCACCGCGGAAGTCGTGGACCCGAGATCGGGCAGACCCGCCGAAGCCACGATCGCCTTTACCATCGGCTTCCATAGCGAAAGCCCCGCTCTGGCCCAGAAGGTTGCCGGCGAGTTGACCACGCTATACCTGAGTGAGAACCTGAAAACCCGTACTGAGGGTGCCGCGGAGACCTTTGACTTCCTGAGTGCCGAGAGCAAGCGTCTGCTGAAGGAGATCAAACACTACGAAACGACCATGACGGAGTTCAAGGAACGCAACATGAAGACGTTGCCCGAGGTACGGGATATTAACGAAGCGGCACTTGCACGGGCCGAGCAGCAAATCAGCTCCATCGACACCCAGTTGCAGAGCCTGGGTGAACGCAAGATATACGTAGAAGGCCAGCTGCCGCTGCTGGATCCATATGTTGCAGAATCAGACAGCATGATAAGTCCCGAGGCCCGCCTGGAAGCAATACAAACTGAATACATCAGTCTTGCCAGCCGCTACTCCCCCGATCATCCGGACGTCATCCGGATTAAACGCGAGATCCAGTCACTTGAAAAAGAAACGGGGGTTCAAGCTTCCCAGGTTGATTTGATAACACAGATGGGCGAATTGCTGAACGAATTGAGAACGGCAGAGGAACTCTATACACAGGAGCATCCGGATGTTAAAGACCTGCAGCGACAGATCGCTACGCTGGAAAACGAAATCCAGAATACCCCGGCATATGAAGCGCCGGTAACAACCGAGAGAAATCCGGACAATCCCTCCTATATCAACCTGATGACACAACTTGCTGCCATAAACAGCGAAATAAACTCCTTTACACAACGACGTGCAGAACTTGTGGACAAGGTGGCTGACTACGAGGAGCGCTTGTTGCGAACACCAAAAACCGAGCAGGATTTGAGGGCGATCGTCCATGAGCTGGAGGAACTCTATTCACGTTACGATAGCGCCAAGAGAAAACAGAGTACCGCTGAAGTCGCTCAGTCAATGGAGAAGGAAAGGAAGGGTGAAAAATTCACTCTGATCGACCCGGCAGCCCTGCCGGAAGAGCCGATCAGCCCGAACCGGCCGGCCATTATTTTCCTGAGCCTGGTGCTGGCACTCGGTGCCGGCGTTGGCTCCGCGGCCGTTGCCGAGAGCACAAGTTCGGTCGTCAGGGGCAGCAAGGGGCTGGTGGCCATCCTGCACACCGCACCGCTGGCAGTGATTCCGTACCTGCCCAATGCTGCGGAGGCGCGTGCAAAAAACTGGAAAAAGATGATGATTCTTTTCTTGATTGTGGCTGGCATCGCAATAGTGCTGATGCTCGTGCATTTCCTGTACTCGCCGCTGGATGTCTTGTGGCTGCGGGGTATGCGCAAGCTTGATAATATTATGGGCGAGTAGTCTTAATCTGATTTTGTTTATGGCCATGGAATCCACGCAAAGACACGGAAAAATAAAATTAAGATTAAATAGATTAGATTGGTACATCACATTGTAATTTTT
>JBATIF010000058.1:0-4769 GCA_049667605.1 Gammaproteobacteria bacterium
CAGAAACTTGAATCGTGGTCCTACACCGAGCCAGACGGGACCGTGCTCGGTCAGCAGGTGAGGCCGATGGACCGGGTTGGTCTGTATGTGCCCGGTGGCAAGGCCGCCTATCCCTCGTCCGTGTTGATGAATGCACTGCCTGCCAGGGTCGCCGGCGTTGCTGAACTGGTCATGGTGGTGCCAACACCGGAAGGCGTGCGCAACCAGATGGTGCTGGCGGCAGCCAGCATCGCCGGGGTTGACCGCATCTTTGCGATCGGTGGTGCCCAGGCCGTGGCGGCGCTGGCCTACGGCACGCAAACCATCCCCGCAGTCGACAAGATCGTCGGGCCGGGCAATGCCTACGTGGCAGCGGCCAAGCGCATGGTGTTCGGCAAGGTCGGCATCGACATGATCGCCGGGCCATCCGAGATCCTGGTGGTCTGCGATGGCAAGACCGATCCTGACTGGATTGCATATGACCTGTTTTCGCAGGCTGAACATGATGAAGATGCCCAGTCAATCCTGCTCAGCCCGGATGGCGCTTTTCTCGACCGGGTAGCGGCAAGTATCGAGCGCCTGCTGCCGGAAATGTCGCGTGCAGAAATCATCCGTGCTTCACTGCAGGGGCAGGGTGCATTGATACAGGTGAGTGACCTCGATGAGGCCGTCGCTATAGCCAATGATATTGCGCCCGAGCACCTCGAGCTGTCAGTCGAGAATCCGCAGGCAATGGCCGCAGATATCCGCCATGCCGGCGCTATTTTTATGGGCCGCTATACCGCGGAAGTCGTTGGTGATTACTGCGCCGGTCCGAACCATGTGCTGCCAACCTCGCGCACGGCCCGTTTTTCGTCACCGCTGGGCGTCTATGATTTCCAGAAGCGCTCGAGCCTGATCCGGTGTTCCGCGCAGGGCGCCAGCATTCTCGGCAAGACGGCCGCCATCCTTGCGCGCGGCGAAGGCCTGACCGCACATGCGCGTTCCGCCGAGGTACGCATCAAGGACGACGACCAGGGGAATGCTTAGGCACTACAGGCTGCAATTCCTCGCGCACGACTGCAGGGATGCAGGAGGTAGAGCAATGCAGGAGCAATTGCCGAAAGCCGCAAAGGCGCAAAGACAAATCAACAAAAAAAATCTGCCACAGAGGGCACAGAGTACACAGAGATTTCAAGCACAATATCTTTGATGGTGCCATACGAACAAGGGTAGGGTATTGCCAGAATCAGGGTGTTTCATTAAAACAGTGAAAACCTGTAATTGAATGTTCTTCTCTGTGTACTCTGTGCCCTCTGTGGCAAATGTTTTTTCTTTGCGTCTTTGCGTCTTTGCGCCTTTGCGCGAGAATATTTTTTCTGATGGTAATTGTTTATGACTTCAGCAAGTGACAGGGTAAAACAGCTGGTACGTGCCGAAATCAGGGCTCTCGGTGCCTACCATGTGCCGCCGGCCGGTGAGCTCATCAAGCTCGATGCCATGGAAAACCCGTGGCCATGGCCTGACAGCCTGCGTGCTGCATGGCTCGAGGCGCTCAGGGCCGTCGAGCTGAATCGTTATCCGGACCCGTCGGCAGCGGCCTTGCAGACTGTCATGCGCACCGCCATGGAGGTGCCGGATTCCGCCGGCGTGATACTCGGTAACGGCTCGGACGAACTCATCCAGATGATTGTGCAGACGGTTGCAGCACCGGGGCGGAGTGTGCTGGCACCGGAGCCGACCTTCGTCATGTATCGCCAGATTGCCGCGGTTGCCGGGCTGGAATTTGTATCAATACCCCTGCAGCAGGACTTCTCGCTGGATGCCGATGCGATGCTGGCGGCGATCACGCAGCGGCAACCGGCAGTGACCTTCCTTGCCTATCCGAACAATCCAACCGGAAACCTGTTTGATGCCGGCGTCATAAAGGCCATGCTTGCCGCAGCTGAAGGACTTGTCGTGGTGGATGAGGCCTATGCACCGTTTACCGATGCCAGTTTCATGCAGCAATTGCCTGACCACGACAATCTGCTGGTATTGCGCACGGTTTCCAAGCTGGGGCTTGCCGGCTTGCGTCTCGGCCTGCTTGCCGGTGCGCGTGAATGGCTTGAGCAGATCGACAAGACGCGGCTGCCCTATAACATCGGTTCACTCAACCAGATAACCGGCAATTTTGCGATGCGGCACAAGGCCGTCTTTGACCGGCAGGCCGAAGTGATTCGTGATACGCGCACTGCATTGATTGCCGGGCTGCAGGCACTGCCTGCGCTGACGGTATTTCCCAGCGAGGCAAACTTTATTCTTTTTCGGGTGCCCCCGGCGCAGGCAGACAGCATCTACGAGGGCCTGCAGCAGGCGGGGATACTGATCAAGTACCTGCATGGATCAACAGATGCCCTGCAGGATTGTTTGCGTGTGACCGTAGGACAGCCCGACGAGAACCAGGCCTTCCTTGCCGCGCTGGCGCAACTACTGTCCTGAATTCCACTGCAGCTGTGCCTTGCAGGCGCGAAAACCTCGCCTGTGACCCGATCGCGTCTGCATGAATCTGCTGAAATTAATCCTGCACCAGGGTCTGTTCGGGACGCTTGCTGACCCGTGGTTTGACAGTGAGTGCAGCGCCATCGCGGATTACCACGAGGGTGATAGCGCTATCGGGCGGCTGCATCGAGATGATCTTCATAGCTTCCCTCGAGTCGGTGACAGCGGTGTTGTTGATTGATATGACGACATCACCGGGCAGCAGGCCGGCATCATCGGCAGGCCCGTTACGCAGCACGCCGGATATCAGCACGCCCTCGGTGGTTGCCATTTTGAATGACTCCGCCAGTTGCGGTGTCAGGTCCTGTGCCTCGATGCCGAGCCAGCCGCGTACCACGTGACCCTGCTCGATAATCTGTTTCATTATCCCCTTGGCCAGGCTGATGGGGATGGCAAAGCCGATACCTTGCGAGCCACCGGAGCGGCTGTAGATGGCCGAGTTGATGCCGATCAGTTCGCCGTGGGCATTGATCAGTGCACCCCCTGAGTTGCCTGGGTTGATCGCCGCATCTGTCTGGATAAAATCATCATAGTTGGTAATGCCGAGTTGATCTCTTCCGGTTGCACTGATGATTCCCATGGTGACGGTTTGACCCACACCAAACGGATTACCGATCGCAAGCGCGATATCGCCGACGCGCAAAACTTTCGAATCCCCGATAACAATGCTTGGCAGTTGCCCGGCTTCAATGTGCAGCACGGCGAGGTCGGTATCGACGTCGGTACCGACGACAATTGCATGCGCCTTGCGCCCGTCGGCCAGCAGCACCTGGATCTCGACTGCGCCCGCAATGACGTGATGGTTGGTAAGAATGTATCCCTGCTCACTGATCAACACACCTGAACCGAGACTGGTTTCGATTTCCTTGCGGCTGTTTTTAAAGCGTTCACCAAAGAACTGTTTGAAGATCGGGTCATCCAGCAGCGGATGGATCTGGCGGGTAATAATTTTCGCGGTGTGTACATTCACCACGGCCGGTGCCGCACTTGCAACCGCGTCTGCATAGGAAACAGGCCCGACCCGGTCCTGGCGGTTTTCAATGATGCCTTGCGCTGCCGGCTGGGTGCCTGTTTCGCGCACTTCAACAATACGGGCATCGCCTTTTTGCAGTAAATCCGGCTCGACCAGCAGGACATACAGAAAGGCAGCGGCAAGGCCACCGGTAATTATCTGCAGCAGGAAGGAAAATAATTTGCGTATTTGCATGGGTGGGATACCCTGTTGTCCTGAAATATGTGGCTCACGATGAAAACAATGATGAGCGCTTGCTTGTTACCCCGGCAGGATATGAAAACATGATAAGCCTGAAGTTGCTGGTTGATTATACGGATACATTGTTGTCTGTGGAAAAGTTCAGCGACTATTGCCCGAACGGCCTGCAGGTTGAGGGACGCGACGGGGTTGGTTTGCTGGTAACCGGGGTGACGGCCAGTATGGCCCAGGTCGAGGCCGCCGTCGAGGCTGGTGCCGATGCCCTGCTGGTACATCATGGCTATTTCTGGAAGGGCGAAGATGCCTGTATTACCGGTATGAAACGCACTCGCCTGCAGCGGCTTCTGGGCACGCATACCAGTTTGCTTGCTTATCACTTGCCGCTGGATGCACACCCGCAACTCGGCAACAATGCGCAGCTTGCGCGGCTGCTGGGCTTTGAAAGCGCCGGGACATTTGGCGATGACGGGGGTATGCAGCTCGCACAGCATGCGCTGCTGCCAACACCCCTCGACGGGTCGGCAATGGCTGCGCTGCTTGAACAACGCCTTGGGCGGGAGCCGCTGCATATCGCCGGCTCCGGGCGCATGATCCAGCGGGTCGGCTGGTGTACGGGGGCAGCGCAGTCCTATATCGAGGCGGCTGCAGCACTCGGACTGGATGCCTTTATCAGCGGAGAGATTTCCGAGCAGACCGTGCACGTCGCACGTGAATGTGGTCTGCATTATTTTGCCGCAGGACATCACGCGACCGAGCGTTACGGTGTACAGGCACTGGGTGAGCACCTTGCCGGCCAGTTTGCTATTCGCCACCTGTTTATCGATTGCGATAATCCGGTATAGGATCTTTGCCAGTTGCGGCCCGGTTGAAGCGCAGCGGAATCCGGGCTGGATAATCACTACGAGACATTATGGGAAGTGGTGAGAAGTGAGAAGTGAGAAGTGAGAAGTTAGAAGTGAGAAGTGAGAAGTGAGACGTGAGAAGTGAGACGTGAGACGTGAGACGTGAGACGTGAGACGTGAGAGGTGAGACAGAGTCTTGCAGGTTGGATCAAGGC
>JBATIF010000059.1:0-2431 GCA_049667605.1 Gammaproteobacteria bacterium
TGGATGCCATGTGTCTCGTGCAGGGATTTAACGGTGGCCATGTCCGGCAGCAGCACCGTCTGGGTTTCACGCGCCATTTTGAGCTCGCGCGCTACCCGGTCGCCGTATACCTCAAGGTCCTCGGTGAGTTTCTTCAGGGTATCGCGCTGCGCCGTGAGACGCTTCTCGCTGGCCTGCAGGGCCTGTTTCTGCCGCTGGACCTGGCGAATCCAGAGCCCTGCCAGCAGCAGCAATACCGTCAGGGTGCCGCCAACTTTCCATAGCAGGCTGTAGTCTATCAACGGGTCGTACTTGACGTTGACCCAGTGTTGCTGAATGTTGGTGTGCTCTTCCGGTGTGATGGTGTCCAGCGCCTTTTCCACGATCGGCACGAGGGGCCGCCAGTCGTTGCGGAAACCGAAACGCATTTCCAACGGCGGGACCCCGGCAGGTGCCGCGACCTTGAGGTTGGCCAGGTTCTGCTTGCGGATATAGTAGATGCCGACCGCCAGGGTATCGACGAAGGCATCGGCCTGTCCGACGGCAACGGCGTGCAATGCCTCCAGGGTATTGTCCATCAGGACCAGCTTGAGTCTTGGGTAGTCGCGAGCAAGGATGTCGGTAATCGAGTAGCCCTTTACGGCGGCCACGGATTTACCCTGCAGCCCCTTGAGCCCGCTGATGTAGGGGTAATCCTCGCGGGTGAAGATGACCTGCGGGCTGGTGATGAAAGGCTTGGTAAAGGCCAGGTAGGTTTCCCGCTCCGGGGTCATGGAGATACAGGAAATGATATCAAGTTCTTTCTTCCTGATACCGTCCAGCACCTCGTTCCAGTCCAGTCCCGCTACCAGCTTGAGCTGCAGGTGCAGGCGTTCGACAATGATGTTGGTATAGTCCTGGCACATGCCGGCATAGACGCCTTGCTTGTCCCTGAACTCGAACGGCGGCCAGGCAGGATCGGCGCCGCGGCGGACCGGTACGGACAGGGTGGCGAGCCATTCTGTCTCGGCCGATGTCAGTTCTACCGTGCCATTGTTGGCTTTACCGGTACCGGGCGCAAGCATGGCGAGCAGCAACGCGGCTGCAGTGAGGCTGTGCCACAGGCGGGTGTCGGGTGGCAGGGTCGGATTCATCCCTGCAAAGATATCACAAGATCAACTTCACAGCCTTCCCACGGGAGTGCACGGACAGCAGTAGACAGTGCACCGATCCGCAGGATTGTTCCCGGATTCCGCTGTGCTTAATCCGGGCTGCGGGCTGGTCAATTTTATGCAGTGCTTGTAGTAAGAATGGCTCTTCCCCTGATTGAGTGGGTAACACATCAATTTGGACGAGACACATTCCTTCTGATGGCAAGGTTGTTGGCCGAATGAATTCGGCCCTACAACGCTAATCTACCCACCCGATCAGGAGGAGAGCCGTAAGAATAAAAGCCTGTGTGTGGCGAATTGTTACCCCGGCAGCAGCGGGCAGTTGAAATAGTTCGCGGCAATGAGATCGCCACTGAAAAATGTCGATATCAGCACGGTGGATGAGGGTTTTGTTGGCGATTTCAGAGGGTGTATCGCCATCAAGTGAAGAGTGCATGCGATCGACAGGTCAAAGCGTAAGTGCCACGCAGCACCTGTGAATCTACTAGTGAAGTCAGACGGCAGTATGTCGCGGTAAGGGTTATTCAACTGGAAAAATACTGATAAGTAGTATGGGGCGATGTGTGAAGGCACAACACGATTTTCCACAACAGGACGCAACAGGGACTTCAGTCCGTCAGCCCGTGTACAGTCAAAATGCTCTGTAACTGAAAGCCGAGAATTCCCTGGCGCAGGGACCATGGCATTTAACAGCATACCCGCCAACCGATTTGGCTGTTCCGGGCATGCACAGACGTGTTGACATAATCGATCTTTCAAGGTCCTCAAATAGAGCGGGTAGTAACGCCTATCAACAAGTGTTTTACATGAGCATAAACGGCGATCTTTACCTGAGAAAATTCTGGTAAATCCACCTCTTTGGTTATTTAAAGTATAGTTGGCTAAACACACATAAGTACCCTGTGAGAAAGCAGGGCGTCTGGCAACATCCTCCAAGCAGTAAAACAGGAGTAGAGCTATGAAATTAGCAATCTTATCTTGCGGTCCGAATTCATACAGTACGCGACGATTAAAAGAAGCTGCTGAGTCTCGCGGTCACCAGGTAAAGGTATTGAATACATTGAAGTTTGCGATTGATCTTGAACGCGGATCGCCAGGTCTCTATTACCAGCAAAAAAAGCTCAGCCAATACGACGCAGTACTGCCGCGCATTGGGGCTTCCATTACCTACTATGGCACCGCAGTCGTCCGTCAATTCCAGGAAATGGATGTTTTCTGTGCGAATAGTGCCCATGGGATCCTTAATTCGCGCGATAAACTACGCAGTTTACAGATTCTAAGCCGCCACCATATCGGCATCC
>JBATIF010000060.1:0-4631 GCA_049667605.1 Gammaproteobacteria bacterium
CCGGTACAGACTTTCCCGATTCAGCCCGGTGGCCTCGGCCAGCTTGCTCATTCCGCCGAGGCGCGCCTCGGCCACGTTACTCAGTGCCAATAAAAACAGCGCCTTGTCACCATCCTCGATGGCGGCATTCAGGTAACCCGCAGCCTCGACGGGATCTGCAAGTGCCTCGATCAAGTACTCCTGGTATGGCTGACTTTTTTTCATTAGCCCCTCCGGTACTCATTCCAGTACTGCATTGCACGCTTCACATCCTGTTGCTGCGATGCCTTATCGCCACCACATAACAGCAGGATAATGTGCCTGCCTGTCCTGCCGTAGTAAATCCGGTAGCCGGGCCCGAAATGGATGCGCAATTCAAATACACCATTGCCGACTGATTTGAAATCACCGGCATTACCCAGCCTCAATTGATCAATCCGGTTATGAATTCTGTCGCGTGCCCGCTGGTCCCTTAATTTCTTTAACCAGTCGATAAACGGTCTTTTCCCGTCACGACTGACATACACACGGATTTCCATATCCGGCCCCCCTGAAAGTAGCTTATAAGCTACAGCCTGTCAAACGACTCCAGGGTCAGGTTGACAGCCGAGGAGTTAAAACGGGGAGAGAAGAAAGATGCTTTTCCTGTAGGCGCGGAGCGCGCTCGCGATCTTTACACAGCGTATCCGATCCCGCCCTTGCGAAGCGCTCCTCCTGCAGTTTTGTTCGTCTCCAGACATGTAGTTTGTTACAGGAGCGCCTTGCAGGCGCGATGCCTTCATACAATTTTCTACAGGAGCAAATCGCATCCGCGTTGTCTATAGATTGCCGTCGTGTAACCCGTTCCAATCCACGAGCAATCGCGCTTGAGAAGCGCTCCTACAATGGCTGATCAATCACCCCGTCAAACCTAAACCCGAATACATCACCTGTAGGAGCGAATGTACTCCTGCAGTGGCTGATCATTCACCCCGTCAAACCCAAACCCGAATACATCACCTGTAGGAGCGGATCTAATCCGCGATCAACCTCCAACCCTAAAACAACCTCTTCCCGGAAGGGTAGGGAGTATATGTGACAGCAGCGAGTCTGCTCCCATTGATTCCGGCCTTTGCAAACCTCCCGCCAACCCCTTATCGTTCACCGCTCTCAAATTCGGAACCACAAAGCATGCACTACGAAACCGTTGACGCCGTCATTACCCCCGAAGGCAGCATGGAGGTCCTCTCCAGGGCAGAGGTGGCGAAGCTGCTCGATACCAGCACCGGCGGGCTGTACACCATACTGCGCAACTGTTCACTCGCTGTGCTCAACGTCGGCAGCGAGCTGGACGACGGCAAGGAGCTGCTGGAGCGCTACCGGTCCTTCGACATCAAGATCATCCCGGAAGAACGCGGCATCAAGCTGCAGGTGACCGGCGCGCCGGCCAGCGCCTTCGTCGACGGCGTCATGATCAAGGGGATCAGCGAGCACCTGCTGGCGGTGTTGCGCGACGTGGTCTACGTCAGCGACAAGATCGCCGCCAACCCGAAATTCGACCTGCAGTCCTCGGAAGGCATCACCAACGCCGTCTTTCACATGTTGCGCAACGCCAATATCCTGCGGCCGAACACCAACCCGCGCACGGTGGTCTGCTGGGGCGGCCACTCGATCAGCCGCAAGGAATACGACTACACCAAGGAAGTCGGCTACCAGATGGGGTTGCGCGGCCTGGACACCTGCACCGGCTGCGGACCGGGCGCGATGAAAGGCCCGATGAAGGGCGCCACCATCGGCCATGCCAAGCAGCGCATCCGCGACGGGCAATACCTTGGCATCACCGAGCCGGGCATCATCGCGGCGGAATCGCCCAACCCGATCGTCAACGACCTCGTCATCCTGCCGGACATCGAGAAACGCCTGGAGGCGTTCGTGCGCACCGCACACGGCATCGTCGTGTTTCCCGGCGGCGCCGGCACCGCCGAGGAGATTCTTTATATACTCGGCATCCTGCTGCACCCGGACAATGCGAAGCTGCCGTTTCCGCTGATCTTCACCGGCCCTGCCAACAGCAAAAAGTACTTCAAGGGCATCGACGCGTTCATCAAGGCCACCCTTGGCCCCGAGGCACAGCGGCGCTACAGCATTATCGTCGATGACCCCGTGCGCGTCGCGATTGAGATGAAAGCCGGCATCAAGGAAGTGCGCGAGTACCGCAAGCGGCGCGACGACGCCTATTACTTCAACTGGTCACTCAAAATCGAGCACGAATTCCAGCAGCCGTTCATGCCCAGCCATGAAAACATGCGCAACCTCGAACTGCACCACGATCTGCCGAGCCACCAGCTTGCGGCCAACCTGCGGCGCGCGTTCTCCGGCATCGTCGCCGGCAACGTCAAGGACGAGGGCATCCGCGCCATCGAAAAGTACGGCCACTTCGAAATCCGTGGCGACGCCGGCATCATGGACCCGCTGGATGAATTGCTGCGCTTGTTCGTCGCGCAACACCGCATGAAACTGCCGGTCACCGAGTACGTGCCGTGCTACCGCATCATTAAATAATCTGCCCGCCACTCCGGAAGAGGAGATAACCTGCTCGAGCGCCTTGCAGGCGCGAAGCCTCTGCGAATCCCCATCGCGCTTTAGAAGCGCTCCTACAAAGTAATCAACACCTGCAGGAGCGGATCCAATCCGCGATTATCCCCAGCCCCGGCAGGGTGGATAAAGAAGCCAGGCGACCGGCCCGGCACCCAAATCAGCTCAAAACCACGTCCCCACTCCAATCCCGAAATTAATCCCGGATCCACCACTTTCCTTGGGCCACAGGTTATGCTGCCGCCCACTGACTACCGGGTAGCTATAGTTCGACTCACCCACCCGTCCGGCCCGGGTGCCGGTCACCGTCCCGGCCACGGTAATCAGCCGGCCCCCGGCATAACTGGCGGGATCCAGGAAACCGGTCTGCTCAAAAATAAACCGCCCCTGTGCATCGAGCCCGCTCTGCGGGCGTTGACTCGCATCGAGCGGGTAGGCCAGCACCTCCACCTGCGTGCGGTCGCTAAGGTTGGTGGTTTGAATAATGACACCGCCCCACAGCACCTGTTTCCCCCCTGCCATCTGCGGCTGGACGGCAACGCCTTGTGGTGTCAGCGAGCGGTCGACGCCGCTGCTATCAATGCCCGGACTGCTGGCGCAGGCACTCAGCAGCATCAACAGGATGACCAAAAGATTGAAACGCAGCATGATAAACCTCCTCAACATCAGTGGCGGCAGGGGTAGATGCGGGGCCATTGCGTTGCCACCGGCATCCGCCTGGATGATTAAGTAAGTATAGGCCTATATCCCAACATTACCGCCCGCAACGCAGCAGCGCGCATCCTGCAACCCCGTAAAAACCCGTGGGCCGGGTCAAGCAGCAAAGCGACGGACCCGGCGCAGGTGCCTCCAATCGCGCACCGTGCCGAATCCGCTTCGCTTGCTCCGGCCTACAGGGTGGGATGCGTCAACCAACCACCACCATCACGTGCTCACCGCCTCATCCGGCGCAACCCGCGGCGCGGTACTGACGCCCAGCCCGGGCAGGGCAGTGACAAAGCGCTCGGTGATATCGCTGGACATCAGCCGTTCAAGGCGCACGTCGATGACGTAGGCCTTGATCACCAGGCGCAGCAGGAAGTCGTAGTCATAGCGCGACTCCAGCGTGACGCTGACCGGTTTCTTCAAATAAGTGTAGGGCGAAGCGATGGCGGCCTCCCTGGCCAGCGCGCGCACTTCCTGTATCGGTACCGAGCGCGGCAGGTCGATATTGACGACCACCATCTCGGAGAGCTCGCCGCTGTTGGCATTGACCACGGCATTCTCGAGCACGGCCGAGTTGGGCACCATGATGACGCTGTCGTCGAGGGTGCGCAGCCAGGTGACGCTGAGATCGAGCCGGGTCACCTCGCCGTAGTGACCGCCGAAGTGCACCATGTCGCCGACACGAAACGGCGGGTTGAAGATCATCATCACGCCGGCGAGCAGGTTGCGCACGCCGCCCTGTGCCGCCAGGCCGATTGCCAGGCCGAGCGAACCGAGCACGGCAAAGACAATCGTCTGCGGCGGCTTGACGAGGCCGAATATGATGAAGGCGATGACGAGGAACCACATGAAGATGCGGATCACCGGGTAGATCTGCCCCATCTGCAGGCGATAGCGCGGAAAGCGCTGGATAAGCTGCTGCAGGCTGGCGTGGATGACGCGCAGCAGCAGCCAGGTGACGGCCACGACCAGGGCGACCTGCAACAGCTGCGAAAGCGAAAACAGTTCGACAAGTTCGGCGAGAATATCTTCCTGCATGCCGGCTCTCCTAGTAGAGGTAGTTTGCGTTGCCGAGGTAGGCGCTGATCACGTACGAATACAGCGGCACCAGGAAATAGGCCGGCCCGGCAGCGGACTCGGTCTTGTCGAGCAGGCAGTGGTGATAGAGACGTTCCAGTAGCAGCCAGCTTTCATCGTGGCTGGAACGGAACACCGCGCAATGGTCTTCAATGGTCAGCCGGCCATGCGCCGCCACCTCCGCCAGGGTGAATAGTTCTTCACTGATCAGCTGCTTGAGGATGCTGAAATCCAGCGCCACCAGCGGGCGCAACTCCAGCGGCGCATCGCCCCCGGCCAGCTGCAGGCTGCCCAGC
>JBATIF010000061.1:0-5105 GCA_049667605.1 Gammaproteobacteria bacterium
CGGTGTATCGGGGTTTATAAAGCGGTAGGCCGGGACAAGGAGCAAAGCGACGTACCCGGCGCAGGTGTCCGGATCAACCCTCAAGCAGCTCCCTCAGCCCTTCTTCCAGCCCGACGCGCGGTTGCCAGCCAAGCAGTTCTCGCGCCCGGCTGATATCCGCGGAGGAGTGCCTGATATCACCCTGTCGGCCCGCCTTGTATTCGGGCGCAAAGGGCTGCTCCCGGATATTGCAGATCGTTTCCAGCAGTTCATTGATCGAGACTGCGCTGTCGGTGCCGATGTTGATGGCCTTGCCGGGCGCTGCCTTTGAGGTGGCCGCGCGGATGTTTGCCTCGACGACATCGGCGACGTAGACGAAATCCCGCGTTTGCCCGCCATCACCATAAATGACGGGTTGCCTGCCGGCGGCAAGGCTGTCAGAGAAGATCGAGATGACACCGGAATAGGGTGAAGACGGATCCTGGCGTGGACCGAAAATATTGAAATAACGCAGGCTGACCGTTTCCAGGCCATACAGCTGATGGTAGATGCGGCAGGCCTGCTCCGTTGCCAGCTTGTCGGCAGCATAGGGTGACAAGGGCCTTACCGGCATGTCTTCCTGCTTTGGCAGGTCCGGCAGGTCGCCATAGACAGCAGCAGAACAGGCAAACATGACGCGCCGTGCACCACGGCGTCGTGCGGCCTCAAGGACGTTGACGCTACCCAGGTAGTTGACGCGTGCGCTTGCCAACGGGTCCTTGATGGTTTCCGGTACGGAGGCGATGGCCGCCTGGTGAAACACGGTCGTTACACCCTGCATGGCCTTGTCTACCGTCTCGAAGTAACCGACGTCACCCTCGATGATTTCCAGCTTGCTGCTGGCCGGCAGGTTTTCACGCTTGCCGGTGGAGAAATTATCGAGAACGCGTACCTGCCAGCCGTCGGCAAGCAGGCGATCGACGATGTGTGAGCCGATAAATCCCGCGCCCCCTGTGACCAGCGATATCATTGATTAACCGATTCCTTGAAAGCTGTTGTGCTGTAAGAGATCACCCCCGCAGGGTGCAGCATGGATGATAGCAGATAGAGCCCGGCCGTCGCGTTGCGGCGGCCGCCTGTTTGCGTATCAGGTTGCGGCCCTCTCCGTGGTGTATTCCATGCTGGGAAATTCATCGTCGTCAACGCCGTCTTCCGTGGACATCAGGCTGAGATTGGCCGGTTTTTTCGCATTATCGGCCACGGCCGCGGCGGCGCCCTCGCTTTCGCTGAGACTGAGCGTGAGGCGCAGATTATTCGGCGAGTCCGCATTCTTCAGGGCCTCGTCCAGGCTGATTCTGCCGGCTTCCACGAGTTTGAACAGGGCCCTGTCAAAGGTCTGCATGCCGAGATTTTCCGATTTCGTCATGACTTCCTTGATCTCGTGGACATCGCCCCGGCGGATCATGTCCTGCACCAGCGGCGTGCCCAGCAGGATCTCGACGGCGGCTGCACGCTTGCCATCGACGGTCTTGATCAGACGCTGCGAGACAAATGCACGCAGGTTCAGCGAGAGATCGAGCAACAGCTGGTTGCGCCGGTCTTCCGGGAAGAAGTTGATAATCCGGTCAAGGGCCTGGTTGGCATTATTGGCATGCAGGGTCGATATGGAGAGGTGGCCTGTTTCGGCAAACGCGATAGCGTGTTCCATGGTATCGCGGTCACGTATTTCGCCAATCAGGATGACATCCGGCGCCTGGCGCAAGGTGTTTTTCAGGGCATCTTCATAGCTGTCGGTATCAACCCCGACCTCGCGCTGGTTGACGATGGATTTTTTATGGCTGTGGACAAACTCGACAGGGTCTTCAATAGTGATGATATGACCGGCATCATTGCTGTTGCGGTAATCGATCAACGAGGCAAGTGATGTGGACTTGCCGGAACCGGTTGCCCCGACGAACAGCACCAGGCCACGTTTTGCCATAACGACGTCGGTCAGGATCTCGGGCAGGCCGAGCATTTCCCAGTTCGGTATATCGGTCTTGATATTGCGGATGACCATGGAAATGCTGTTCCGCTGACGGAAAATATTCACCCTGAAACGGCCGACGCCCTTTTCCGAAATAGCCAGGTTCATTTCCGGCTTTGTTTCAAAATCACTGATCTGCTCATCGTCCATGATCGAGTAAGCGACTGCCTTGACCTGTTCACTGCTGAGCGCTTGCTGATCCAGTGCTATCAGCTGGCCATTGATTTTCGCGCTGACAGGCGCGCCGCTGCTTAAATAGATATCCGAGGCATCTTTCTCAACCATGATTTTGAGGTATGTCGTGAAGTCCATGTTTTTTGTCTCACCTTGTATATAATTGCATTCCAGATACTGTCGGCAGGCGAATTAATAACCTTAAAATGACCTCCATGCTGAACCAGGTTCACAGGTCGATGGCCATCAACCGGCAGCTGTCGGACGTGCTGCCGGAGGTATTGAGCGATCACCTGGGCAAATGCTGGGAGGCCTACACAGAGGCGGCCCACGAGGCGAACCTGCCGATACCCCGCAGGCCGGATTTCACCACCAGCCTGTTGCGCGTCTGGGCCTGCAGCGAGTTTGTGGCACAGGCCTGTATCCGCGATCCATCCCTGCTATCCGGGCTGCTGGCGAGCGGTGACCTGCTCAGCGACTACCGGGCCGATGAACAGCGCCAGAAACTCGAGCAAGGCCTGGCCGCTGTCAGCGATGAACAATCGCTCATGCGGGTGCTGCGCGAGAATCGTCTGCGCGAGATGGTGCGCATCGCCTGGCGCGACCTGGCAGGCTGGGCGCCGTTGGGCGAGGTGCTCGGTGATCTTTCCGCACTGGCAGATGCAACTATCAACGGGGCGCTGGGGCTGCTCGGCAAGTGGGCGTTGCAGCAGCCGGGTGTGCCGAAAAAACTGTCACCCGCACTGGTGGTGCTCGGCATGGGCAAGCTGGGTGCACATGAACTGAATTTTTCATCCGATATCGACCTGATTTTTGCCTACCCGGATGAGCCGGCCCGCTGGAGACGTGCCCGCTACAGCGCGGAAGAATTTTATTCGCAACTGGGCCAGAAGTTGATCCAGGTGCTGGATGACCACACCGAACACGGCTTTGTGTTTCGTGTCGATATGCGTCTGCGTCCCTATGGCGACAGCGGGCCGCTGGTTGCGAACTTTGATGCCATGGCCGAGTACTACCAGTCGCAGGGCCGGGAGTGGGAGCGTTACGCCATGATCAAGGCGCGGCCGGTGGCCGGGCCGCAGGGTCCGGCCACCCGGCTGATGACCATGTTGCGGCCGTTTGTCTATCGCCGCTACCTCGATTTCGGCGCCGTCGAGTCGCTGCGCAATCTGAAGGAACAAATCGTGCGCGAGGTCGAGCGCAAGGGCATGCAGGACAATATAAAGCTCGGTCCCGGCGGCATCCGCGAGATCGAGTTTATCGCGCAGGCCTTCCAGCTGGTGCGCGGTGGCCGCCAGTCGTCGCTGCGGCAGCGCGGCGTACTAGAGGTGCTGGGCGCGCTTGCGGTACTCGGTTATTTGCCGGCCCACGTGACCCTGCAGCTGGCCGAGGCCTACGTGTTCCTGCGCCGGACCGAAAACCGCCTGCAGGCCTGGGAAGACCAGCAGGTGCACGAGCTGCCTGAAGACGATACCGGCAGGATCCGCCTGGCGTTCTCTATGGGTTTTTCAGACCGGGACCTGTTTGAGGAAACGCTTGCCCGGCACCGGCAACTGGTGCAGGAACACTTCGAACAGGTGTTCGCATCCTCGCAGGAGAGTGTGCAGGACCGGCGTGCGCAGAATACATCGGACCTGAAGGCGGTCTGGCAGGGCACGCTTCGCGGTGATGCGGCCGTCAAGGAACTCAGGCATACGGGTTTCCGCCATGCAGAAGACGTGCTGCAGTGGCTGGACAGTTTTCGCGACGGCCCGGTAACCCGCTTCCTCGGTGACCAGGGGCAGCAGCGGCTGGATGAACTGATGCCGCTGCTGCTGACGGCGGTTGCCACGGAAAAACAGGCCATGCAGACATTATCCCGCCTCGGCGAACTGCTGGAAGCGATTGCCGGGCGCACCACCTATCTTTCATTGCTGGTTGAGCACCCGATGGCCCTGTCGCAACTGATACAGCTGTGTGCGGCCAGTGCCTGGATTGCCGACCTGCTTGCACAGCATCCGCTGCTGCTTGATGAATTGCTGGATCCGCGTTCCCTCTACGCACCGCTCGACAAGGCGGGTCTGCAGTCGGTGCTGACAGCCCAGTTGTCGGCGATCGAGGGGGACGACCTGGAACAGCAAATGGATAGCCTGCGGCAGTTCAAGCAGGCGAGTGTTCTGCATGTGGCGGCGAGCGATATCGTTACCGATTTTCCGGTGGAGCGGGTGGGTGATTACCTGACTTACATTGCCGAAGTGGCGCTGGAACATACACTGCAGCTTGCCTGGAAAAAGCTGGTGTCACGCCACGGCAGGCCCTTTTATGTTGCACTGGGAAAGAAACGTGAAGCCGGTTTTGCCATTGCGGCCTATGGCAAGCTGGGTGGCGCCGAACTCGGCTACGGGTCCGATCTTGATATTGTTTTCCTGCATGACAGCCACGGTGAAAACCAGCAGACCAGCGGCCCGAAGGTAATTGATAATCACGAATTCTATACCCGGCTCAGCCAGCGAATTATCCATATCCTGAATACCTATACGTCCGCCGGAATTCTCTATGAAGTGGACACCCGCTTGCGGCCGAACGGCTCATCCGGCCTGCTGGTCAGCAGTTTTGAAGCCTTCGCAGAATACCAGCGGCGCAGTGCCTGGACCTGGGAAAACCAGGCCATGGTCAGGGCGCGGGTAGTAGCCGGCGATGCAGAACTGGCACGTCAATTCGAACGTGTACGTGCCGGTGTGCTGGCCCGGCCGCGTAATCCCGGGAAATTGCGCAAGGACGTCATTGAAATGCGCGAGCGCATGCGCCAGGAGCTCGACAAGTCAACCCGGGATACTGCCGACCTGAAGCATGGCAGGGGCGGTATCGTGGATGTGGAATTTATGGTTCAATGGGGCGCACTTTCCTGGTCCGCAAGCCATACGGAATTACTCGGCTATACCCACAACAATGGGCTGCTGCAGGCATT
>JBATIF010000062.1:0-2569 GCA_049667605.1 Gammaproteobacteria bacterium
CGGGAAATCGTCGTTGACCTCGTCCATCTCGAAGACGATGTCATACGGCACCTTGGCCTCGGCCAGCAGCATGTTCATGTGGCCGGGCATGCGGCCGGGCATGCGGCCGGCGACCGGGTGGATGCCAGGGTTGATCGCGGATTAGATCCGCTCCTACAGCGCATAAATCAAAGCATCGCGCCTGCAAGGCGCTCCTACGGAGACCATCGCGGATTAGATCCGCTCCTACAGTGCGTAAATCAAGGCATCGCGCCTGCAAGGCGCTCCTGTGGAGACCATCGCGGATTAGATCCGCTCCTACAGCCTGCATTAACCATTTGAGAACAAATTAATACAGGCGCCATACCGGAAGCGACGGTTTCGTGCTTGCCCGGTCGTCTCTGCCAGCAAACCATGATGCTCGAACTTCTGCATTAACTGATTCGCCGCAGTGAAACTTACTGTAGTCAAATCAACAATGTCGTTCACGCTTATGATCGGACGTGAATACAAGGATTCCAGCACTGTCAGGCCGTTTGCGGCTACCCGTCCGAATTCAGTTGTAATCAACTGCCGGTGCTGTTCTCTGAGTGCAACAATTTGTCGAGCCGTTTCAGTAGCCTCTCCCGACACTATGGTTATTCCTTCAAGGAAGAACTTTATCCAGCTCTCCCAGTCACCGGAATCCCGTGTTGCCTGCAACAAGTTGTAATACTGCTCACGATGCTGCTTGAAAAAGTGAGAAATATACAAAACCGGCTTGGATAGTATTTCACGTTCACACAGCAAAAATGTAATCAACAGACGGCCTGCACGACCATTGCCATCCAGGAAAGGGTGGATTGTTTCAAACTGCGCATGTGCCAGCCCGATCTTAACCAGGATTGGCATCGGCGATTCGTCATGTATAAAACGTTCCCAATCACCCAGTGCATCCAGCAAACGATCTGGCGGTGGCGGGACAAATGTTGCTGTGTTCAATGTGCAGCCAGCCGGGCCTATCCAGTTTTGTGTTGTACGCAATTCACCCGGCTGTCTATGTGCGCCACGAACATCATGTAACAACCTTTCATGAATTTGTCGAATAAGCCTGAGTGAGACTGGTAATTCCTCCAGACTCGACAAACCCAGCCGCATGGCATTCACATAATTCAGCACCTCACCAACATCGCGGGGACGCGCAGCATTGAATATTTGTGCCTCGGCTTCCAGCAGATCATCAAGAGAACTCTGAGTCCCCTCGATTTGGCTGGACAGCACAGCTTCTTTACGGACATACATGAAAACGAACAGATCAGGATCAGGCAATGTCTGTATAGAGCCATCAAGACGTCCCAGTGCCCGGTCAGCACGAGACAACAGGCTTTGCATTTCATCATCAATTTGCAGGGACGGGTCTGGCGGCAGCGGCGCAGGGATAAAAGCCCGGTAGCCATGAGTCTGCATTTGATACTGTCCGGCCCGCATAGCGATGTACCCGTTAAACCGTTGTTAAAGGAAGACTGCAATATAACCACAAAGATTGCCCATATTGAAGGTTGAGTTAAATAAAGATGGTTTTCTTGTCTATATTGAAGGATTTCATTAACTAATAGTTGACTATTAGTAGTCTTTGAGTAGCTTATAGTACAATAACCAACATTTATGTCGCCCAATGTCACACGAAGATACCGTTACGATTGAAATCAACCGCGCTGTTTTTCGACGTTTACAAGCACTGGCAGAACCATTAGTTGATAACACCAGCAGCTTGGTTGAAAAGCTCGTTGAGCACTGGGAACTCCACCCACCGGCGTCATTGGAAAACAAGGATCGAGGCACTTTATGGTGGTTTACGTCACGCGGTGAACGTTTACCGGTGGGGACAAAACTGCGCGCAATATATAACGGACATACTTATGAAGCTACTGTAAAGCCAGGCGGAATTTTCTTTGAAAGTGAAATATTCAATAGCCCGTCAGCAGCGGCCATTCATGCCAAGAATCTGGAAGGACTTACCGGTGCATCTGCTAATACCAACGGCTGGAACTTCTGGGAGTATTACGATGAGGCAATCGAGACCTGGAAACCACTTTCTGTATTGCGTTCAAAATAATCGCGTGGACGATCCGCTCCAAAATTTGCGACTTCCTCCCCAACCCTGGAATACTATCGCTAAGGAATAAGATCGGGACAGCTGTGGAATGTGTTGGTGCGTGGGACGCACCCTACGGTCTTGATCGCGCCTGCAAGGCGCTCCTACAAAATGCCCGCCCATCTCCCGGCGGGAGAGAGGATGGTGTTTTTTCCTGCGGGGTATTCCCTCTCCGTGGTCTCTGCCGAAGCGGGTGCGTTATGAGTGCCTTTGCTTTTCAGGCGAATTTCCCCCGCAAGCTCGTCCGCCTGCCGGCATCAATGCAGACAGCATTTCTTGTATTTCTTGCCGCTGCCACACGGGCACGGGTCGTTTCGGCCGACCCGCGGCTCGAGGCGGCGTTGCGGCTTTGCGGGTGGTGCTTCTTCAGAGCGCCGCGCCAGCCAGTAAGCGTGAATCTCGCGGGCATTGGGTTCGATGGCCTGCTGGATTTTTTCAGATTCATTTTCACTCAAA
>JBATIF010000063.1:0-3474 GCA_049667605.1 Gammaproteobacteria bacterium
CCACCGGGATCATCGGCGCATCGGCACTGGCCGTTCCACTGGTGAACCTGTTGGTCACACTCGTCTTGCCGCCGCGCGTGTTACCACGGCTGGATTTTTCGCAGGGTATTCCACCCGTTCACCGCACTATGGTGGTTGTCCCCACCTTGCTGGGCAGACCACAGGAGATTGATGATCTTCTCGAGGCCCTGGAGATCCGCTATCTCGGTAATCGCGATCCCAATCTGTTCTTTGCCTTGCTGACCGATTTCCATGATGCGCCTGAGTGCACGCTTCCAGACGATGAGGCCTTGCTCGACCACGCGCGCGCAGCAGTCGAGGCGCTCAACGAGACCTACCGCGAGGACCGCCCGTGCATCTTCTATCTGTTTCACCGACCCCGGGTGTGGAATCCTTACGAACGGGTGTGGATGGGCTATGAACGCAAGCGCGGTAAACTGGAGCAGTTCAATGCCTTGCTCAGGGGAGAAGCGCAGACTGCATTCTCGGATAGTGTCGGTGATGCGTCCATCCTCGCCTCGATCAAGTACGTCATCACCCTGGATACCGACACGCAACTGCCCCGCGACGCGGCACGCACACTGATAGGAAACATCGCTCACCCCCTCAATCGCCCGGTGTACGATGCCGACAAGGGACGCATTGTCGAAGGCTATGCGATCCTGCAGCCGCGTGCTTCGATCAGCCTGACCAGTGCAGGCCAGTCACGGTTTTCGAAACTGTTCGCGGGTGAGTCAGGCATCGATCCCTACACGCGCGAGGTCTCGGATGTCTACCAGGATATTTTCGGAGAGGGGTCGTTCGTCGGCAAGGGCATCTACGATGTGGACGTTTTTCGTCAGGCCGTCGATGGACGTTTTCCGGAGAATCTCATTCTCAGTCACGACTTGCTGGAAAGCGGCTATGCGCGTTCGGCACTGGTGACCGATGTCGACCTCATTGAAGAGCATCCGGCCAGTTATGCCATAGAGGCCAGCCGGCGGCACCGGTGGATACGCGGTGACTGGCAGCTTGCCGGCTGGCTGCTCCCGAGCGTGCTCGGACCGCCCGAATCAAATGAGTCGATTGGACCACATGGATCAAAGGCGAAGCGGCAACCGAACCCACTTAGCGCCTTGTCGGTATGGAAAATTTTCGACAACCTTCGACGCAGCCTCGTGTCGCCGTCGTTGCTTGCCTTGCTGGCTGGTGGTTGGCTGTTTGGTCCGGGGTCGGCGTGGTTCTGGACCCTGCTGGTCGCGGCTGTGGTGTTTTTCCCCACCGTGCTGGGAGCCTTGATCGAGCTCATCCGCAAGCCTGAAGAACGTGATTGGCTGGTGCACCTGATCCTGACAGGGAAATCCGCGGGCCGCTCAATCATGCTCGCTTTGCTGACCTTGCTCCTGTTGCCCTACGACACGCTGATTTGCCTGGATGCGATTCTGCGCTCGGGTGTGCGGATGTTGTTCACGCGACGCGGATTGTTGCTCTGGCAGCTGCGATCCTATGCAAGTCGCAACGCGCGCCGTACGCTGGCCGGTTATTTCATGGAGATGTGGAGCGCGCCTGTTGTGGCGCTGGTGCTGGCCTTTGCACTGTGGCAAACCCGCTCGGCGGAGTGGCTATTCTGGGCGCCCGTCTTGTTGCTCTGGCTGGTGTCGCCCATCATCGGCTGGTGGATCAGCAGGCCGCTTGTGTCCCGCGTACCGGACTTGAGCGTTGATCAACAGGCGTTTCTGCGGGCGTCGGCCCGGCGAACGTGGCGCTTTTTCGCCGACTTCGTCGGTCCACAGGACAACTGGCTGCCACCCGATAACTTCCAGGAATATCCGATTCCGGCCATCGCCTCGCGTACCTCGCCTACCAATATAGGCATGGCGCTGCTGGCGGACCTGGCGGCATACGACTTCGGTTACATTTGTGCCGGGGAATTTCTGCGGCTTGCCGGGAACACTCTGGCCACGATGGAAAAGCTGGAACGCTACCGCGGCCATTTTTACAACTGGTACGACACGCGCACGCTGCAACCGCTGCGCCCGCAATACGTCTCATCGGTGGACAGCGGCAACCTGGTCGGCAGCTTGCTCACCTTGCATGCGGGACTGGCCGAGTTGAAAGATCAGCCAGTGCTGTCAGCAAACGCATTTCAGGGGCTGCAAGACACCTTGCAGGTGCTTGCCGAACACGTGCCCGCGTCACCCACCCCGGAGCTTGCGGAGAAGATCAGGTTTCTGCATGACACACTGCATTCACTCGCGCTGGACGGGCAGCCACAGACACTGGCTGCCGCCGAAATCATGATGGATGAGATTCACCGTACTGGCGGGGGGCTGGTTGCATGGCTGCCGGCGGATATTGATATCGATGGCGAACTGTATTACTGGGCGCGGGCATTCGACCAGCAATCCCTTGCAGTTCGGGATGATCTTCGATTGCTGGTGCCGGAGTCCCGGCACTTCAGCAACATCCCGACGCTGGCGGAATTGGCCAGAGAGCGCACCGTTGGCAGTGAAGCGCGGCCGTCAGCCGGGGCAGCAGTGTCCCGTTATAAGGGCGCGGTGGACCGACTCAGAATCATCGACGATTTACTAAATCGTTGTCGCGAACTGGCGCTGATGGATTTTGAATTTCTATACGATACATCGCGCAGTTTGCTGACCATCGGTTACGACGTGGGCGAACGGCGCCGCGATCCATCCTGCTACGACCTGCTGGCATCTGAAGCGCGCCTGGCCAGTTTCCTGCTCATCGCGCAGGGGCAGGTGCCACAGAAGCACTGGTTCGCACTCGGTCGCCTGCTGACCAGTCATGGCGGCGATGTGAGCCTGATTTCGTGGAGCGGCTCAATGTTCGAGTACCTCATGCCGCAGCTGATGATGCCGAGTTACGACAACACCTTGTTGGAACAGACCTGCAAGGCCGCGGTGTCGCGCCAGATCGAATACGGCCGACAACGCGCTGTGCCCTGGGGCATTTCCGAGTCCTGCTATAACGCCACCGATATGCACCAGGTCTATCAATATCGGGCGTTCGGCGTGCCCGGCCTGGGCTTCAAACGCGGGCTGGGAGACGATCTGGTCATCGCGCCTTACGCCAGTGCACTGGCGCTGACGGTGATGCCGCTGGAGGCGTGTCGCAACTTGCAGACGCTGGCCGCCAATGGTTTCCTCGGCGACTATGGGTTCTACGAGGCGATCGATTACACACCTTCGCGTGTGCCGCGGGGTAAAAATCACGCCATCGTGCGTACCTTCATGGCGCATCATCAAGGCATGAGCCTGTTGGCCCTTGAGCACGTATTGCTCAACCGGCCGATGCAGCGCCGCTTCATGTCTGACCCCCTCGCACGGGCGACGCAATTGTTACTGCAGGAGCGTGTGCCGAAGAAGGGAGCCACGTTGCACCCGCACGCTGCTGAAGTGAGCGCCGCCGCGCGACCCACCGCCGTGGAAGCAGGCGCAATCATGCGCGTGTTTACCGACCCGAACTCGCCGA
>JBATIF010000064.1:0-3806 GCA_049667605.1 Gammaproteobacteria bacterium
GAGTACAACGGTTCGGGTGTCTTTTACGACAACCTCAACTTTGCTCCGGTCCCGATCCCGTTGCCGGGCGCTGTATGGTTATTTGGATCAGGCCTGGTTGGACTGGTAGGTATCGCCAGAAGACGCAAAGCAACTTGATTTAAATAACATCAGCATCATCAGCGGCGGCCTTCGGGTCGCCGTTTTCGTTTGTGGCCGAAGGTCTGAGTTTGCTGCCTTTCCGGTCATTCAATCCAAAATACTCTACTTCCGAGTTGGGTCGTACCCGGTTATCTGACTAAATTACTCAGGTATTTACCCTGCAACTTCAATTTTAAAACGCCAGAAAGCGACATTCACCGAGTTCCCATGAAGGTCTCTGATGCAGCAGAACCGGACCGGGAGAGCCCTGCCTACTCGAAGTTATAGCGCAGGCCAATGCCTCCATAATAATTGCGTTTGGGGGCCGCCTCGAAATAACGACCAAAGCCGGCATTCAGCCGGATATTGTCGAAATAGTCTTCGGAAAACAGGTTATTGATACCGATAAACGGTGATATCTCCCATTGATTCCACGAGTAATTAGTTCCAGCGCGGAGATTGGCCACGTTGTAGGAACCTGATTTTACCGTGTTGGCATTATCGGCGTAAAAGCTGTCAGCATGAAGCAAGTCCCAGCTCGCGTAGAAACCGGTGGGATGTTGATAGTTTAGTTCGATATGAAACGCGTTATCGGGCACGCCGGGGATCTTGTTGCCGTCGAAGTTGTTGCCGTTGCGGTCCCGGAAGGTATCGAAACTGAAATCCGAATAGGTATATGTCAGGGTGCTGGTCAGGCCCGGGAGCAACTCCATGGACAATGCTGTTTCCAGGCCGTCATGAGTGGAACTGCCTGCATTTTCAAAAAAGCTCTGACCCGAGCCACTCAGCTCGAAGCGTACCAGTTCGTCGTCCACCTTGATATGAAACAAGGCTGCTTCGTAGCGCATCCGTCCGGGCAACCGTCCCTTTACGCCGATTTCGTAGTGGGTCGCCGTCTGCGGTTTCAGGTCTGAATTAAATCCTGCGGCGCTGCCAGGATTGGCCAGCTCTGTGGTGGTTGGTGGATCGAATGACCGTGCAATGTTGCAATAGAGGTTCACTGCGGGGTTTATAGTCCAGACGATGCCAGCCATCGGACTTGGTTCATCAAAACTGGCCTCGCCGGAGCCGTTTCCCGGCATGTGATCATCAACGTCATAGCGCAGATATTCATATCGGGCGCCCAGCGTCAGGACAACATTGTTAGTCATCTCCAGCACATCCTGAAAATAAACCCCGTATCTGGTGACATCTTCATCCTGGTCAGTTGTCTTGCCCCCCAAAACACCCTCGTTGTTGGCAAACCGCTTGCGGTGATCACGCTGAGCGTCGATGTCAAATCCCAGCACCAGGCGGTTACCCTTGGCAAGCAGGTCGCCTGAATAGGTATAGTTGCCACCGCCACCGGTGAAGAAACGGTCGAGTCTGACACTGCCGCCCTGGCCATTGCTGTTGATATCAAAAGGTAGCCTGTTCCTGAAATCACGCGCGACATAGTAGTTGCGCAGCATGAGCTGGTGCTTCGTGCCAAACTCCTTGTTGTATGCCAGCCCGAGCGTTTGCTGGTCTAGCTCCTCACCGGCATCAAACAGCAGGTTGCGGGGAGCGGCCTGCTTGCGGTCTTCCTTGACCTCGTTTTTAGTCAGGGCGCCCGGATCCTCGGCCTTGGGTGAATCCACGGCATTCAGCACCACGGTGAGATCAGAGCTGTCATCCAGATCATAACGAAACTTGCTGTTGAGTAACTTGCTGCTATAGCTGGATTGCCTGCGGTACCCGTCCAGCGTTGTCTCGGAGCCATTGACAAGGTAGTTCAGATCGCCTGTCTGTCCGCCCGCTTTCACCTGACCTTGCGCAAAACCATAGGAACCCATATTGATCCGGCCGGATAGATAGGGCGTATCCGGCCCATCTTCCGTCATGATATTGATTACGCCACCAGAGGCCGCACCGTATACAGCAGAGAAGGGACCGCGAATGACTTCGATCCTCCGGGTTGAACCCAGGTCGAGGGCATCGACACTGCTTTGACCGTCCGGCAACGTTTGCGGGATGCCATCACTATAGATCCGGATCCCCCGAATCCCGAAGTCTGCACGGGCACCGAAGCCGCGAATGGAGATTCTCTGATCCTGGGAAAAATTATAGCGGTTCTGGAAGAACAGGCCCGGTATGGCTGTCAGCGATTCATCCAGCCCCAGCTGCTGCCGACCATTTTGAATATCATTCTCACCGACTGTTCCCACCGCGATGGGTAGCCTTGCCTGCTCATCCTCGATACGAGGTGAGGTTATGATTATGGTGATTGGTTCAAGCTGCAATGGCGACGCTGCGTCATCTGCGGCCAGTGCAGGGACCGGTGCCAGCAACACAATGCCGGTTAGCAGGAGGCTCCATACGGAAGAGCGTATGGCAGTGTGTGTTCTCATGATTATTCGCCAGAGATAGGCCCATGGAAGCTGGTATCAACCTCAAGGACTGAACAGGAGTCCAGCAGAAATCTACGCTGCAAAATCATGCCACGGGCAACTATACGGGTCCAGTAAATTACCGGGTCTCAGCCAGCTCGTGGCATGCCCCGAGAGTCGTAAGCGCGTGAACTTCTGCTTAGGGTGGAGGGTTGCCGACCAGAGCTCGGCCCGGGAACGACTGCTGACAGTACTTTCCTGCCCTCCATCCTCTTATAGTGAATGATCGGGTTGGTTCGGAAGGTGACATCCGACTAATTTACTCAGGTATTTCCCCAGAAACGTCCTAGTACGGCCAACAATGGATTTCTAACACAATGCAAAACGGCGACCAAGACAGAAGGATTCCCGACGAGTAGTTATTCTCTGCCTGGTAAAACCTGCTGCATCATTCCAGCTGGGTTCATTTGCTGGAACTGCTTGCTTCCCTGACTGAAAGCCTGCCCCAAGCCATGGATACTCTTCTCCATGCGCAGCATGGACTCATTCATAGTAAGCATACTATTTTGCATTTCACTTACATCCTGTGAAATCTCGCCCACATATCCGGTCATCTCGCTCATCGACCTGCTCATATCGAACATCAGCTTTAAAAAAAGAAGCGCGATGACTCCTGCGCAGACAAATAACAACGCCTGTAACGATTTGCTGGTCATTCTTTTTATACCTTCTTTCTTTGATCTGGGGGAGCAAGAAATTTTAGCAGATTTTCTGATGATAAATACTCAGCACGAATGCGTAGCTTCAGCCAAATCCCGTCCTTCGCCTTATACCTCTGAGTGACCGGATAGCAGCAAGAGTTGCCGTTCGCAAAATTCTTGGGTACTTCGTTTACCGGTCAATAACGAACTGTATTTAGTTTTTACTCTGGCCCCAAATATTATAAGAAAAGGGGCCGTCAGGCCCCTATTCTATTGCAGCTTAGGCGTCTATTGCAGCTTAGGCGTCAGGGATGCAAAGAAACAGCCACCCCCTGAAGCCTTTGGCCGGAATGGCTTATCGTTACTGATAACTACCCGGCGGCGCAGCCCAGGGCTGCATTGGTGCCGGCTTGTTGGCCTCCTCGAGCATCCTGATACGCTCCTTCAAACGTTCAATCTCAGCGGCACTCCCTGCGGCTGCCGGTGCACCCGCACCGGGCGCACCGCCAGAGCCGGGGGCTGAACCATAACCAGGAGCACCGCCATAGCCGGGGGCTGAACCATAACCAGGAGCACCGCCATAGCCACCATAGCCGGAGCCACCATCATAACCAGGAGCACCGCCATAGCCACCATA
>JBATIF010000065.1:0-12612 GCA_049667605.1 Gammaproteobacteria bacterium
CCTGATTATACAAGTCCGCTTCGCGGGCTTGCACTGCGATGCTCGGCTGCGCCTTCGAGGCCAAGATCGTGGTTTGTCAGTTATCAGGACAATAGGACGATCACGCAATATTGGCACTACCATGTAATATATCCATTAAACTCATATGTGCATGAATTTTTACGGCAACAATGGTCCGACTGAACAATGGCTAAGATTTTAATTATCTATTCAACTACAGATGGCCATACAAGGGAGATCTGTCAGCGACTGAAGCAGGTGATTGAACAGCAGGCCCATCGGGTAACCTTGATCTCCATTGATGATGAACCAGGTTTGGATATCAGACAGTTCGATAAAATTGTCATTGGTGCGAGTATCCGCTATGGAAAGCATTCCAAAAAAGTTTATAAATTTATAAATAGTAACGAACAAATTCTGGATAAGATGCCGAATGCCTTTTTCTCGGTTAATGTTGTTGCCCGAAAACCTGACAAGAACGAACCTGGAACGAATCCGTACCTGAAGAAATTTCTTAATCAAATATCCTGGCGTCCAAAGAAGTTGGCAGTTTTTGCAGGGAAAATCGACTATCCGAGTTATCACTTCTGGGACCGGCAGATGATTCGCTTGATCATGTGGATGACAAAAGGTCCAACCGACCCTGAAGCCGTTGTGGAATTCACCGATTGGAAACAGGTAGAGTCTTTTGGACGGCTTGTCAGCAATATGTAAACGCGAATTCAACTTTGAAGTGCAATAGCAGTTATGCTGAACTACAACCCTGCGGGAGCGGATCTAATCCGCGATAAGGCCCGGCATGAGTAGGAGCGGATCTAATCCGCGATTGTGCTCGCACCGGCGCAGCGTCGCGGATTAGATCCGCTCCCGCACGTGTGTTGAATATTGTTGCAGGAGCACCTTGCAAGCGCGATTGTTTTTAAAAAGGCATCTGACTCGAATGGCATTTACTTAAGAACCCTGCCACGGAAACACACGGAAGGACACGGAAGCGATTCCGGTCAGACAATTAATTTTTCCGTGTTTTTCCGTGTGATTCCGTGGCCAATTGTACTCCATATATTGATGAAACTGCTTAAGTAAGCACCATTCGCATCTGACTCCTTTAATTCATAGGGGCAGAGTATTTAAACCCGCGGCTTGACCAGTCCATCGCCGTCTCCAGCTCCAGCCGGCTGTTCTCCAGAGCGGCCTGCCGTAATGAAGAACGCAACGGGCCTCGCACGTGCGCGGCCTCTGGAGTTTGACCAAAACGGTGACCGTTTGCAGTAGTGAATTTCATGCTGCTCTGCAACAATACCACCCTGCGGCAGTTCGCAGGTCATCACACAAAAGGAGAAACGAATGTCCCAGGGTATCTTGGCAGGTCAACGCGCATTGGTTACCGGCGCGAACTCAGGCATCGGCGAAGGGGTGGCGATCGCGCTCGGCAAGGCCGGCGCAAAGGTCGTCGTCAACTACATCAGCAGCGAGGAGCGCGCCAACGAAGTCGTCGACACCATTAAATCGAACGGCAGCGATGCGATCGCGATCCGCGCCGACGTCAGCAACGAGGACCAGGTGCAGGCGATGTTCAAACAGATGATCGATGCCTGGGGCAGTATCGATATCCTGGTAGCAAATGCCGGTGTGCAGCGGGATGCGGATTTCGCCGACATGACGCTGCAACAGTGGCAGTTCGTGCTCGATGTCAACCTGACCGGCCAGTTCCTCTGCGCCCGTGAGGCAGCGCGTGAATTCCTCCGCCGTGGCATCGACCCTGAATTATCCTGCTCGGCCGGCAAGATCATCTGCATGTCGTCGGTACACGAGGTCATTCCCTGGTCGGGCCATGTCAACTACGCGGCCTCCAAAGGCGGCGTAAACCTGATGATGCAGAGCATCGCGCAGGAACTGGCAGAGCATAAAATCCGCGTCAACAGTATCTCGCCCGGGGCCATTGCCACGCCCATCAACACGAAGGCATGGAGCACACCGGAAGCCATGAGCGAATTACTCGAACTGATCCCCTACCAGCGCATCGGCAAACCGGAGGACATCGCGCGCGCCGCCGTCTGGCTGGCTTCGGACGACTCCGACTACATCACCGGAACCAGCATATTCATCGACGGCGGCATGACCCTTTACCCGGGATTCCAGGAAGGCGGATGATCCGCTTCGGGCGCGCGATCTGCGGCGACCTGGCGCAGGCCGAGCGCCGCGAATGGTACCTGTCGAACAGACTCGGTGGCTACGCCGCCGGCACCATTGCCGGCTCACTGACACGCCGCTATCACGGCCTGCTGATCACGCCGCTCGAGGGCGTGCTCGATCGGCACCTGGTGTTTGCCAAGGCCGAACCCATCCTCGTGATCGGTGGCCGGAAGTTTGAGCTGGGCTGCAACCGCTGGCAGTCGGGCAGTGTTGCTCCGCACGGTTATCTGCATATCGAATCTTTCTGCCTCGAGGACCAGATGCCGGTGTGGGTCTACGCGATCGCGGGCGTACGCCTGGAGCAGCGCATTTTCATGGAGCAGCACGCAGCGGCGGTGTGGGTCATGTATCGTCTGCTGGATGCACCCGGCGAGGCGCTGGCGAGTCTGCAGCTGTCCCTGTGGGTGAACCGGCGCGACCATCACGGCCAGATATCCAGCGGCGGCATCCACCCCCGGACGCGGCTTCTGGATGAACGTACGCTGCAGCTTGATCATGAAGACGGCGCCGGTATGCACATACAGCTCAGCACGGGTGCGCTGCAGCTGGAGCACAACTGGATCGATGACCTGTTGCTGCCGCTTGAAAGCGAACGCGGCTTGCCGGACCGGGATCATCACCTCGCGGTTGCGCAGGCACGCATGACGCTGCACAAAGGCAGCTGGCAGGGACTGCGTGCCGGCCTGCGACCGGGATCCGCTGCCGGGCCGTTGGCCGCACTGCAGCGTGAGCGGCAGCATGCAATCGACTTCCTCGCCAACATGCCTGTTGCCAAGGCCCCGCAATGGATCGAGCAGTTGATCGCCGCCAGCCGGCAGTTTCTTTTTCAGCGCGAGTTTGCTGACAGCAACCACGGCGAGTCCGTCATCGCCGGCTATCCCTGGTTCGGAGACTGGGGCCGCGACACCATGATTGCCCTGCCTGGCCTGGCGCTGGTCAGCGGGCATCTCGCACTGGCCCGGCGCGTCCTCGAAACCTGGGCCGCCAGCGTCGACCAGGGCATGATCCCGAACCGCTTCCCTGAATCCGCAAGTGCGCAGGCGGCACCCGAGTACAACAGCGTCGACGCCTCACTCTGGTTCATCCTCGCCTGGCATGCCTACCTGCAGGCCGGTGGCGAGGAGAGTGCGCTGCGTGCAGTACTGCCGGTCCTCGAAAAAATCATCGATGCTTATTATCACGGCACCCGCTACGGTATCCACGTCGACGAGCACAGCGGCCTGCTGCACCTCGGCGAGCCGGGCACCCAGCTCACCTGGATGGATGCGCGCGTAGATGGTCGTGCCGCGACGCCGCGCACCGGCAAGCCGGTGGAGGTAAATGCACTCTGGTATAACAGCCTGTGTGCCATGCAGGGCTTTTGCGAACAACTCGGCCATGATGGCAAGCACTACGCCGACATGGCCGCACAGGCACGCACAGGCTTTCAGCGCTTTGTGCAGCCGGAAGGTGGTCTCTTCGATGTGCTCGATGCGCCCGACGGCGATGACGCACGCGTTCGTCCGAACCAGGTGTTCGCGCTGAGCCTGCCCTGGCCGCTGCTCGAAGGCAAAACGGCGGAAACCGTTCTGGACACGCTGCAGCGCCGCCTGTATACCTCCTTTGGACTGCGCTCGCTGGCGGCGGATGACCCGGCCTATTGCGGCGTCTACGCGGGCGGCGTCGCGAGGCGCGATGCGGCCTACCACAACGGGCCGGTATGGGGCTGGCTGCTCGGGCATTTCGCGATGGCGCATTTCCGTGTACACCGGGATGCGGTCGCAGCCCTCGCATTGCTTGAACCGATGCGCGACCACCTGTTCGACGCCGGCCTGGGCAGCATTAGTGAAATTTTCGACGGCGATCCGCCGCACCACCCGCGCGGCGCCCCGTCGCAGGCATGGTCGGTGGCCACCCTGCTGCAGGCCTGGCGGCTGATCGAGGATGGATCCCGACAGCGGTCAGGCTGGCCGGGTGCTGAGGCAGCAAGGCAATGACCTTTTCACGGGAGACAGGAGAATAACCTGCAAGGAAACGCGATGAACGATGAAACTGAATACACACCCGCTGACGATGCCGAACGCCGGCGACTCGAGGACGACCATGACTGGTTGGCCTGGGGACCCTACCTGGCGGAACGCGCATGGGGCACCGTTCGCGAGGACTACAGCGCCCGGGGTACGGCCTGGGAATATTTTCCACATGACCATGCGCGTTCGCGCGCCTACCGCTGGAACGAAGACGGGCTCGGCGGAATTTGCGATCGCGAGCAGCGCCTGTGCCTGGCGCTGGCATTGTGGAACGGCGAGGACCCGATCCTGAAGGAACGCGCCTTCGGCCTGACCGGTAACGAGGGCAACCATAGCGAGGACGTCAAGGAGGTCTATTTCTACGCCGACGCGACACCGACGCACAGTTACCTGGAATACCAGTACTGCTACCCGCAATCCGCGTATCCCTATGAGCGGCTGGTCCGGGAAAACCGGCGCCGCTCACGCAGCGAACCGTCCTATAACCTGATCGACAGCGGTGCGTTCGAACACAACCGTTTCTGGGACGTGCGCGTGGAATACGCCCGGCAGTCCCCCGGACGCACCCTCGTGCGCATTACCGCAACCAACCGCGGCGACCGGCACGCCAGTTTGTGGCTGCTGCCGCAGCTATGGTTCCGCAACGACTGGTCATGGGGGGACGGGCATGTGCGCCCGGAGATCGCACCGATCCCGGATATGCCTGCCAATCGATGGGGCGTGATCACCAGTCATCGCAGCCTGGAGTCAATGTACCTCTATGGCCAGGGCGATGCCGAGCTGCTGTTCACCGAAAACGAAACCAATCACAAGCGCCTGTGGGGCGCGGACAATTCGTCGCCCTGGGTGAAGGATGCATTTCATCGCCACCTCGTCGATGCCGAACCGTCCGCGGTAAATCCGCAACAGCACGGCAGCAAGTTCGCAGCCGTCTATCACCGGCCTGCAGAGCCGGGGGCGGCCATCAGCATAGAACTCGTTTTGAGCGACATGGCCCTGGACGACCCGTTCGTGAACAGCGCGGCCCTGTTCACGCAGCGTCGCGAGGAAGCCGGCCGTTTTTACTCGGGCATACTGCCCGGCGCCACCCCGGAGGACCATGCGATCATGCGCCAGGCCTTCGCCGGCATGGTATGGAGCAAACAGTTCTTCCACTACGACGTGGAGCGCTGGCTGCAGGGCGATCAGCTGCCGAGCCCGCCGGCACGCCAACACGGCCGCAACGCAAACTGGAGAAACATGAAAGCTGCGGACATCATCTCCATGCCGGACTGCTGGGAATACCCCTGGTTTGCCGCCTGGGACCTGGCGTTTCATACCGCCACGCTGGCGCACATCGATATTGATTTCGCCAAGCAGCAGATCGAGTTGATGGTCAACGAACGCTACCTGCACCCGAATGGCCAGATGCCCGCCTATGAATGGGCGTTCGGCGATACCAATCCGCCGGTGCACGCCTGGGGCGCGCTGAAAGTGTTCCGTGCCGAACAGCAGCAGCGCGGTGAAGGTGATACCGGTTACCTGCAGCGCGTTTTTCACAAGCTGCTGCTTAACTATTCCTGGTGGATCAACCGTAAGGACGGTCATGGCCATAACCTGTTCGAGGGCGGCTTTCTCGGCCTCGACAACATCTCGGTATACGACCGTTCACGCGATCTGCCCACCGGTTACACCCTGAAGCAGGCCGATGCGACCGGCTGGATGGCGATGTTTTCAGTCAATATGGTCGTCATGGCGCTGGAGATCAATCGTAAAAATCCCGCATACGAAGACATCGCCATCCAGTGCTACCTGCAATTTCTGGCCATCGCAGAAACCATTGCCGGCGGCGATGACGGCGGCGTGTCACTGTGGGATTTTGATGCCGGGTTTTTCAAGGACCTGCTGATAACGCCGCAAAATGAAGCGCACTATATCGACGTATATTCATGGGTTGGCCTTATTCCGTTGTTCGCCTGTGAAGTCATCGACCAGCGTCTGCTGCAGGCAGCACCCCGCTTTCGCGAGCTGTTGCGCGAACACAAGCGCGGACTTTTCCGCGGCAACTACATCTGCGCCTGCCCGGAATCGGAAAATGATCGCGGTGAACACCTGCTCGCGCTGGTGGATCACTCGCAATTGCCGCGCATCCTCAAGCGACTACTGAATAAAGACGAGTTCTTCTCTCCCCATGGAATACGCAGTCTCAGCAAGCTCCACCAGCAGCACCACAACCTGGGCCACATTCCCGGACTCGGTGACACGCATATCGAATACGTTCCCGGAGAATCCAGCTCGCCGCTGTTTGGTGGCAACTCCAACTGGCGCGGGCCGATCTGGATACCGACCAACTATGCGCTGATCCAGGCACTGGAGAAATATCACCGTTTTCTCGGCGACGGTTTTACCGCACCCGTTCCGCACCTGGACAACCGGAAGCTGAACATGCGCGAGATCGCGGCCGAAATCGCCGCGCGGCTGGTTGGGCTGTACCGGCGGGACGAAAACGGCAATATACCGGCGATGCGCAGCGCCGCCCCGTTTACCGGGGTCGACCGGCCGCTGTATAACTTCTATGAATATTTCCACGCCGAAACCGGCCAGGGACTCGGTGCCGCTCACCAGACAGGCTGGACCGGCCTGCTCGCCAACCTGGTAATGCGCCAGTATCAACGCGACATCCCGGTGCGCGGCACGGAGCCTACGGTTTGATCATCGTGCTCATGGGGGTCTCCGGCAACGGCAAGAGCACCATCGGCAGGCTGCTGTCAGAACGGCTCGGCTGGCCATTCCTGGACGCTGACGACTTCCACCCGCCGCAAAACATCGCAAAAATGGCCGGCGGCACAGCGCTGAATGACGATGACCGCTGGCCCTGGCTGGACCGGCTTGCTAGAGAACTGCAACAGATCACCGGGCGGCGTGAATCCGCAGTGCTCGCCTGCTCTGCACTGAAGCGCAGTTACCGCCGGCGTCTCGCGCCCGATCCGGCCGATGTACATTTCGTGCACCTGCAAGGCGAGCGCGACCTGATCCTGTCGCGCATTGCAAAACGCAGCGGGCACTTCATGCCGGCCGAATTGCTCGACAGCCAGTTCGCCGATCTCGAACCGCTGCGGGACGGACTGGTCGTCGGCATCGATCAAACACCCGCGGATATCGCAGCAGAGATCATCACCCGGCTTGCGCTGCAGAAAACCTATCAGCCGGCCACGCTGGCCGATGGCCTGATGTTCCCGGAAGCCCCGCGCTGGCACGGCGGCGAATTATGGTTCACCGACCAGCATGCCCGCCGCGTGGTGCGCATGCAGCCGGACGGAACGCTTACCGAAGTCATCCAGACCCCGGACCTGCCCGGCGGTCTTGGCTGGCTGCCGGACGGCACGACACTGGTGGTACTGATGACCACGCGGCGCGTCTGCCGCATCGCAGGCGGCCGGCTCGAGGAATACGCCGACCTCTCCGGCCTTGCAGACTTCCATTGCAACGACATGCTTGTCGACATGCAGGGACGCGCATGGGTCGGCAACTTCGGCTATGACCTGCACGCTGGCGAGCCAGAGAAAACCACCGGGATCATCCTCGTGGAAGCCGATGGTACAGCGCGCCTGGTTGCGCAGGACCTGCTGTTCCCGAACGGCATGGCGATCACTGCGGACGGCGGCACCTTGATCGTCGCCGAAACCTTTGCCGCGTGTCTCACCGCTTTCGAAATCGGCGCGCATGGCCAACTCGAACGTCGCCGCTGCTGGGCCGACCTGGCCGGCGCCCGGCCCGACGGCCTGTGTCTTGCCGCCGACGGCAGCGTGTGGGTCGCCGCACCCAATATCGGCCAGCTGCTGCGCGTGCGCGAAGGCGGTGAGATACTTGAGCGGGTGTTCACCCGTGGCCGCCCCTACGCCTGCGTGCTCGGCGGCGACGGGCAGGCACAGCTGTATATTACAACCTCGGAAGTGGACGACCCGGATGAGGCCGTGGCACGGCGCAGCGGCCGCATCGAGGGCGTAGCGCTCGCATAGCAGCCTTCGCGGCTGCGTTTTGATACAGCCCGAATCGACTACAGCAGCACCCGCTCGATACCACCGGACCTGGCATGTCGGAGCAGCGTTGATTCCCAGTCATTGCCGAGCAGCTTGTTGGCCAGCTCGACGACGATGTAATCGGTTTCGATCCCGGTGTCATCCGCATAACGGGACAGCCCCTGCTGACAGGACGGGCAGGAGGTCAGCATTTTTACATTGCCATTGCGGGCACGCTGTTCGCCGCTCAGTTGCTCGATACCGGCCATGAGTTCCTGTTGCTTGCGAAAACGCAACTGGGTTGCGATATCCGGACGCGCTATGGCGAACGTGCCGGCCTCACCGCAGCATCGGTCGGACAGCAGCACCGGCTGCCCCATCAGGGTCGAGGCGACCTGTACCGGGTTGTGGGTTTTCATCGGCGTATGGCAGGGATCGTGATACAGGTATTGCACGCCATTCGCGGCGTCGAGCCGGATGTCCTTCTCGAGCAGGTATTCATGGATATCCAGCAGGCGGCAACCGGGAAATATCCTGTCGAACTCGTATTCCAGCAGCTGGTCCATGCAGGTTCCGCAGGACACGATCACGGTGCGGATATCGAGGTAATTGAGGGTGTTGGCGACGCGGTGAAACAACACGCGGTTGTCGGTGGTGATCTGCTTGCCGCGTTCCGCGTCTCCGCCTGATCTCTGCGGGTAGCCGCAGCACAGGTAACCCGGGGGCAAAACGGTCTGGGCGCCCGATTCAAACAGCATCGCCAGGGTGGCCATTCCGATCTCGCTGAAAAGGCGCTCCGACCCGCAGCCGGGGAAATAAAACACGGCGTCGGATTTCTCCGTGATCTTTTCCGGGTCGCGCAGGATCGGCACCATGCGGCTGTCCTCAAGGTCCATCATGGCACGCATCGTCTGACGCGATTTCGGCGCCGGCATCGGCTTGCGCACGAAATTGACCAGTTGCGAGCTCACTCGCATCGGCCCGCTGGTGGCCGTAGGCAGGTCGTTTTTTCCCGGCCGCAGGGTGCGGCGCGCCAGCCGCACCGCAAGACGCTGCGCCCGGTATCCCCAGTCGATCATCAGCTTGCGCATCAGCTTGATGGTCGCGGGATCGCTGACATTCAGGAAGGTCATCGCCGCCCAGGTCACGGGGCTGTAGCGCTTCTGGCCACGCTCGCGCAGCAGCTGGCGCATGCGCATCGTTACGTCGCCGAAGTCGATATCCACCGGGCAGGGATTCAGGCACTTGTGACAGATGGTGCAATGATCGGCGACGTCGTTCATTTCCGCGAAATGCTGCAGCGAGACGCCACGCCGGGTCTGCTCCTCGTAGAGGAAGGCCTCGATGATCAAACCGGTTGCAAGTATCTTGTTGCGCGGGGAGTACAGCAGGTTGGCGCGGGGAATATGGGTATTGCACAGCGGCTTGCACTTTCCGCAGCGCAGGCAATTGCGAATATCGTCATTCAGGTCGCCCAGCGCACTCGCCTCCAGCAGCAGCGCTTCCTGCCGGACCAGTTGCAGGGAAGGCGTGTAGGCATTATCGAGCCCCGAACCACGCTGCAGTTTTCCGCGGTTAAAATTTCCGTCCGGGTCGGCCGCCTGTTTGTAGCGCTCGAATGCATCGATGGTTTCATCGGCCAGGTAGCGGAACTTGGTAATGCCGATGCCGTGCTCGCCGGAGATTACGCCGCCGAGCGAGCCGGCCAGCTGCATCACCCGGCCAACGATCTGGTCGGCCTCGTGCAGCATTTTGTAGTCGGAAGAGTTCACCGGGATATTGGTATGCACGTTGCCGTCGCCGGCATGCATGTGGGTTGCCACAAACAGCCGGCTGTTGCGCACTTCGCTGTGGATCGTCTCGAACTTCTCGAGCAGGTCGGTCCATTCATGCCCGCCGAATATCTCCTGCAAGGGACGACCCACTTCCGCGCGATAGGAAATGCGCAGGTCACGCCGCCGCAGCAGGTCGACGATCCGGTCACCCGGCAGACGCCGGGCGCGGGAAACTTCATCAAGCAATTCCGGATGGTTCACGGCGGGCGCATCGAGGTGCGCTAGCAGGCCGGACCAGCGCTGCTGACGCGAGTCCAGCAAGGCGCCTGCCGCCTCCTGCTTGGCATGCACGATGGCGCGATTTTCCTCGCTCTCGCTGAACTCACTGTCATGATGCAGCGACGCCAGGTCGCCGCTGACGTATTCACGTATCGCCTCGATGATCGCCAGCTTGTTGCGCGTCGAGTACTCGATATTGATGTGCTCGATCCCGGCACTGTATTCATCGAGCCGCGGCAGCGGGATAACCACGTCCTCGTTTATCTTGAAGGCATTGGTGTGGGCAGCGATTGCCGCGGTGCGGGTACGGTCCGACCAGAATTGTTTGCGTGCTTCCGGGCTGACAGCGACAAAACCCTCGGCGCCGCGCTGGTTAGCCATGCGCACCACGCTGGACGCGCTGTCCGCCACCGCCGTTTCATCATCACCGGCGACGTCAATCAGCAGCACCATCTTCGGCAGGTCGGCACGCGCCGCCTTGCTGCTGTATTTTACTGCACGCACATAACGTTCATCGAGGTGTTCCATGCCGGCCAGCAGCACATCGGGGCGTGCGTCGAGGTAGTCCTTGGTCTCGACGATGGCAGGCACCGCCAGTGACAAATCGCTGCCGAAAAATTCGAGGCAGATCGTGCGGATGAATTTCGGCATCCTGTGGAGGATGAATTCCGCGGAAGTGATCAGGCCGTCACAGCCTTCCTTCTGCACCCCGGGCAGGCCGGCCAGGAACTTGTCCGTCACATCCTTGCCGAGACCCGTCTTGCGCAGGGAAGCGCCCGCCACCCGGATGATTTGAGGTTCAGGGTCGTGAGGCCGGTCGATACTGTCATAGCGGCTGACGCGGAACTCGACTTCTTCCTGCTCATGGATCTTGCCGAGATTATGGTTGAGCCGCTGGATCTCCATCCAGCCGCCGTCGGGGGTTACCATGCGCCAGGAAACCAGGTTATCCAGGGTGGTGCCCCACAATACTGCCTTCTTGCCGCCGGCGTTCATGGAGACGTTGCCGCCGATGGTTGAGGCGTCCTGCGAGGTCGGATCCACCGCGAATACGTAGCCGTCCTGTTCGGCACGTTCACCGACCCGCCGCGTCACCACGCCGGCAGCAGCGCGAATCGTCGCTACGGGGTCCGCCACACCCGGAATATTGCTGTGCCGGATGTTTCCGAGGGCTTCGAGTTTTTCCGTGTTGATAACGGCTGACGCGCCGCACAGCGGTACGGCGCCGCCGTTGTAACCGGTACCGCCTCCGCGCGGGATGATCGTCAGGTCAAGCGCGATGCACGCCCGCACCACGGCGCGGGTTTCCTGCTCAGTGTCCGGGCTGATCACCACGCAGGGCATCTCGACGCGCCAGTCGGTTGCATCGGTGGCATGCGAGACCCTTGCGAGGCCGCTGAAATCGATGTTGTCGCGCCGCGTAATGCCCGCGAGCCGCTTGCGGATGCGCTTGCGCAGGGAGCGGGTTGCCGGGAACCATGCGGAAAATTTGTCTACCGCCTTGCGCGCCGCTGTAACGAGCTGCAGTGCGTCTGTATTCTGCTCCGCGCGGTCCACAACCTGGTCAAGGCGGTGACGCATCGCCTCGATCAGGGAATCAAGACGCTTGTTGCTTGCCAGCAGATCGTCCTGTATGTACGGGTTGCGGTCCACCACCCACAGATCGCCGAGCACCTCGAACAGCATGCGCGCGGAACGGCCGGTAACGCGCGATGTGCGCAGCCGGTTGAGCAGCGTCCACATCTCCTCATTGAGGTAGCGGATGACGATCTCCCGGTCGGAAAAAGAGGTGTAGTTATAGGGTATTTCGCGAATGCGTTCGGACATGTCTGGGCGGGCTCGGTGAGTATTGGTGCCTTTTGTAAGTTTTTTTGTGTCCGTTCACCAAGGCCGTGCCGCAGGCGAAGCGCGGAGATCATGGCGGCACACCCTGTGGCCGCGCCTTTCATGCTGACCGCTGCCGCGATTGCGAAATTCCGCGCGCAGCGGGGCGCTGCTTGCAGCGTGCCATAGATTCCTGGCGACAGCGGATGGCGATCTGGCTATGCAGCCCGGGATGTATCTAACAATAGGCAAGCATAACCCGAGGGTAGCCGGACACTCCAGCTGAATATATGGACGTCCCAGCATGCGATCGTCCTGCGTCACAAAAAGGGGCGCAGGCATTAAACCGGATTCAAGGGGACAGGGTACTTGAAGCTGCAGCGTCACTCGCCCATCGCCGTCTCCAGCTCCAACCAGCTCTCCTCCATTTCTGCTACTTTTGCTTGCAGCCTTGCATGCGCCGCGTTCAGTTCACTGAGCTTGTCGCGATCGGGGCTGGCATAGGTGGCGGGATCGGCGAGTTGCCGGTTGACG
>JBATIF010000066.1:0-13109 GCA_049667605.1 Gammaproteobacteria bacterium
AGACTCCTCCGACTCCTGTTCCTGCTCGCCCTTGGACTCTTCCGACTCCTGCTCCTCCTCGCCCTTGGACTCTTCCGACTCTTGCTCCTCCTTTTGTTCCTGTTCCTCTTCCTGCTCTTGCTGCTCCTCTTGTTCCTGCTGCTGTTCTTCTTCAGGCGGTTCGTCGGCTTCTTCCTGCAACTCTTCCGTCGTGGTCTGTTCCAGCATCTTCTTTGCCAGCGCCATATTGTGCAGGGTGTCCTCGTCCTTCGGCCGTAGCGCCAGCGCGGCCTCATAGGCCTCGACGGCACCCGCATAATCGGCGCGCTTGTAGCGGCTGTTTCCGAGGTTATAGAGCGCGTCCGGCTTGATTTCCTCGCGCTCGACTTGCTCGAAGGACTCGCCTGCATCGGTGTAGCGTCCGGCACGATAGAGTGCGACACCGCGCCGGTAGGTATCCGTAAAACCTTTCACGGCCTCGCCGTAGTCACCCTCATGATATTTTTTTGCCGCGTCCTGTTCGGCATTCCTGAACCAGGAGGCGCTGACATCCATCATGCACATTGACAGGACAATCAGCAGCCCGGCCTGTAATCTCATGCCGCGCTTCATGTCCCGCGTACCTGGTAGCCCGGCAGCGTGCGGCGAAACAGCGGCAGCAGCAGTAGCAGTGCGAGACCCGCAAGCCAGTAGAAACGCTCATTCCAGACCCGGGTGCGCTCTTTCGTGTCGCCCCCGGGCAGCGCCTGTGCCTTCACCTCGTCAAGGATCCGGTCGGTATCCCGCTGCCGGTAATCGGCACGCTGGTAGATACCGCCGCCAGCCTCGGCCATCAGTTTCAGTAACGGCTCGTTGAGTGCTGATATGACTACCTGTCCGCTTCTGTCGCGGATCCAGATATCGTTCTTGTCGGGCACGCCGTCCCCTTCGGGCGTGCCAACACCGAGGACGTGCACACGCACACCCTCGGCGGCGAATGCCTGCAGGCGTGGTGCCAGGTCAGGCTCATCGAAGTCACCATCCGTAATGATCAGCAGTGAATTGACGCTGCCCGCCGGCTGGCCGATGAGCAGTTCGCCAGCCCGGTCAAGCGCATTCAACAACCGGCTGCCCTGGAGTTGTACCAGGTCGCTATTCAGTGCCGGCAGCACGCGGCGGATACTGTTCATGTCCTCAGTCACCGGGGCAACCACGTGGGCGATCGAGGCAAAGCCGATGACGCCGATGCGGATGCCGCGATTGCGATCCAGCAGGTCCGCCAGTTCCTGCTGTGCACGCGCCACGCGCGTCGGCTGTACATCGGCGACGTTCATGGAACGCGAGATATCGAACAACACCACCAGGTTGGTGCCCGGCCGGAACAGTTGCACATCGGTAAAATCCCAGCGCGGCCCTGCCATGGCAAGCACCAGCAGTATCCACACCAGCGCCCAGCGCGCATACCGCCGCCACTGTACCGTTGTAGAAACCCCGGACCGGCCCAGCAGATGCGGCAACAGCTGACTGTCCGCATACAGGCTGAGCCGCTCGTTGCGCTTGCCGACGCGCGCGGTCAGCAGCAGCCACAGGGCCACCGGAACACATAGCAGCAATGCCCACAACCACGCAGGCTCGCTGAAATGAAAGGCGCTCAGCAGTTCATCCATCGGTACTTCTCGTAAACCAGGCACGCGGGATGCCGTTTGGAAACAGGCCCAGCAGGAACAACAGCAGCAGCGCCAGACCCAGCGGCCAGCGATATAATGGCTGCGGGATCATCACGCTGCGTGACTCGGCCTGGGTTTTTTCCAGGGTATCGATCTGCTCGTAGATCTTCTCCAGTGCACCGGTGTCGGTAGCGCGAAAGTAGGCACCACCGCTAATGGCTGCCACCTCGGTGAGCAGGTCCTCGTCGATCTCCATCTTCACCCGGGTCATCTGGCCGTCCTCGACGAACGGCACCAGCCCCTTGCTGCCGACCCCGATGGTGTAGATGCGGATCCCCTCGTAGGCGGCAAGCTGGGTGGCGAGCACGGGTGGCATGCTGCCCTCCGTATTCTCGCCGTCGGTCACCAGTATCAGCACGCGCGAGCCTTCCGGGCGCTCGCGCAGTTTTTTCACACTTATGCCGATGGCATCACCGATTGCCGTACCGTTGCCGGCCATGCGCGTGACGATGCCGTTCAGCTGGCTGTGCACCGCCTGCAGGTCCAGCGTCATCGGCGACAGCACGAAGGCCTGGCTGCCGAAGACGACAATACCAATGCGGTCACCGTCGCGCGCCTTTATGAAGCGGCCCAGCACACCCTTGACGACCGCCATGCGCGTGACTTCGCGTCCCTCGACAGTGAAATCCAGCGCTTCCATGGAACGCGAAGTATCGACGGCAAGCATCAGGTCATAACCTTCGGTACGGATTTCCGTGTAGGGCTCAAGCCATTGCGGCTGCATCAGTGCCGCCACCAGCGCCGCCCATAACAGCGCCAGCATGAGGACCTGCAAACGGCTACCGGCATGCGTAAGCGAGCGCGAGGCGACAAATGTTGATGCAAGCCTTCCCAGTGCCGGATGCAACAGGGTCGAGCGGTCCGCGTGGGTATAGGCATCCGTCGCCCCGTGCGGCTTGTGCCAGAACTTCCAGATGAGCAGCGGCAACGGCAGTAACAGCGCAAACCAGGGTGCATGGAAACTAAACATGCCTTACTCCGGCTTTACCGCGGGCAACCGACAGCAAATCCATGAGCCGCTGCAGCCAACCCGTTTTTCGCTTTGGCCGGGAAGCGTCGATCCAGGTGGTGGCCGCACGAATCAGGCTGGCCAGTTCGTCGCGCCCAACGGGCATCGCCGGCGGCATATAGGGTGCCGTCAGCAGTACCTGTCCGTGCCGCTCCCAGTCAAACCCCGAGTTGTCATGTTCCACCAGCCAGTGCAGCCAGGTGTTGCCCGTCAGGCCGGCTGCCTCACGGTGCCCGCCGCGCACCAGGGCAATACGACGCAGCAGTTCGGATAATCTGCCTGCAATCACGTGCGGGTCTTCATCGGGCAGGGCCTTTTTCAGATCGCGCAACTGGCGGCGGGCATCGCCACGCCAGCCAAGCCAGGCCGCGTTGTAGAACAGCCAGTAGCGGATGCCGATGGCCAGCAATAGCAGGACGACAAGACCGGCCAGGTACCACCAGCCCGGCGCCAGCGGCCACCAGGGGATCGCGTCAAGACCGTGGATGTCGCGAAAAACTGCTGTCCCGGTATCCATGGTATCTGCTAGCGCCGCCCCGGGTAGTGGCGCATTCCGCTGATCAGCGTCTTGTGCACGTCTTCGTTGGTGCTCAGCGGTATCAGGCCTATGCCCAGCCGGTAGCACATTTGCTGCAGTTCCTCGCGGCGTTGCTCCCAGTCCTCGCGAAAGGCCTCGCGGCCGGCCGCGTTGTCGGTGTCGACTTCCAGCAGTTCACCGGCGGCATTGGAAAAGATCACCGGCCCCATGGATGGCAGGTCCCGGTCAGCCGGGTCATCGACCGGCAGCAGCACGACATCATGGCGCTGCTTGAGACTTCCCAGGATACGTTCGAAACCGGTGGTGACCTGGTTGATAGGCGCAATCACAAAGATGAGGGAACCGGTGCCACTGCCGCTTTCCAGATGCTGCAGTGCAGCCATCAACTGGGATTCATCGGTATCTCCCTGCTCGATCGGTTCCGTCAATCCCCGCAGCAGCCGCCACAGGCCGCGGCGCCCCGGCGTGGCACGGTAATAGCGCGTGCCGGTCGCCGGGTTGCCGAACAGCACACCACCGACACGGTCGTCCTGCTTGCTGGCTGCCCAGCCAAACAGTGCCGCGGCGCGTGCGGCCTGGATCGACTTGAACGTGCCGCGTGTGCCAAAGCTCATGTGCGGACCCGTGTCGATGCAGAGGATGACGCTGCGTTGGCGCTCTTCACGAAACACCTTGAGGTGGGGGGTATTGGTACGGGCGGTGACCAGCCAGTCCATGTTGCGGATGTCATCGCCTTCCCGGTATTCACGCACCTCATCGAAGTCGAGGCCGGTGCCGCGGAATACGGAAGAGTACAGCCCGGTAAAGGTGGAATTTACGAGGTGATGCGCCGCCACACCCAGGGTGCGGGCCTGGTGGCGCAGTTCAAGCAGGTCATCGAGTTGCGGGTGAAGACTCATCGGCTTGCCACTGTTAACCGCCGGCTGTAATCCCGGCCTGGAATGAATACCAGGATCACGGAATTGCCACGACCTCCAGCAGACGCCTGATATATTCATCACTGGTCACGCCTTCCGCCTCACCCTCGAAGGTCAGCAGAACACGGTGCCGGAGTATGTCCGGCGCCACCGCCTGGATATGCTCGGGAGCAACGAACTCTGCACCGTCCAGCCAGGCACGGGCGCGGGCGCAGCGCGCCAGGGCAATGGTCGCGCGTGGCGATGCGCCAAGGCGGCACCAGCGCTTCAGGCCTTCGTCATAGGCCTCGGGTTTGCGGCTGGCCTGCACGAGGTCAACAATGTAATTGTTCAGTTTTGGATCGAGGTAGAGTTTTGCGGCATCCTCCCGGATCCTGAACAGCTGTTCCTGGGAAAGCACCTCGGCAGGCACCGCCGGTGCGCTCAGTTGCTGCCTGCTATCGAGTTCCAGGATTGCCAGTTCCTCATCGCGACTGGGGTAGTCAACGCGCACATGCATCAGGAACCGGTCGAGTTGTGCTTCCGGCAGGTTATAGGTGCCTTCCTGTTCGATCGGGTTCTGGGTAGCGAGCACCATAAACAGTTTCGGCATGGTATAGGTCTTCAGACCGACCGTGACCTGCTGTTCACCCATGGCCTCGAGCAGGGCTGACTGCACTTTCGCCGGTGCCCGGTTGACCTCGTCCGCCAGCAGGATGTTGTGGAACAACGGGCCGGGACGGAATTCGAATTCACCCTTTTCATGGCGGTAGATATCCGTACCGATGAGGTCGGATGGCAGCAGATCGGGTGTGAACTGCACGCGGTGATAATCGCCCTCGACAGCCTCCGCCAGGGCCTTGACCGCGGTTGTCTTGGCAAGCCCCGGCATACCCTCCACCAGCACATGACCTTCGCTCACCAGGCAGATGAGCATGCTGTCAACAAGGTCGCGCTGCCCGACAACCCGCGAAGCAAGGTGGGTACGGACACTTTCCATTGATGAGGGGTCGAGTCGTCGGTAATTGTTGCTGCTATCGGTTTTTAACAACGAGTATTCTCCTGGATGATTCTGGACTCACCGGCATCTGCATAAGAACTCATCCGGCACCTGATGCATCGCCTTGCACTGCTTATGCCAGGAACGCTTGACCGGAATGGCGGGGTCGGAAAACCATGTTCCTTTATTATTCTTTTCCCATAATGACTCGGGACAGTACCTGATTGCAATACATCAATTGTTGACCTGCATCAAATGGATGGCTGACCATGCTTCCTGGGACTGGTGCAATCCGGCATTCCCACCAGTATTGCGGGATCACCTGCCTTGATCAGGCCACGCTGCAGGCAGTTGGCTTTCGCTGCTGCCGGTAAAGAAATTATTGACCTGCAGCCCGCCGCGCTTGATCTATATCAACGACCGCAGAGTGTTTTTTGCCGACGCTTCATTTATCATTTGCAGCAACAAGTAAGGGGGGGGTATAACCATGAACCTTGACAGCACGACTATTGGTGTAATTTCCCTGATTTTTTTCGGCCTGTTTGTGGCCGTGTTTATTTCCTGGTCGAATACACGTGAGGCGCGCAGACATACGCGGCAGATTTATCAGCAACAAAAACTGGTGAAATCCTCGCATGACGCCCATCGACTGTCCCAGGCGATACACTTGCTGCACCCAACCGCTCGCATCGGTACCGACTACACCATCGAACTCGGAGGCCCTGAGGGAACTCCACACATAGCCAGTTGGGAAGCAGGCGGCGCCAAACCCGAACAGACTGAGCTCGACCGTGCCCTGGCACAGGTGCCGGAAGTTGATACACGCGGCTATGCCGCAATGCGCCGCGATGAATACCCGAGCGTGGAAGACCAGCTTGACGCTGCCTGGAAGGCTCGTCACGGCAATGATACCGAGCAACTGGAACTTGACAGGCGCATCGAGGAAATCAAGAACAAGTACCCCAGGTCAGACGCAGAACTTTGAGTACAGCCTGCACCCGCTGCAGGCACGATTATGGCATCGGTGAACTGTAAATCCGGGTTATGTGAAGTGACTGACAATAATCATTACCCGCCATCTGGCCGGGGAGCAACAAGATTTATACCCGGCAATTACAGCAAGTATATACAGCGAGGCGCTGCAGAATACATACGGATCACCCTGCTGCCAGTGTAATCGGGATATACAGACCTTCACGCATACTCAGGTCGCATGTTCATTATTCTCATTCAATTCCCTGACCAGGGGATAAAGCTTTTCTGTCTCGTTCTGAATCCTCTCCAGAATCAGCTCAAACATTTTCACCGAGTCCTTTATAAAAAGATCATGGTCAGCAATGGCAAGTGAACCGCCCTGTTTCCTCGGACACCATGTCTTTGTGTAATTAGCCATGATTTTCCTGATTTCCAGCGAACCCGCCATGAAATTTTTGGCCATTTTTTGTTTATCGTGGTCATCATGAGTCAGCAGCTTGCTGTACAGATTCTTGTCAACCAGATCGAGATGTTCCTTGACCTTCTCCGTATAACGGTGGAAGAGCTCACAGCAGGTGCCGGTATCGCACATGGAACGGTCGTTGAACAGGTGCAACAATACATTGGAGAGTTCTGTAATATTGTGATTCTGTGCATGCAGATCGTTATAGGTAATCATTGTTAACCCCACTATTTTCGCCGGCAAACACCAGCCCGCTCCCACTCCTTAGGCTAGGATGTTGACCGCCCCCTGTCAACGAGGGCGCAAAACAAACCATTGTTTATTTCCCCATGGCCAGTTCCGCCTCGGTTTTTATACCAAACTTTTTCATCAGCCAACTGGGCGGACAGAAACCGGTGAATGAACTCTGAAAACAGTTGAAACCGATGAAAAGGGTAACCCAGGCCCAGTTCGGGTGATGAAACAGGGCCAGCAACGAGGTCAGCATGACCATGGTCCCTCCAAATGCAAATAGCGTTCGTTCTACAGACATGATATTTCCTCCTCTGATTGGATACCCTCTTCATAATAACCCGATTCTACAGGCGTAACATCAATCAGCACCCGCCCTTCCCCTGGTATGCACCCCGCCAACCCAAACCACGATACAGGGCACACCCGGCCATGACACCATGGGAGCCACAGTCTCGCTGTTTTTGGCAGCTATCAATTCAGGAACGGGTTGCATCGATATTCTGCTAAAGTACTTATGAGGCACTATTTCAAAATACATCAAAAGGTGACAGGCATGGATACAGTGACTGAACTTGAGACAACCATCCACGACATGGTGCAGGCCGGCAAGGGCATTCTGGCAGCGGATGAAAGTGCACCGACGATTGCCAAGCGCTTTGCCGCCATCAAGGTCGAGTCAACCGAAGAGTTGCGGCGCAGCTACCGCAGCCTGTTGTTCACCACGCCGGGACTGAATGAATTCGTCAGTGCCGTTATCCTGTTTGAGGAAACGCTGACACAACAGTCAGATGACGGCACGGCGCTGCCGGAGGTGCTCGCTAAACAGGGTATCGTTCCGGGCATCAAGGTGGACAAGGGTTTCAAACCACTCGTCAACGCTGCGGGTGATAACATTACGCAGGGGCTGGATGGCCTTGGGGAACGCCTGCAGCTCTACAAGACACAGGGCGCGCGCTTTGCCAAGTGGCGCGAGGTATACCCGATCAGCGAGAACAACCCGACCAAGCTTGGTCTCGAGGCGAATGCCGAGATGCTGGCACGCTATGCCGCCATCTGCCAGGCTGAAGGCTTTGTACCCATCGTGGAACCCGAGGTGCTGATCGACGGCGGCCACTCCATCGAGCGCAGCGCGGAAGTCATCGAGGCAGTGTTGCATGCCGTGTTCCATGCCCTGCACCGCCACAAGGTGATTCTCGAATGCATTGTGCTCAAACCCAGCATGGTGACCCCGGGCAAGGAGCATCCCGTCAGTGCCGCTCCTGAACAGGTAGCGGAGGCAACAGTAAGGGTCTTCAGGCGCACGGTCCCGGCAGCCGTACCGGGTATCAACTTCCTCTCCGGCGGTCAGACCCCGGAGCAGGCAACCGCCAACCTCAATGCCATGAATGCAATGTTTCCGGACGCTCCCTGGGAGCTGTCATTCTCCTATGGACGCGCACTGCAGGAACCTGCGCTGAAGGCCTGGCAGGGGAAAACCGAAAATGCTGCTGCAACACAACAGGCCCTGTTGCAGCGTGCACGCCTCAACGGCGCCGCCCGCAACGGTCGATACACGCCCGCAATGGAAAACTAGGCCTTTGGTAACGGCCGGGGGCAGGCACCCGGCCCGCACCCCGCTTAAATGCGTTTTGGCAAATGCCTGCGAATCTCGAGCGCGTCATACTGCCCGAGATTTTTTTCAATCTCGGTAATTTTCATGCCGGGTGATGTCGCCAGGTTCTCTCTCAGCAAACCCAGCAGTGGCGGCCCGGCTACCAGCAGCAAGCGGTCACAGCGTCCGTCATTATGTGCAGCCTGCAAATGTTCGGCGACCTGCCTGGCAAAGCGGATGTTCTCCTGCTTGCCGGGCTCGACTTTTGTACCCATGGCATGGCTCCCCTGGCCGCTGCTGTCAAAACTGCGCCCCGGCCGGTCAGTGGTCAGGTCCTGTTCACGATCACGCCCCCCCGGATGTTCCAGCTCACCTACATGCAGCAATTCCCCATGCGGATCAGCGACGGTAAAAATACGTGCCTTGCTTTGGTCTGCTACGACTACCCAGTGTGTTGACATGAGGCCTCCTGATGAAGCTATATGGCATAAAAAAACTGTTTACCCGGTTAATTTTAAACATAGTCAATGGTCATCTGTTTGACCAGGATCATGTTTCCCGCACTTGCCGGGAAATATACCCCCCATCAACCCGCAGGCTCTTGCCAATGACGGTAACCGCTGTCGTGGCAGTCACCGACTGCGTTATAGTGATCAACAGAGGAGACAGGCGGCGGGATGAAGGTTTATGTATAAAGATATCGATGCACTTCTGGCCGGGATACATGATCTCCAGGAACAGATGGAGGCGATTTTCGAGGATGCGCACCGGCGCTTTCGCTACACGCTTGATGGCAAGCAGGTGCACTTCTCCCGGGAGGTGCAGGAAATTCAGCGCCGCTTCCGCGTCAGTTCGCTGCGCTATATTCTCGCTGCCCGGCTTACCTCGTTGTTGACCGCGCCGTTAATCTACAGCATGGTGGTACCACTGCTCCTGACCGATCTCACATTTACGCTGTATCAGCACATCTGTTTTCGCGCCTACGGTATAGCACGCGTGCGGCGGCGCAATTACCTCGTCAATGACCGGCATAAACTGGCCTACCTGAATTCCATCGAGAAAATTAACTGTAGCTACTGCGGTTATGCCAACGGGGTTATTGCCTATGCACGTGAAATATTTTCCCGTACCGAGCAGTACTGGTGTCCGATACGCCATGCCCACAGGCTGCATGGCATGCATGCGCGCTACCCGCATTTTTTCGACTATGGTGATGCACAGGCCTACCAGACGGGCCTCGAGGAAATGCGCCGCAAGCTGGCCCCGAAACCTGCCGGCAACAAGCCCGGGACTGGTGCTGCAGGCTAACATGGACAACTGCTACTGAAAGAACTTTTGGTTCATGCCGGGGTTGAAGAATGTGAATATACGCAACATCTCATGGCGCCCTGCTAAAGGCATGGCTTCCATGAAGTGACCTGCAGGAAGTGCAAAATATTAATAACCTTACTTACACGTGCAACAAGAGGTCCCTATGAAAAACATACTTGTTTCCCTGCTGCTGGTTTTTGCAACCAGCCTCACAGGGTGTGCATCAAACCTGTCCGGTGACAGTTATAGCCGGTCCGAGGCGCGCACCGCTCAACAGGTTGAATACGGCACCATCGAGCAACTGCGCCCTGTTCAAATCGAAGGCACCAAAACACCGGTCGGAGCCGGTGCGGGCGCAATCGCAGGCGGCATTGCAGGCAGCAGTGTCGGCAGCGGTAAAGGCAGTAGTGTCATGGCCGTGATTGGTGCGCTTGCAGGCGGACTGGCCGGTGCAGCAATCGAGGAAGGGGTAACACGTACCCAGGGTGTGGAAATCACCGTTAACATGAACGCCGGAAATAGTATCGCCATCGTTCAACAGCTGGCACCCAATCAACGCTTCAATGTCGGTGATCGGGTGCGCGTAATCTCCAGCGGTCGAACCGCCCGCGTGTCTCACTGAGCACCGGGGTGAGCACCTGCCCGGATGCTGATTTGCCGGGACCGTCGCTGCGCTTTTAGTCCCGCCCTGGCGAATTAAAAGCCACAACACCCGTCGGCCGGATCAAGCGCAGCGGATCCGGCATTACAGACCACGATACCCCGCAGGCCTTATCAAGCGCACAGGGTCAGGCATGCGGGGATGAGAAACTGCTTGTCATTCATGGCCCCGGTCGATACTCTTGCCCTCATCAGACACCCGCAAGTCAACACGTACTGCCAGATACGTCGTCTGTAATCGAAACAGGTCGTACGTCCTGCATGTCCGCCCTGAAGCCCCGTTCAGGCATCTATTGCACCTTGCCTCTATTTGATATCTGCAGTTGGTCAGGTGTTTTTTAAATTCTGACGGTAATTATTTGGCAGCATGGCTCCGGGGTCTGCAGGCCACCAGGATCATACTGGCGCGCTGATACATCCCGCGGCCAGCATCAGAACAAGGCATCCCGTTCGCGGGGTACTTTTTCTTCGCGGCCGGCGACAAGCACACGGCCATTACGAGGGCATACATAATGAAAAAGCTGTTTATCGGCAACCTGCCGCAGGACGCCACTGAGGATTCAGTGCGCGAGATGTTTTCCGCCTTTGGCACCGTGCGTTCCATCAACGTTGCCTCGGATATCTTCACCGGCCGCTGCAAGGGCTTTGGTTTCATCGAGATGGAAGGCCACGAGGCCCGTGCCGCGCAAGCAGCGCTGGACGGCAACATGGTTGAGGGCGACAAGTCCCTGCGCGTACGTTTCGATGATCCGAAAGCCGCGCGCGGCCGCAAGCGTCGCTAGCACGCCCGGGTTGCGCATTCTGCATGCGCAACCGGCTAGCGCTGCTGCAGCAAGGGTCACACGGCGACAACAGTCGCTACGCCGGTCGCGATGGCGCCGGACCCCGGCGTGAATTTCCGGAAGGTTTGCGAGCACGATTACCGGCGGCAGAACGCTTCGGCTGGCCGGCCGACCCACCCGAACGCGACCTGGCCGGTGCACCACTGCCGGCACCCGGTTTCCTGCCACGTTGTTGACCGCCGCCATTACGGGGCCCTGCTATTGAGCCTGCACGCGCACTCCGTCCGTTTTGAATCGGCACGGCACGGATGGCAGGATCAGGCTGATAACCCTCGATAACAACCCGGGGAAGGTCGCGTTTCAGCAGGCGCTCGATATCACCGAGCAGCTTGTTTTCATCAACACACACCAGTGAAATCGCCTGCCCCGCGTTACCGGCACGGCCGGTACGGCCGATGCGATGCACATAGTCTTCAGCGACATTGGGCAGCTCAAAGTTCACCACATGCGGCAACTGGTTAATGTCCAGACCGCGCGCTGCAATGTCGGTGGCGACCAGCACCCGCACTGCACCCGCCTTGAAATCGGCCAATGCGCGGGTACGTGCGCCCTGGCTCTTGTTGCCGTGAATCGCAGCACTGCTGATGCCGTCCTTTTCCAGCTGTTGCGCAAGCCGGTTGGCACCGTGCTTGGTGCGGGTAAACACCAGCACCTGGCGCCAGTCCTGCGAGCCGACCATGAACGACAGTAACTCGCGCTTGCGCTCCCGGTCCACCGGGTGAATCACCTGCGAGACACCTTCGGCAGGTGTGTTGCGGCGCGCCACCTCTACCTGTGCCGGGTTATCCAGCAACTTGTCGGCAAGTTGCCGGATGTCACTTGAATAGGTGGCGGAGAACAACAGGTTCTGCCGGGCGCCCGGCAACAGGGCGAGGATGCGGCGAATATCGCGGATGAAACCCATGTCCAGCATGCGGTCGGCTTCATCCAGAACCAGGATCTCGACACTGGAAAGGTCCAGCGTTTTCTGCGAGACGTGATCAAGCAGCCGTCCCGGCGTCGCCACCAGGATATCCACGCCACGGCGCAACTTCTGGATCTGCGGGTTGATCTTGACGCCGCCGAAGATCACCGCCGAGGTCAGCGGCAGATACCGGCCATAGGTATCGACACTCTCCGCCACCTGGGCCGCCAGCTCGCGGGTCGGCGTGAGGATAAGGGCGCGCACCGGGCGCTGTCCCCCACCCTGCCAGGGTTGTGCAGCGAGGCGTTGCAGCAGTGGCAGGGTAAAGCCCGCGGTCTTGCCGGTACCGGTTTGTGCACCGGCGAGCAGGTCCCGTCCTTGTAAAATAAGGGGAATCGCCTGGCTCTGCACCGGCGTGGGCTCGCTATAGCCCTGCTCGGCGACAGCACGAAGTAGTTCGGCCGACAGGCCGAGGGAATCAAATGACATGGATGAATTGCTCCTGGATCGGCCTACCGGTGACATATGCCCCGGGACGGTCTAGGCGGAAATGATTGAAGGTGTTCGAGGTTTGCCGAAAGTGGTTACCGCGAGGGCTCGTGTGCAGACCGAAGTGCACCGCAAGCGCGAGACTATACCTGATGCAACGGGAGAAAGCGACGCCTTTGCAGCGTCATGGTCAATACAGTCAGGGAGCAAGCAAGCGATGGTGAGCTTGCCTTGCGAATGCTTCGTGAATAGCTATAGTTAAATTTGTTACGGATTACTGCCGCCCTCAAGCTCAGGCATGCGGCAGGTCCCCTGCTTCATCTGAATACGTCTTGCCAATGCTTACCAGAATTCACTATCTCCCGGTTTTGTTTTTGCTTGCCCTCCACGGGTCGGCAGTTGCCGATTACAAGGATGATATTGGCTATACACAGCTGCTCCAGGAGCAGGGTGCGAATAGCCCGGACGGCAGCGGTGTCATTGTTACGCAGGCCGAGGCCCTGGATGGCGAC
>JBATIF010000067.1:0-10080 GCA_049667605.1 Gammaproteobacteria bacterium
AGGATCATCACCCGAAAGGGTAAATGCATCGGTGTGACAAACCCCGGATGCAACAGTGCGTAATAGCACCTCTCCTTCTCTAGGAGCCATTACTTCAATCTCTTCAATAGATAGAGGTTTTTTAGCCTCCCATGCAACAGCAGCTCTTGCTCTCATTCATATTGCTCCTTAAGTGAATAATTAGTTTTTAATGACTTAATTGTGCCTGATAAATCAACAGGTATTAAACTGACCTGTCGGTCAGTCTAAGTAGACATAAGAAATTTCTAATACTCATAAAATTTGTCTTCTTATTAAGCCTGTTACTAAATTCCAAACTGTATAGTATGCGGATCATAGCTGACAGAGCGATGATGACACACATGGATGATTCTTATGTTGCCGGATGACTGCTTCCAGTACGTTCCGGAAGTTTAAGCGAACCTTCTGCATGTCCGACCAGGGTTGACTCCTGTCTTTTATATAAGGATTCATGAAGAGAGAATCAGTGAATGTCCATTTAAAATGGCGAAATTTTAGATAGCACCCTATCCCGTTTTAACCTATCGCAGACAGTCCCCAGCTTTCACCTCGGTCGTCTCGGGTGCATGGTTATGATGCACTGATAGAGTGCGTTTTTATCAAGAACATTTCATATATTTAGGGTCATTACTTGATGTAAATCAACTCCCTCCCGTCTGCTATATAGCAGAATCTGGCTAACAGGCCACCTCAAGCAATCAATCAGGGAGGAAGACCAATGTCAGTTATGCTTGCGAACTTATTTCACCGCGCCAATAAATGCCGTTTCGCGTGTTTTTTAAAGCTAATGTTAGCTGTCGGTTTTTATTATGCGATACATTTGGCCATCTATCACCAGGCCGATGTGTCACCCTATCCATTCATATTGCTGGTGGCTTTGATCGGGATAATTGCGGTTCTGGCGCTGGCGTCTCACTTGAACTGCCAGTTCAGCAATATTGAGAAAACAGAAGGAATTGACTAACTAAAAAAATTGATCATGAATTACATGACCGGCTTCGATCGCTGGAAACGCGTCTTATTGCCGATACATCGCGGGTCCCGTTTTTCCGGAATGACTATCGAGACATGGGGTCGTCAACACAGCGGATATGTTTATAAAGGATGAAGGGTTCGCCATCCAACCCAGATTTCGCGCTAATATGTTCAGAAAATGTGCTCCGGCACCCTGTTTAAACCTCCTCCAACACTATCTAAGGTTGTTCCCGGCTGGCGGCCAGCCTGATGCCAATCGGCCCCTGTGGTAGGTAGAACTCGAGTTGCTGTTCATCCCGCTGCACCCGCAACAGCACTGGCGCCCCAGTAGTCCCTTTGGTGACCAACATGTTCAGTTCATAGCCAGTGAACACACGCCGGCCGTCATACTCGATGATCCGGTCGTTTGCCCGCAGGTCGTATTGCTCGGCGGTCGAGTTCTGCATGATGTCGCGCACCACGACCCGGTTGGTCCGTCCAAGGGCGTAGAGCATGCGATCGTAGGCATCATCCCCGATCTCCAGGCGTAACTCCTGGTAGGCATTCCGGGCCTCGCGCTGTTCCTTGCCGTAGCGGGCGGTATTGAGCCAGCCCTCGCGGCTTGCGAGGTCCTGCAGATATAACTGCTTCAGGTCATACTCATCGAGACGCGCCTGAATCAGGGCTGCCTGTTCAGCCGGGATACCAGTCTCGATCAGGGCTTCGACGCTGGTGCGGAAGCTCTGTGGCGATGCAGTGGATTCCGTTACCTCGTTTGCCACAGTTGACGGTATCCCGGCTTCGGTGTCCGGATACGTCTCAGATTCCCCTGTTATCGCCTCCAGTGCGGCGATTCGTTCGGCTAGCCATACTCGCTCCTGTTCTGCTTGCTCGAGTCGCTGCTTCAATCGGGTAAGCGTGTCATCCGTATTTTCTTTATACTCGCGGGCGAACTCCTGCATACCCGTTGGTGCATCGGCAAATGGAATATCCGGTTTCGATGAAACAATGCCCAACAGATAGTATCCGGCGAAAATGCCGAGACATAGAAAAGCAATAAGAAGATAGGTTTGCCTGAGCATGGCCTGAGCGAACGTCAATAGATGGATATAGTGGAAGTCAGAAAATCAGTTGCTACTGTAGTACAAAATCAGGCAGCAGACCATGTCAGCATGCTGATGGCATTCAGTATTACCAAAAGGCAGGAGGAAACGCTGGAATTAGTTTTCTAAACGTCCGAGTTTAGGGCAATCAGAAATCCACCAGGCTGGCAATTTGTTGGAATGTTAAAAACATTAAACTTCCTACTTCTGCAAGAGTTGCCGTTGCCCGGTCACAGAAAACCCCGCTTGCGCAGGCTTCCTGTAAGGCAATTATCGGCCACAACTTGCCCTTCACGGGCGACATACGAACGGCAAGAACTCCGCAACTCCGGACATTCGTAACGCCGAGTTAATGTGCCGCTTAAAGCGGTCGCATTGAAGGGCTTGTTGACTTTCAATAGGCACCCTGCGAATAAGTTAATTCATAGCTATGTGAATAAACCTCAAAGATCAGACCAAATGGGTCTTCTACATAACACATTCTGTAGGGCTTCTCACCTGGATAGTATTCTCGGACTGGCATTCTTTGTTTGCCACCGTGAGCTACAATTTTTTCTACAAGTCCTTCGATATCCGGGTCCTGCACGCAAAAATGAAATGTACTTGTTTTCCAGTATTCAAAGTCCTTAGGAGCTTCATTGTTCTTAAACTCAAACATTTCTACGCCGATTTTGTCTCCAGTGGACATGTGAGCAATTTTGAAGGATCCCCAACCACGTCCAAACACATCAATGCACATTTGTCCGATCGGTGTATCCGACTCTTCGCTAATAATTGTTGGCTCCATGATGTGATACCAACCCATAACGTCACTGTAAAATTTTGCCGCTTTTTCTACATCTGGAACGGAGATTCCAATATGTGAGAATGTCCTGGGATATGTACTCATGGTAATTTCCTCGATGAAAGTTAACAGTGTAATAAACGCAATCCGCACTATTGATAATGGTGCCGAGGCGACCTACTGTATGAACAGTATAAAGGGCAGGTTTCTGTTGCAAGCACGACATGAAGGCTGGAATGTGGAACGTCTGGTGTCGGTCGATAGTACGCGTTCAGCAAAAAATTCAGCCGCTTACGCCAGCAATGACCGGGTTCGGCCAGAAAGTGAGATTTCCCTTCTTCTTGTGAAGGACCGGAGCGCACAATTTCCGGCTTTATGCATTGCAGCTGGAGCTTCGTTTACCGGGCAAGCTCCTGCCACTCGCGAATCAGAAACGAACGATCGAATTACTTTCCTCCTTCGCACTTTACACCAGCAACACCTTCATAGAATCATATCTGCTTACACACAGGGCATCAGATGAGCAGGTCAGTGCGTGGTCTCGAGTCTGGCTTGTCGGTTTCGGTCCTTGGCCGACAGCCAACCAAACGGCTGGCCGATATCTGGTGCCGCTCGACCAGGTGGTCCTTGACTACAGTCGCGCGCTCCACGGCCACATCGATGAGTTTCTGCTCGTCCATCGCCGGAGGTTGGGCAGGTGACTGTCCGGTGGATTTATCGGCAACCGCAGCCTGCTGCTGTTGCCGCTGAAAAAACAACTGATCCTGCTGCACGCTAATGCCACAGAGTTTGATAGCAATTTTAGGACGTTCCTGCATAACTTTCGCGACTTTCGCCAGGTACTCCTCGCCAGTCGCGGTCAACGTCGCCTGACCTGCCTCGAATTCGAGGGGATTCAGCCGCACCTTGGTGGCGGCTTCGCCGGCATACTGGGCTACGGTTATTATCGCACCATAGGGCTGCAGGGCATGCTTAAGATAACTCAGTGCTCCTGCCTTGAGGGCTTTCGCCAGAACCTGGTTGATGGCATCGCTGACATCGAACTTCGGATCCGCCATATTTCCCTCGACGGGAATAGTCAGCTTGATAGTGTTGTTCTTGTCACGCAGTGTATTCAGAGCGGTATCCATCGGCACTGGTATCTTGCTTTGCAGACCGGACTGGCTTTCGACCTTACCCAGCTTGAGCTGGTGCAATAGCACATCTACCTTACCGTCCAGGACCTCGTCCTTGCTGGCAAGCTTCAGATCGGCATCCAGCGTGCCACTGTCCAACATCAGGCCCAGGCTTTCCCAGGTATAGGAGGAGAGCGCGGGCAGATCCATGGCCTGTATTTGTCCGGACAGGTCCATGCTCACTGGCTTGAGGAAAGGTTTCACATCGCCACTTAGCGAAAGCCTGGTGTGCTTGCCGATCGCTCCTTCCAGCTGCAACGGGCTATCCTGCTCAGGTTTGCGGGTATCGAGTTGCTCGAGCGAGATTTCCTTGAATGTCACGGTCGTGGCAAAGGGCGGCTTTACGCTGTTGTCGACGAAGGTGATGCTGCTCCCCTCCGAAGCCCGGATGCTGCCGATCACCAGGTCGACGGGTTCCGCCTGCTCTTCCTCACTCACCTTTTTCAGCGCATCCTGATCGGTTTGTTTGGTGGTTGCAGGCGGGGCATTGATGTTCTCGATCATGTCGATAAAGAGCACGACATCCAAATTGCCATCTTTGTCTCGAAAGATACGGTTATGGAAACCCTCATACGCTACGCTGTCGATAGCGACCAGGTTCCCGGCCCGCGACAACCCCTCAATCTGCAGCTTGTCGCTGCGCGCAAGCGGTTGCAGTTTTTCTACATCCTCGTCCGACACTTTGCCTACACGGATCTGCTCTGAGCTGATCGTCTTGATCGAAAGCTGGTCAACGGCCTGGAACAGGAGCTCCTTTATCCTCAATGCCTCGGCGCTGACCAGGCTGACTTTGCGCTCACGTGCTCTGACATCGAGGTTTTCCAGGGTAAGGTCAGCAGCGAGGCGCATTTCGGCGCCGGAAGGGGAATCGTAGTACTTGAGACGCGACGTCAACTCCAGTTTGCCGTTCTGAACATCAAGGGCCGGCTGCCGGACGCTGAGGTCCAGGGTACCAAGGCTGAAGACTCCGTCCTGCTCAAGCGAAACGTTCTCGCCGGACTGTTCGAACGCCAGCTTACCGTTATGAGAAAACTGGCCGATGGATGTGTCGAGCCCCGTTTCGCTCATGGCCAGGCGCAATGACTCGACCACGGTCTTGCCGGCGTGGCTTAATGTGAGCGTGGCATCCGATTGTTCGAGAACCAGCTCGCCGGCATAGGACAGCAGGCCGGACAGCTGATCGATCATGGGTGCAGCAAGTTTCTCGAATGCGCCCAGCTGCAACTTGTTAAGCGACAATTCCAGATCGTAGCGGGGCTGGCTTGCAAACGGTGCCAGGTGGCCATTCACACGAACCGGTGCATCATTGATGCTGCCCTCGAGTTCGAGCATGGCCGCTTGTTCCGGTGTCCATTGCGCCATCCTGGTGAGGCGCAGGCTGTCCATGACGACATCCAGTTCGAGCTTACGGTCCCGGATCAGGAGATGGAAGTCCTGCAGGGTCAACGTCTTGATACCCGACAGCCAGGCGCTCGGCGCTTCTGTCGGGGGTTCACCGTCAGGAGAGGCACTGGGCAATCGAATGCCGCCAATCCGCCGCGCCTCCGGCTCCTGGTTGTCGACAACCAGATAGAAGCCGGTCAACTGCACAGATTGCACGTCGATTTGCCGGCGCAGCAGTGGCCACCACGCCAGATCCAAACCCACATAATCAAAAGACAGCGTGGTTTCGGTATCGACCTTGACCTCTAGGCCTTCCAGAACCAAATTACCGCTGAAGAGATTTAAATCGACGTCTTCAAAGCGGACCTGCTCGCCGCCATTCTCCAGCAGCCATTGTTGCGCCAGGTACCTGGCAAGAAGCGGCGTACCGAGCAGCACGACAAGGCACAGAATAACGATGACAGAGGTGATTCTGAACCAGCCTGATTTGACCAGGGACAAGGGTGTCATGGGCAGATGATTTGTCTGTTTTGTGCCTGGGCTGCCAGCTCTGTGTACAGCACGAGGTCACTCAGTCTATGACATGCCTCGATCGGTTGAGCCAGCAGCCAAACTCGGACATACATCATCAATGAAACCGGCTTGAGACCTTTGCAGATGTCGTTTGGCGGCGCCAGTCGTTCTTCCTTTATCAGCGATGTGCTGATCTTGCCTTGATAGCCGCCACCGTGACCATGCTCGTCCTCGCCCGTCATGCCCTGGTGTTCAGCCGCAACCTGCTTGGCTGCCAGGTTGCTACCAAACAGCATTCTGGTAAGCAACAGAACGCAGGTGTAGCTGATTATATGCCGTAAAATAATCCTGATTTCCTCTTGCAGTTAGGTGATAAGAACTGAACCGTTTACTGGCTTCATCACGATTCTGCCCGGCATCACTGTGGATAGATGCCGATTTAAATGTGTATGTAAATTCTCTGTCTCTAATATCAGGCTATTTATGTTAAACATAAGTCACACGCTTTCAATACAAATCGACACTGAACGCTAACCAATCCGTAATAAAACTCAGCAGTAAATCACCTGCTCTGTGCAGTTTGTTGACGATTATGTGATTATTGAAAATTGAGTAAAAACTGTATGACCGGGATCCGTGTCAATATCTGCCTTTAAGCCGCTGATTATATAAGCAGAGACCAAAGGTCCGGCTTGGGTCGGTTCGAGACTTTCGTTAAAAATTACAGCAGGCTGTAGGTTAAAGGTCTCAGTTCGGCCAGTTCCGGTCTTTAAGCGTTTACTGAAATTAAGCCGCTCTCTTCCTGATCATCCCTGTCAACCCCAACAGGCCGCAGCCGAAGAGCCCGAAAGGGTTGTCCAATTTCCGGCCTCTATCCAGTATGAAAGGTGGCCGGGAACCATAAAATCTATACCACAGCCATTATCCCGTTATTTAACGGGTCTTGAAATCCTTAATATCATCACTGTCAATGCCGGTAAGAACGTCAGGCTGACCACGGCCGTTCCGAGCAGGCCAAACATCACGATCACTCCTACGCCACGGTAAAGTTCGGTGCCCTCACCCGCCAGGAAAACCAGCGGTGCAAGACCGAACACCGTTGTGAGCGTTGACATGGCGATCGGCCGCAGTCGTGCATCAACCGCATGACGCACGGCGTCGATTGCGCTCATACTTCTGTCGCGCATATTGGTCATGGCCTGATGGACAATCAGGATTGGATTGTTTACCACGGTACCCATCAGGATCAGGAATCCAAGCATTGCGATCATGTCGAAGCCCAGATGCAGTTCGCTCATGCCGATTAACGGCAGCCATGCGCCACCGAGATTGAACAGCCACAGGCCGAGGATGCCGCCGGCGACGCCGAGCGGTATCGTGGTCATGATCAGTAACGGGTAGCCCCAGTGATTAAATATGGCAACCAGCAGCAGGTAGATGATAATGATGGCGACGACATAGTTTGCGGCCAGGGCTTCGCGCGTGGCCTGCAGCTGGTCACTGGCGCCGGAGATAGTCATGCTGATGCTGCCGGGTATGGCACCAGTCCCGCGCAGGTATTCCACCACGTCGCGCTTGACGATCTCGACGCCGGTTTCGAGTGCAACCCTGTCCGGCGGGATGATGTTGAGCGAGACCGTACGCTGGCTGTTAAGGCGGCGGATGATGTTGGTGTCCACGGTTTCATCGATGCGCGCGATGGAGGACAGTGGCACCACGGCACCGATCGGGGTATAGACAGCAATCTGGTTGAGGCTGTCAAGCGATGCGTTGCGGCCGGCCTTGCTGTACAGGTAGATGTCAATCTTGTCGTCTTCGAGGTAGAACTCGTCGACGAAGGCGCCATCGGTGAGCGCGGCGATGGTGTAACCGAAGTCCTGCGTGGTCATGCCGACTTCGCTGGCGCGTGCCCATTTCGGCCTGACCTCGATCAGCGGTTGCGACAGCGACAATGTGGACGGGTCGGCGCGCAGGCGCGGCGAATCGAACACTTCCTCGGCGCGTCGGTAGGCGGCGAGCGCGGCGTCGTAGATGTCCGACAGGTTGGGCCCTGAAATATCGAGGTTGACGCTGCGCGTGCCGCCGGAATTACTGGTGATAATGGAGCCGCGCGTGACGAAGCCGCGCATGGCCGGATACTCGCGGTATTTCTTCTGCAGCGCTTCCATAAGCGGCTTGATATGCGCCGGGTCTTTCGGTTGCGTGATGATGCGGATACGCTGCGCCTCGATGCTCATGTTGATGTATTTCAGCGCCGGTACTTCGGTCTCGCCATTGCTGAACTGCTCCGGTTCGTGCTGCGTGAACGGCAGGAAGTAGGCCTGCAACTCATTGCCGATCAGGGCCATGGTGTCGATATTGTAGCCGGGCGGCGAGGTCATCGAGGCGAAGGCCTTGGGTTCCTCGCCCTCGGGCAGGTACTCCGCCGGCGGTGTGAGAAAGACGAAAATCCCGATGCCGAGCAGAGCGACGCCGGCAATGATGGTGCCGCGCCTGCCGGGGCTGGCGAGCAGCCACAGGATGCGGTCGATCACGCGCTGGTGCAGGTCACGCCTCTGTCCTTCACTGTGGAGGTTGTCGGTTGAGAATTCCAGGCGTGCGGTGGCGGTGGGGATCACGGTGATGGCGACCAGCATCGAAGTCAGTATCGAGGCCGAGATCGCGATCGCGATGTCCGAATAGAGCTGGCCGGCTTCTTCCTGGATGAACAGGATGGGTACGAATACCAGCACGGTGGTCAGCGTGGAGGCGAGCACCGCGGGCCAGACGTGTTGCACGCCAATAACGGCCGCGCGCAGTCTGTCAAGGCCCTTGCGGCGCTGGTGTTCGATGCTCTCCAACACCACGATGCTGTTATCCAGTGTCATTCCGATCGCGAACGCGATGCCGGCGAGCGAGATCACATTGATGGTGCGGCCGGCGATCAGCAGGCCGATGAAACCGGCGATGGTGCAGATGGGGATGCCGATCACACCGACCAGGGTGGCTCTGCCGGAGCGCAGGAACAGGAACATCACCAGGCTGGCGAGAACCGCGCCGATACTCAGGTTGATCCAGACGTTTCGTACGGAAGCCTGAACGTAGCCGACATCATCGGCGATCAGGCGCATGAACATACCGGCCGGGTTGAGGATGTCCCGGTTGATCTGCTCCATCTCGAGCAGCAGTTGCTCCTTGATGTCGATCACGTTGGAGCCTGCCTGGCGCCGCACCGAAAGTCCGATTACGGGGTCGCCATCGGTGTAGGAATAGCGACTCAGTTCGTAGTGGTCGAGCTTGACCTCGGCAACATCGCCGAGGCGGATCAGCGAATCCCCGCGCCGAACAAGAATCAGGTCACGCAGTTCCTGCAGATCCCTGAAGCGGCCCACGGTGCGCAGCAGGTAGCGACGCTTGCCGGATTCGATTTCACCGCCGGAGATGTCGCGATTGCGCTCGGTAATTGCGCGGCGTACGTCCTCGATACTGATATCGCGCTCAGACAGGCGCTCCGGGTCGAGGAGCACCTGGACCTGGCGCTCGGCTCCACCATAGACATTCACAAGCGACACGCCTGGTACGGTTTCCATGCGGGAACGTACGTTGTCATCGATGAAGTCCTGCATCAATACCATGTTGAGATTGCGCGGATTACCCGCCAGCGGTGTGACGCGGAAGTACATAAACGAATTGCTCGAGAAGGAGGTAGCGTAGATGCGAGGCTCATCCACGTTGATGGGATAGGACGACACCTGCGACAGCGCATTGTTGATGTTGATCAGGGTCTCGTTGAGGTCGATGCCGAACGGGAACTCGAGTTCGATCGATGCCCGGCCGAAGGAGGAGGAAGAGATAATGCGCTGCAGGCCGGGGATGCTGCGCAGGTATTCTTCCTGCTCGATCACGATTTCCTTTTCGATGTCCTGCGGGGTTGCACCGGACCAGGAGGTGCGCACGGTGACGGTTCGCACTTCCAGGTCGGGAATCATCTGCACCGGGATGCGCAGTGCGGCCATCACGCCGAGCACGCTCACGATCAGGATGATAACCGTCATCAGGGTGCCGCGTTTTACAATGGCTTCAAACATAGATGAAGGAATCCATTATTCCATGCGCTGGATAAGCACCTGCTGGCCATCCTGAAGGGATTCGTTGCCGCGCACCACGA
>JBATIF010000068.1:0-2346 GCA_049667605.1 Gammaproteobacteria bacterium
CAGTATCAGTAACCAACCGGCCTGGGCGAGTTTCAATACGGGCAGCGGCCTGCTCAGCGGTACGCCAACCGATAGTCACGTCGGCACCACCAGCAACATCGTGATTTCCGTCAGCGACGGCACCGATAGCGTCAGCCTGCCGGCCTTCAGTCTCGAGGTCACAGCCGTCCCGAATACCGCACCGCTCATCAGCGGGACACCGGCGGGCACGGTGATGGCGACCACGGCGTACTCCTTCCAGCCAGGTGCCTCGGATGCCGACGGCGACCAGTTGACCTTCAGCATCAGCAAGAAGCCGGCCTGGGCGAGCTTCAATACGGGCAACGGCCGCCTGAGCGGCACGCCTGCCGACAACCACGTCGGCACCACCAGCAACATCGTGATTTCCGTCAGCGACGGCACCGACAGCGCCAGCCTGCCGGCTTTCAGCCTCGCGGTCACGGCACTACCAAATAGCGGGCCTGTTATTAACTCTATAGCTCCACAAGACGGGGCATTGTTAGTTAGCTATTCCGTGGATGAAGCGTTTTCTTACGCCGAGTTTTTCATCAACGGTACAGCAAGGGGGGATTTCGACACTGATAGCGATGATAAAAAGTTAATACCCGGTCTTATAAATGGCGTCGCATACACCATCACCATGGTTGCGTATGACGCGAATTTCTCACCGTTCCCAGTCTCCAACCAGGTTTCAGCAACTCCCGGGGCAGCCACCCGCGTGACGGCCAACCTGGTGTCGTTTTATCCGTTTGCCGAACGCACCGGCAACGTGGTGCATGACCGATCGGGCAGTGCCAGCCCGATGGATTTGACCATCAGCGGCAGCGTGAACTGGTATGGTGCCGGCAATGGCATGGTCATGAACGGTGGCCGCGTCGGTACCGATGGTCCCGCGACCGACCTGATCAATGCACTGCGTGCAAGCAACACCAGCACCTTCGAGATCTGGGTAGAGCCGGCGAATATCACCCAGGCCGGACCGGCACGCATGATCTCGGTGGGCGGTGATACAAGCAACCAGAACTTCATGCTCGGACAGATCGGGGATGACCTCGAGGCCAGGCTGTTGCATACCGGCAAGCAGTCACAAAACGATCCCGGGCTGGCCACGAATAACGGGGTACTCGATGCATCGCTGGTACACCTGGTCCACACCTATGACGGTAGCGAAGAGCGCCTCTATATCAACGGTGTCCAGCAGAGTCAGACTATCGCCGCAGCAGGCGGCTACGGCAACTGGGACATGTCGCAACTGTTCAGCATCGGCAACGAGGCGACTTCGAACCAGCCCTACAACGGCATCATTCGCCTGGTGGCCGTCTATGATCGTCCCCTCGACACGGCAGAGATACAGCAGAACTTTGCGTCCGGGCCGGCCGCTACCGGTGATGCCGGGGGTGTAGAGGGTGCCAACTCTGTGCCGCTGATATCGGGAACCCCGGCGGGATCGGTACTTTCCGACGAGAGTTATGATTTCCAACCCGTTGCATCCGATGCGGACGGTGACGCACTTGCATTCAGTATCACTGGCAAGCCCGCGTGGGCAACCTTTGACACAACAACGGGGCGTCTCAGTGGCACGCCGGCCTTCAGTGATGCCGGCACCTACAGCAACATCGTGATCTTGGTAACTGACGGCGTCGACACGATCAGCCTGGGCGCATTCAGCATCCAGGTGAGTGAAGGTGTCCAACTGGGTAGTTTCAGCCTGAGTTGGACGGCACCCACCACGCGCAGTGATGGTACCCCGCTGTCACTTGCCGATATCAATGGTTATCGGATCCACTATGGCACGTCACCGAGAGACTATACAGACACCGTCGAGGTGAGTAACGGGACGGCCACCTCCGCGACGGTGGCGGATATTCCAGTCGGCACAGCCTATATCGTCATGACGACCTATGACGTTGACGGTCGGGAAAGCAGTTATTCCGGGGAGGTCTCCAAGATCGTCCAGTAAGACCGGTCAGGCCAAGTTTGAAAAAATGGGGGGATCGGTGTCGACTTTTCAATATAAGCCATTCGCCAGCCAGAACCGGGCACGCACCAGAATAACCCTGCCAGGGGCCGTGCCGTTACGCTCACTCATACTACGAACCCGATAACATCCGGTGCAGCACGGCCATCTGTACCAGTATGCGGTCTGGAACTTGCGATTTTTGGAATCCAGAGAGATCTCGGGCTTTTCAAGGATATTCGCAAGGTCAAGCACTGGCTGAAAACCTGTGAACTGCCCATCGAACCGCCCGACGAACTTTTCTTCGGATTATTTGAGGACGGTCTGCGCTAACCTGAAACTCCGCATGGCAGGATCGAGTGCTGACGCGGTAACTTACAGGATGACCC
>JBATIF010000069.1:0-3435 GCA_049667605.1 Gammaproteobacteria bacterium
TTCCATAGCTTGCTAAAAAATCCATATCCGCTCGGGTCTGTATATGAAAGCGGGTTATTGTGCACATAGCTGTAGCGGTTAAACGACTGGCTGTTCTCCGGGTATTGCACCTGCACATCAGGACTCAAAAAACGACCCAGCTGCGGATCATAGAGCCGGCCGTTCATGTGGATTATGTCAACCTCATCGAGGTGCTCGTGGCCGGTAAAGCCGTGATGAGTCTCAAGCGACTCAATCACACCGGTGGCCGAGCTCCAGTCGACATTGCGACGGCTGCCAAAGGCCTCGAAACTCATACGCTCGACGATAGTGCCGCTCTCATCGGTAATCACATTGGTCGAACCGAGGTGATCCTTGTGCAGGTAACGGGTCCTCTCGGTGCTATCGCTCTTCGTTGTGTAGAGCGCAATGGATTGACCGGCAGCGTAGATATAGTGCTTGTGCTCGATCAGTGTCCCATCGATCTCCTTTTCATAGTGCGCCCCGGCATCGATGCGTGGACTGAGATAATAGATCGCGTGATCACCGTTCACCTGCTTGATACGGTTGTGATCGGCATCGTAGCCAAAACTCAGCGTGGTGGTGCCCTTCGTGATCTGCGCCGCCTTGTTGAATGAGTTCCAGGCAATGGTGCGCCCTGCCCCGCTGAGCATGTTGCCGTTCGCGTCGTAAGCATAGGTTGCCTGCTCAATACCACCCTGTTTGACCCTGGTCACGGCATGCGGCCCGGCACTGCCTGCAGCGTAGCTATATTCATTGCCATAATCGGATTTCAGCTTGATATTGCCAAGTGCATCGTAGCCATAGCTGCGGCTGCCAATGCCGGCAATCGTCGCGCTCAGCAGACGGTTGCGGCCGTCGTAGGCAAATGTCTCCTTCAGCGGCTGGCCGAGGATATCCTGGTTATCGTCCCGGCGCTCTTTCAGGTTACCCAGCGGGTCAAACTGGTAGGCGAGATCCTGGACACCGCTCCCGAAGATGCTACCGGTTTTGATTTCCTGAATGTGGCCGCTGGCGCCGTCATAGACATGCCAGGTCTGCAGGCCGTTGCCCAGAAAGGCCTCGGTCACCTTGCCCCCGGCGTCGACGGTCTCCGCCGTCCAGTACACCTGGTCATTGGCCGCATTGCGCACTTCAAGCAGGTGGCCGCTGTCGGCATAGACGTTGCGCACCTCGAATCCCGTCGGGTAGGTCGTCCGCTCACGGCGACTCTCGCTGTCGTAAGCGTAGCCCATGGTGAAGGTCTGCGCATCGATTTGGCTTGTATCGGAAGCAAGCCTGCCAAGGCTGTCGTAGGCGAAGGACTTCTGATAGCCGTTCGCGCCGTTGACGATGCTTGCCAGCTTGCCGATGCCGTGGGCAGCGGTGTCATAGGTCCAGGTGCTCACGCCCTCTACTTCACTGCGGCCGATCATGCGCCCAAGCGGATCGTAGATCATGCTAGCAACCTGCAGTTTGGCATCTGTCTGCTTGCGCAGCTGGCCCAATGCATCGTACTGGTAGAACCAGGCACCCATATCCGGGTCATTCATGGCGATCTTGCGACCGCGATCGTCATAGCCCATGGTGCTGATGTTGCCGGCGGAATCGGTCACCTTGACCAGGTTGCCCGTGGGATCGTATTCATAGAAGGTATGCGCCCGGCCTTCGTCGATCATTTCCTTCAGCTTGCCCTGCACGTCGTTGATGCGGGTCACGCTCTGATCGTAGCTGCCGGCAAGGTCATAGCGGCGCACCGTGGTGGACAGGCTGTTATAGGTGGTCTCCATGCGCCCGCCGTCCGGGCTGTGTTCTTGCCTGGTCCGGCCAAGCGCATCGTAGAGGTAACTTGTCCAGTACTGGCTGCTTCCTGCGTAATAGGGCCGCGTGATCCCGGTTGTCTGCCCCAGGCTGTTGTACCGGGTGTCCTTGTAGATGGGTGTGCCATCCAGCCCGAAGGTGGCGGTGCGCACTTCCCGGCCCAGCAGATCAGCATAGCTGCTGACCGGGTTGGCCCCGGAGGTCTCGACGGTCACGGCCGTGCCGCCATGGGGACAGTGCGCGCCGCACCAGCTAAAGCGCCGGTCCGTATAGGTGCCGTCTGCGCGGTCTTCATGCGTCTTGCGCCCGAAGTCATCGTAGTCCCGGTATGTGGACAGGCCGTTCGGGCCGGTCTGGCTGACGACAACGCCAAAGCGGGTGTCGATCCATTGGGTCTCGGAGTGGCCCAGCGCATTGGTATTCACAAGCCGCGCATCATAGGGCCTTGCAGGGTCTGCCTGACCTGCGGGCGTATAAAGGCTGCCGGAACTGCGTGCAACGATACTATGCGTTGCAGAACCGGAGTCACGTACCGTGGTCACGGCCTTGCGCCCGAAGGCGTCATAGACGTATTCCGTGCGCAGTTCCAGTTGCGCATTGCCCGGCTCGATGATTTCAGTACTCAGCAGACCTGTGGCAGGATCGTACTCAAAGGCCGACTTGCGCGTCTGCGGTGCCCCGCCGTTCACGCCATGATCCACGGTGGCCCAGTCGAGACGACCCAGGTGCCAGTTCATGGTATCGGCAGGCTGGTAGTGATTGATCGTGTCCTTGGTGTAGGTCTCACCGCCGCCTGTGGTCGTCACCGTTACCCGACTGACATTCCCCCATAGCCCCTCACCCGAAGCGTCGTAGACATTCGAGGTGATCACCGTTCTCACCAGGTTCACATTACCACCAGGTAGCTCAAAGGACTTCTCGGTACTGCTTGCCACGTACGGGAAATACACCGCACCCGATGCCGTGGTGAAACTTTCAAGTGTGTTGGTGGTTTCGTTCAAGACCTTGTTATTGAGTTTCGTTGCTCGACTCAACACCATCCCGGCATGGGGAAATGTCTGTGAATAATCGATCTCTGTGACGATACCTGTCTGATTATCCGTCACCTTGGTCCTTGCAAAACCGAGCATGCCGCGTCCCGACAGATCCACTTTCAGGCCTTCATAGTGGTAATTCGCGGAAAGCAACCCACCAAGACCATCTGAGGCAGAAGAGGATGAAACGACATACATCGGCGTCTGGATATCAAGTAGCGGATAGATACTGTCGCTGTACTTTGCATAGACTGTATTGTCCGTCAGTGGGCTGTGTACCAGGTTGATTTGAACACCCGCCCCATTGGATATGTTGTTGATCAAATCCGGCCTTACTCCCTTGTGAAGTCGCACCGATACTGCAGTAGAGCCGGAAAAAACCCAGTCCGTTAAGCCGTCGCCATTCACATCCGCCAAAGAGGCGTAGCTATACCAGCCTGCTCCCGCATGCGCCGTTTCCCTGGTCGAGCCGAAGGTGCCGTCGCCGTTCGATAAACGCACAACTCCGCTGGCTGAACCCGAATAAACCCAGTCCGCCAAGCCGTCTCCATTCACATCCGCCAGGGCGGCGTAGGCATGCCAGCCCGCTCCCGCATGGGAC
>JBATIF010000070.1:0-7201 GCA_049667605.1 Gammaproteobacteria bacterium
TTCATAACGTCGGATTAATTCACACTCTTTACACATAACGGGCTGATAAATATTTATAAGCATATGTTTTTTATTAAAATTATTTAATCATGCCAGGCTTTCATAAGGGTTGATTTGCAACCATCCCGTACACATTTCTGTTAACAATTTCGTAACAAGTGACGTCCGGCGTCACCTGCGATGCAATGTAGATTCAGCCGAACGGCGTTTGCAAACATTGGAAAAAAATTCACTGCGCAGACAAACAATACGCATGCGATTTTTTTACCGGCACTGACAACTGCCAGGTAAAAACAAAACCCGTTGTCTGTCACACGTAAAAAATTTCGTGCGATGCCTGCAAAAAAATAACTACAGTTTTTTACTTTTCGAACGCTACAGAGCACGGACCTATTACCACTAAAAAAACTGGTAATTTGTACATTCTTGATTATACTCACCTTGGGCAATTCAAATGTAATGGAGGTATTGGTATGGCTGCAAAAAAGAAAGCCACGAGAAAGACCACTGCAAAACGCAAGACAACTGCAAAGAGAAAGACGACCGTAAAGAGAAAGACAACTGCAAAGCGCAAGAAGGCAGCACCGAAGCGCAAGAAGGCTGCACCGAAGCGCAAGAAGGCTGCACCGAAGCGTAAGAAGGCTGCACCGAAGCGCAAGAAGGCAGCACCGAAGCGTAAGAAGGCTGCACCGAAGCGTAAGAAGGCAGCACCGAAGCGCAAGAAGGCTGCTCCAAAGCGTAAGAAGGCAGCACCGAAGCGCAGGAAGGCTGCTCCAAAGCGTAAGAAGGCTGCACCGAAGCGCAGGAAGGCTGCTCCGAAGCGTAAAACAATACGTCGGTGATAGTCGTCGGCTATTACGGGGTTCTTTAGCGAACTTCGTTGTAACGATAAGAGAGCCCGGGCTGATCCAGCCCGGGCTTTTTTTTGGCTCTTTTAGCAGAGCTGGCGAGGTGTTCGCGAGCTAGCGCTCGCTCCTACAGGATAACAAAAGAGGATCTTCCCCTGATTGAGTAGGTAACACATCAATTGGCAAGGCCGTTGGTCGAATTCATTCGACCAGCGGTGTTTCATCGTCATCTTGATGGTTCAGGGAATGACGCCCCCTGCGCAATGCGTCGTAGGCCGTTGGCCGAATGAATTCGGCCCTACAACGGTAATCTACCCACTCGATTTGGAGAACAGCCACAAAAGAAAGCGGCGGGCCTGTTCAGGCATCCCCGAGGAACAATTTGTATGCCGTGGAGTCCGTTTCCTCCCAGAACGAATAGCCCAGTTTCGTCAGGGAGGCCCGGAATTCCTTGCGGCTTTCACGCGGCACCTGGATACCCACCAGTACACGTCCGTAATCCGCCCCGTGGTTACGATAATGAAACAGGCTTATGTTCCAGCGCTTGCCAATGGCACCGAGGAAACCCAGCAAGGCGCCCGGCCGTTCCGGGAACTGAAAACGGAACAGCAGTTCATCCTCAAGCCCCGGCACCCGCCCGCCCACCATGTAACGGATATGTAACTTGGCGAGTTCGCTGTCGGTCAGATCCTTAACCGGGTAGCCCTTGCTACGCAAATCCTTCACCAGGGCCTTGCGTTCGCTGTCCCCTTCCTGCAACTTCACACCGGCAAAGACATGCGCCTGCTCTGCCTGGGAGTAACGGTAGTTGAACTCGGTGATGCCCCGTTTGCCCATCGTCTCGCAGAATTTCCTGAAACTGCCGGGTTGTTCCGGGATGGTTACGCCAAGCAAGGCCTCGCGCTGTTCACCGATTTCGGCCCGTTCCGAGACATGGCGCAGGCGGTCGAAATTGATATTGGCGCCGCTGTTGATCGCCACCATGCTTTTCCCTGTCAGACGATGCCGCTCGACATATTGCTTTATACCTGCGATACCAAGCGCCCCGGCAGGCTCGACAATCGAGCGGCATTCATCATAGATGTCCTTCATGGCCGCACACAACGCATCGGTACTGACGACAATAACTTCATCGACGTATTCCCGTGCAACCCGGAATGGCTCTTTCCCTGCCTGGCTGACGGCAACACCATCCGCAAAAATACCGACCTGCTTGAGCTTCACGCGCCGCCCGCGCTTCAACGCCTCGTACATGCAGGGTGCATCATCGGGTTCCACACCAATAATCTTCACCTCGGGCCGTAACGCCTTCACCGCCAGGGCAATCCCGGCAATCAGGCCACCACCGCCAATGGGGACAAAAATGGCATGCAGGTCGCCGGAATGCTGGCGCAGTATCTCCAGGCCAACGGTCCCCTGCCCGGCGATGACGATCGGATCATCGTAGGGATGAATGAAGACCACACCCTGCTCTTTCGCATAGGCAGACGCATAGGTATAGGCCTCATCATAGGTATCACCCTTGAGCTTGATGCGCGCACCATGATTGCGGACGGCCTCGATTTTGATGGAGGGCGTGGTGACGGGCATAAAGATCAGCGCCTTCACCCCCAGTTTGCGAGCCGACAGCGCCACGCCCTGCGCATGATTACCGGCTGAGGCCGCGATAATCCCATGCTCACGCTGCTCATCCGACAAACTGGAGATCTTGTTATAGGCACCACGCAACTTGAATGAATAAACCGACTGCAAGTCCTCGCGCTTCATCCAGACTCGGTTATCAAGCCGCTCCGACAGGCGCCCCGCCTCAACCAGCGGAGATTCGACGGCCACCTCGTAAACGCGTGAGTTCTCGATCATCTTCAAATAACGTTTCAGCATGGCGGATACAGTAACAGTTCAACCATGTATTGCACAGATACTGATATAGACCCGGCAGCAATCATGACATCACGCTGAGGCACGGGTATTATCATGCCATCGACGCTTCTGGAGTAAGGACATGACACAGGACGAAATGAAAAAAATGGTCGCTGAAGCGGCACTGGAATACGTGGAGGCCGGCACCATCATTGGCATCGGCACCGGGTCAACGGCCAACCACTTCATCGACTTCCTCGCCGGCATCAAGGGCAAGATCGACGGCACGGTCGCCAGTTCCCGGGCCAGCGCCGAACGGCTTGCCGCTCACGGCATCCCGGTACTGGACCTCAATTCCGTGGATGAATTGTCGGTCTATGTCGATGGTGCGGACGAGTCCAACCATCACCTGCACCTGATCAAGGGCGGCGGCGGCGCCCTCACCCGTGAAAAGATCGTTGCCGCCTGCGCCCGCAAGTTCGTCTGCATCGCCGACGGCAGCAAGCTGGTCGACATACTCGGCACCTTCCCGCTGCCCGTTGAAGTCATCCCGATGGCACGCAGCATGGTTGCCCGCGAACTGGTAAAACGCGGCGGGCAACCGGTTTACCGTGAAGGCTTCACCACCGATAATGGCAACGTGATTCTTGATGTGCACAACATGGAAATCATGGAACCGGCGAAACTGGAGCAGGAACTGAACAACATTCCCGGCGTGGTCACCGTGGGCCTGTTCGCATTGCGACCGGCGGATGTGCTGTTACTGGGCACGCAAGACGGAATCAAGAAAATCACCTGAGCCTTGCAAGCACGGATCGCAGTTTTTATTGCACGGCATGAACCCCGATCGCGCTTGAGCAGCGCTCCTGCAACGGCCGATCAAGCCAACACCCGTAGGATCTAATCCGCGATCACCCTGCATGAATCCCGATCACGCTTGAGAAGCGCTCCTGCACAAATAGCAGCAGCTGTAGGAGCGCCTTGCAGGCGCGATATGACAGGAGCCAGATTTGTTCGCGCCTGCAAGGCGCTCCTACAACCCATATTTATTGCATGGGCCTTCTCAGGTCCCAGATACGCACGCTGGCATCATCACTGGTGGTTGCCAGGTAATGTCCGTTTGCCGATACCGCGATATCGGCCCCGCACAGTTCATGCGCCTCGAAACGGCGCCGGGTGTTGCCGCTGACCGGATCGAGAAAATACACGGCACTGTCGGTCTGGCGGCTGATACTTGCCAGTTCACCAGGGTTGCCGGTGTACTGGATCGACTTGATAATGCCGTGGTGTTCGGTCGGCAGGGTTTGCAGCGTGCCATCCTGCAGGTTCCAGCGATACAGGCGAAACCAGCTGCCTCCCAGCAACCACTGACCGTCAGGAGAAAACGCCAGTGTCCAGGCATCGGCAGGCGGAGATTCCAGCGTTTGTACGGGGCCGGTCTCGCTCCAGACGAACACATTGCCCGCCGTGTCCGCCGAGGCATAACGCTGCGCACCCGCGTCCATCGCCACTACCTTCAGGGATGCACGGTGCAGGACCCGCTCGGTTACCAGCTCAAGGTCCGGCGTGCGCCAGATGCGCACCGTGCCATCGGCATGAGCGGTCACCAGCCGCCCGCGCGTGCCATCGGCCACCATGTGCATGATGGGTGTCGCGGTATCAATGCGCTGGATGGGTGCACCGTCAAGCGACCAGCTGGCAAGCACGCCATCATAGCCGGCCGTAACCAGCTGCCGGTCATCCTCGATAAAGACAATCCCGTTGACAGAGTCGGTATGTGCCGGCCAGCGACGCAGTGCCTCGCCGCCCGGCAACTGCCAGAGCCGCAGGCTACCTTCCCAGCCACCGGAGGCCAGCACGGTGCCTGCCTGGTTGAAGGCGACAACGCTGCCGCCGCTGTGTGCATCCTGGTGCAGCGCAAAAGGCCGCTCATATTCAAGGCCTGCGCAGGCAGCAAGCAAAGGCAGCAGGATGAGCCACAGCAGCGTCCGTCCCGGCCTTGCTGATGAGAAATCATGCATCTGTAGTTGCCCGTATTTCATCGCATAGATGCGCTGTTAACTTTTTACCCACCGATTACTCACCGAAACAACAACGACCCGCAAGCGGATCTCATCCGCGATCACCCGGCATGAACCCCAATCGCACCTGCAAGGCGCTCTTCCTGCGGTAATCGTAAATTTCCCGGGCCCTGTTAGCATCGCCAGCAACTCTGCATGGATAATCCAAAAGTAATTTCATAATATAAAAAAACGGGGCCAGCAGGCCCCGTTTTGTTGTACCTGCAAGCAAGACCGGTCAGAAGGTATGCTTCATACCCAGCGAAAACTTGTCGTCCTCGCCGCCCTTGCCGAGGTTGTTCTGATCGACGTTGCCGCAGGCGCTGCTGTCAATACCCACCGTTGCCGGTGGCGGGACAGCAACAGTGCTCTGCATAACCCTGGCGTCACAATCGACCTCGCTGAAGCCGGCATAGACCTTGGTCCGCTTGCTGAGGCTGTGAATGAGGGCCAGCGTCCAGGTGTCGTAATTGTCCGATTTGCCGCCATTGAAGTCGTATTCACCCTGGCCATACGCAAGGTACGCCATGGTATTGCCCAGCTGCGCTGAAGTAGCAACATGCCAGAGCTGAAAATCAACATCAACCAGGTTGGATGCCGAGGCCTCGTTAATCGAAGCATTCTCGTACTGTCCGTACAAGCCGAGCTTCATGCCCATGGCACTGCCCATGTACTTGCCGCCGGCTTTCCAGGCCGAGATATCCCCCCCCGTATCTCTCTTGCTGCCATTGTTGTCCTCCCAGTCGGCGAACATGAGCAGCTTGTCGCCGGCGTACTGGATACCGACACCATAGGGATCATTGTCTTCCTTGCCCTTGGGATTACCGGGGCCCGGGACGCCGTCTCTTTCATCACTGTCGAGCGTATAAAAGGCGGCGGCCTGCAGGCCGTTCCAGTCCGGGGTGTCGTAGCGGACCGTGTTGCTGGCACGCCCTTGCAGGTTCTCGCCGGCGCCGTTATGAAAATCGGACTGCACGCCCCGGTCGCGGCCTTGCAGTGCGGTGCGATACAGCGGGTCGATCATGGCGCCATGTGACTTGTAGGGTGTGGAGATGGTGCCAAGGCGTACCTGGCCCCAGCTGCTGCCGGACAGGCCCAGCCACTGGTCACGATCGGTGAAGCTGCCGACGTTACGGTTGAAGATATCGTACTGGAAATCGAGGTAGAAAATGGCCTTCAGGCCATTGCCAAGGTCTTCACTGCCCTTGAAGCCGATGGAGCAGGTCGTGCAGTTGAAGTTGATGTCATCCGAGCCGCCGTCCTGATCGGTTGCATCGATACTGGCGTCGATGTGGCCAAAAATCACGTTGTCTGCAACGGCAACCGGCAGACCCCCGGCCATGACGGCTGCGACCATGGCCGCTTGAATTTTCTGTTTCATGCTGCTCCCCCGGAGAAATGAATTGGGTTGTTACTAGTTGATGTAGGTAGAAATTTACCTGTCTGCGTGTGAATATGCAACGCAAAATTCATATCTATTGCAGAAATGCAACAGGCAATCACCTGACAGGATGCATCCGATCCCCCTGCATTGGCGCAGGCCGGAGAGCCTGGGCAAAAAAAACGGGGCCCCGAAAGGCCCCGTTTCCTGTTCCGCTCAAAACAACCGATTAGAACTTGTGCTTCATACCAATCGCAATGGTGTCCTGCTCCGGATCATCGACGGTGCCCGCATAACCACCAGCAACAGCACCGGTAAGCGCGCCATTGAGGCCCGAGTCGTTGTCCTGCTCCATGTGGTTGTAGCCGGCATAGACCATGGTGCGCTTGCTCAGCTGGTGCGTGGCCGCAATGGTATAGGCCGTCTGGTCGGAATCATCGTTAGGCACGGTGTCGTTGAGGAGATCACTAGCAGAACCTGAGCCATAGGCGGCATACAGCATGTTGTTACCCATGGTATAGCTGGCACCGAGATGCCAAAGAGTACCTTCCTGCTTGCCATTGGCGCCAAAAGCAGTGACATTGTCTTCGATGTCCTCGTACTGACCCATGACAGCAAAGTTGTTGATGGTGTACTTGCCGCCAACCTTCCAGGCCGTCAGATCGCCACCTGTGTTGGTGTCGTCATTGGAGTTGTTGGTGAGCCAGTCCGCGAACACCAGGATGCCGCCGTTGCTGTACTGGGCGCCGATGCCGAAGGCATCATCGTCTTCTCTACACCTCGGGTTTGCAGCAGGAGCAGTACAAGTACCAGCAACAATACCAGTACCGTCTCTCTCATCACTGTCAAGCGTGTAGTGGGCCATGACCTTCACGCCATTCCAGCTTGGGCTGTCCCAGCGTACGGTGTTATCGGCACGGCCTTGACCGTCTTCACCGGCATTGGAATGCAGCGGGGACTGCATGCCGTAATTACGACCCTGCAGCGCGGTGCGATACAGCGGGTCAAGCATGGCGCCATGCGACTTGTAGCCGGTTGAGATGGTACCGAAA
>JBATIF010000071.1:0-8917 GCA_049667605.1 Gammaproteobacteria bacterium
GCTCTCCGGTAACCTGATCACCTTCCTGTTGTTCTATGAACTGCTGACCCTGGCGACCTATCCGCTGGTGGTGCATCGCGGTACGGAAGAGGCCCGCCGTGCCGGGCAGTCCTACCTGCGCTATACGATTTTTGGTGGTGCGCTGCTGTTGCTGGGGACCGTGTGGCTGTACAGCCTGACTGGCACGCTGGAGTTTACCCCGCGGGGGTTTCTCAATGACCTCGGTGCGGAACATCGTCCCGCGCTGGTTATCATCTTCGTATTGCTGATCGCCGGCCTCGGCGTGAAGTCGGCGCTGGTGCCGCTGCACGGCTGGCTGCCCAAGGCGATGATCGCACCAGCGCCGGTCAGTGCCTTGCTGCATGCGGTGGCCGTGGTCAAGGCGGGCGCATTCGGAATCGTGCGTGTGGTCTATGAGGTGTTCGGGGTTGAATTTGCCGACGGACTCGGTGTGACCGCTCCGCTGGCGTGGCTGGCCGCATTCACCATTATCTACGGTTCATTGCGCGCATTGTTCCAGGATGACCTGAAGCGCAGGCTGGCCTATTCGACGATTAGCCAGGTGTCATACATCACCCTGGGTGTCGCCGTCGCCGGTCCCGTCGCGGCAATTGGTGGCGTGGTGCATCTTGTGCACCAGGGCGTCATGAAAATCACCTTGTTTTTCTGTGCAGGTAACCTGGCCGAGACCCTGGGGATACACAAGGTCAGCGAGATGAACGGGGTCGGCCGGCGTATGCCGTGGACCATGGCGGCCTTCACCGTTGGCGCCTTCGGCATGATGGGTGCGCCGCCAATCGCCGGGTTCATCAGTAAATGGTATCTGGGTATGGGTGCGATGCAGGCGGGCCAGGGTTGGGTGATCTTCGTGCTTGCGGGCAGCAGCCTGCTCAATGCCGCCTATTTTCTGCCGATACTGCATGCGGCCTGGTTTCGGGATCCGCCGGAAGCCTGGCCGCATGAACATGATTTCGGCCGCAAGGAAACCGCCTGGGCGCTGTTGCTCCCGCCATTGGTGACGGCAGCGCTGGCCCTCGGCATGGGACTGCTGGCCTCGGCCCCCTTCAGCCCGCTGGAGTGGTCGAAGCTCATTGCGGCACGCGAGTTTTACCGGCCATGAGTACGCTAACGGTAGCCACGCTGTTATTGCTGGTCATGATCTGGCCGTTGCTGCTGGCCGCCGCTGTGGCTATTGGCGCTACGCGCCCTGTGGCCTTGAGACTCGTCCCATGGGCGGCGCTGCCGGCACTGGTGGCAGCGATAACGCTCGCTGACAGCGGCTTGCGGCTTCCCGACACCTTGCTTGCCAGTGCGCTGGTTCTCGATTCTTTGGGGCGGGTGTTTCTGTTGTTGAATGCAATTCTCTGGCTGGCCGCCGGGCTGCTGTTGCGTGGGCGGCTGCGGAACGACGGTGCCGGCCGTTTCGCTGTTCTGCAGTTGCTGGCGATGACGGGTTCATTGGGCCTGGCGCTGGCCGGTGATGCCTTGCTGTTTTTTACCGCGGCCACCCTGGCAGGCTACGCCCTGTATGGCCTGCTGGTCAGCGACGCACCTGCAGGCACGCAAAAGGCGGGCAGGGTACTGGTGGTGCTGCTCGTGGTGAGTGACCTGCTGGTATTTGAACTGTTGCTGCTGCTGGGCCAGGCGGCGGGCAGTGTTGATTTCCCGTCTCTGCGCCAGGCTTTGTTGATCGCCGACAACAAGGGGGTGCTGCTTGTCCTGCTGATTGCCGGCTTCGGAATCAAGGCGGGTCTTGCCGGTGCGCATTTCTGGTTGGCACCGGTGTTTTTGAATGCGGTGACCGGGGTACGCCCCGCGCTGATCGCCTTTATGTTCGCGGCCGGGCTGCTCGGCTGGTTGCGCCTGGTGCCGCTGGGCGAACTCCACTGGAGTGCTGCAGGCAGCGTGTTGCAGGGGCTGGCATGGGTCACGCTGGGCTATGCCGTCATCGCCGGACTGTTGCAGGCACATTCCCGCACGGTGTTGGCCTGTGCGGCGGTTGCACTGTCCGGATTCTGGGTAGCGACGCTGGCAGCGGCTCTGCGACATCCGCTGGCCTGGCAGGGGATGTTCGAAACGCTGCCGGCAGCCGTTCTGCAGTCGGGCCTTTCCCTGTGTGTCCTGATGCTGTTTCACCGACGTGCGCACGGGGGTATCCGTATGCAGTGGCAGAACGTGTACCAGGCACTGCAGTGGCTCGCCGCATTGTCATTGGCGTGCACGCCCGTGGCTGTTGCCGGGTCATTGATGCAGGTCGACACTGCGGCGGCGCTGCAGATGCTCTGGGCGATTCCGGCAATTACCTTGCTTGCCGTGCGCGGCCGGTTGCTGGGCGGTTCCGGCAGCCAGGGTGCACACGCTGCCAGTACGCTTGCGCAGGTTATGCCGCAAACCTCGCAGGCATCCGCGGCAATGACATTACTAATGACCGTGGTGTTGACTGCGGGTGCCTTGCTGGCCGCAGGATACAACCTCGCCGGGCTGTCACTCGCCGAATTCCGGCGCCCCGCGCTCATGCTGTCGGCCGCCTCGATTGTGGCCTGGTTAAGCACCTCACGTTTCATGCCGTACTTGCCTGTTCTTCCTCCAGGCGATCTGCTGGTGCCCATCTCCAGTGTGCTGCATGCAGGCCTCGGTTACGGCCAGCGTCTCTCTGGCGTGTACTTGCCGCACTGGCGCGCTGGCTGGCTGGCCGCGTTGCGGCACGCCTGGTCCGGTGTAAACTGGTGCGGGATGTGTGAATGGATGGAAATCAGGCTCAATAGCTGGCGTATCGTACTGGTGCTTCTGCTGCTGCTTGGCCTGTTGCTGGCCGTATGGGGTGGACTCGGATGAATTGTATAGCTGTGTCTGCGGCAGAGTCCGTGCTGCGTCACGCCTTCCTGTAACGCGGGAACAGACACAAGGGATAATGAGTGCAATGGACAGAAAACCTCGATCACCCGCCGTGGAGAAGCGCACGGCCGATCTGCCGGTACGTGTCCATCTGGGAATTTTAATTGTCATCCAGCTTGTTATGGGCGTGGAACTAATATTGCTGTTTTACGAGAGATTGTGGATTAACGCTTTTCTGGTGATGGCGATCATGGCGATCATACTTTCTCCCGCCGCGCTCGGTCGCCATTTCCGGGTGCAAGTCCCGCCCGAGTTCCAGGTACTCGCGGTCGTATTTGTTTTTGCGTCGTTATTCCTTGGAGAGGTTCAGAGCTACTATGTGCGGATCTGGTGGTGGGATATCGCATTGCACACCAGTTCCGGGTTACTGATGGGGATTCTCGGTTTCCTGCTTGTCTATGTCCTCAACGAGAGCGAGCGCGTTGATGTTCACATGCGCCCGCGCTTTGTGGCCCTGTTCGCGTTTCTGTTCGCCGTGACGGTAGGCACCCTGTGGGAGATCTTCGAATTTTCCATGGATCAGCTTGCTGGCGCCAATATGCAGAAAGCCATGTTCGGCGATCCTTCGGGATTGACCGACACGATGTGGGATATGATTGTCAATGCACTGGGTGCGCTTGCAATCAGTGGTTTGGGCTGGTGGTACATGAGGCAGCGAGTGTATTCGTTCATCGAATTATGGATTCGCAAGTTTATCGAGCGTAACCCGCGGCTGTTCCGCTCGTAAGGGCGGATGCAAGGGGTGTTTTTGTTTCAGTAGCAGTATGAGTTCACGGAGAACACAATGGCAAAGCTGACATTCTACGGCGCGACCGAGGGCGTGACCGGTTCCGCCTATTTGATAGAAACCGGGCAGACGACGGTATTGCTGGAATGCGGTCTTGTCCAGGGCCGCCGCGAGCAGGAAAAAGCCAACGAGGAGCCCTTTCCATTCGACGTCGGCAGGCTGGATGCCGTGGTCCTCTCGCACGCGCATCTCGATCACAGTGGCAGGCTGCCGAAACTGGTTGCGGACGGCTACAACGGCCCGCTGTACATGACCACGCCGACCTGCGAGCTGCTCGAGATCATGCTCAAGGACGCCGCGTTTCTGCAACAGCGAGATGCGGACTGGGAGAACAGGCGCAAGCGGCGCGCCGGCAAGAACGAAGTGAAGCCACTCTATACCATGGAGGATGTGGCGGCCGCGCTGGCACTCTGTGAAGGCCTTGACTATGGTCAGCGCCGGCAGGTCGCCGATGGCGTTGAAATCCGCTACCGCGATGCCGGGCATATCCTCGGTTCCGCAATTGTGGAACTGTTCATTACCCGGGAGGGTGATGAAAAGAAGCTGGTATTTTCCGGTGACCTGGGTAACAGCTGCGCGGCGCTGTTGCGCGATCCGGCAATTGTTGACAGCGCCGACGTGCTGCTGCTCGAGTCGACCTATGGCGACCGCAACCACCGCCCCATGGAGGAGACGCTGGAAGAGTTTGCCGACATCATTGCGCAGGCTGCAGAGAACGGCGGTAATGTCCTGATTCCCTCGTTTGCCGTCGGCCGCACCCAGGAAATCATCTTCCGCCTGGGTGAGCTCTACCAGCAGGGCCGGCTGAAGCATCAGCGAGTTTACCTCGACAGCCCGATGGCGATTGCCACCACCGAGGTCTATCACCGCTACCAGGATGTTTTCAACCGCGAGGACAGCGCCGCAATGCAGCACGCCAGGGCGGGCAGCCTGCATACCTTTTTACCATCGCTGCAGTATTCGAGCACCACGGAAGAGTCCATGGCCATCAACAAGATCGAGTCGGGCGCCATCGTCATTGCCGGCAGCGGCATGTGTACCGGTGGCCGCATCCGCCATCACTTCAAGCATAACCTGTGGCGGCGCAACGCCCATGTGATCATCGTCGGCTTTCAGGCCCGGGGTACCCCGGGCCGGGCGCTGGTGGACGGGACGAAAACCTTTCGCATGGCGGGTGAGGAAATTGCCGTGCATGCCACTATCCATACCCTCGGCGGCTTCTCGGCACACGCCAGCCAGTCACAGCTGCTTGACTGGATAGAGCATTTCAACAAGCCGCATCCACGGCTGTATCTTGTACATGGTGAGCCTGAAGCGAAGCTTGCCTTGCAGCAGCATGTTGCTGGCAAGGGATGGTCTGCCGAGATTCCACATCACGGCGAGAGCATTTCATTGTGAACGATGATTCCCATGCAGCAGGAGTGAGCAGATGAAAGAAGTCGATAACCCGAAACCGGTGTTTCCCTCTGCCGGGGATGATGTGGGTGCAGCGATGCTGGCACCGAAAACCGCCCAAACCCGCTCGTCTTCATATCTGCTTGCCTATGCCGACAACGATTTTCTGCTGCGCGATGAACTGCGGCCTGTGCGGCTGCAACTGGAAGTGCTCAAGCCGGAATTGCTGCAGCAGGAAAACGGTATCCAGTCGACGATTGTCATTTTCGGCAGCACCCGCATTCCCGATGAAAAAACTGCCCGCAAGCGACTGCAGCAGGCCGAGGCACTGGCGCATGCAAACCCGGCCGATACGCTGCTGGCGCGCAATGTGACGATTGCCGCCCGCATCCTCGCCAAGGCGCACTACTATGACGAGGCGCGGGAGCTGGGGCGCCTGATCACGGCGGGTTCGCAGCAGTGTGAGCTGGTCGTTATTACCGGTGGTGGCCCCGGCATCATGGAAGCTGCCAACCGCGGCGCCCATGATGCCAACGGCAAGAGCATCGGCCTGAATATCGTTTTGCCGATGGAACAGTCTCCCAATCCCTACGTGACGCCGGAACTCAGTTTCCAGTTTCATTATTTTGCAATCCGCAAGATGCACTTCCTGATGCGCGCCAGGGCACTGGTGGCTTTTCCCGGTGGGTTCGGTACGCTCGATGAACTCTTCGAGACGCTGACACTGATTCAGACCAAAAAGGTCAAGCCGGTGCCGGTGCTGTTGTTCGGGCGGGAATACTGGGAGCGCATCATTGACTTCGAGGCGCTGGTGGACGAGGGCACCGTCGATGCGGGCGACCTGGACCTGTTTCAATTTGTCGAGACCGCACAGCAGGCCTGGGAAATTATCCAGGCATTTCAGTCATCCTGTGCAGAGCCGCAAGCTAAATAAGCCCGCCGCCTGACAACCCGGTTACTAACCGCCGAGTACGGGAAACAGCTGTTTCAGGCCATTGGCGATAATTTCCACGGCAATGGCCGCGAGAATCAGGCCGAAGATACGGTTGATAATGTTGAGTCCGGTTTGCCCCAGCAACCTGCCAATGGTTGCTGCCATGCGCAGTACCAGCCAGAGGATAAGGCATACCAGTGCAATAGCGAGAACCACCAGCAGACCGTGATACCTGGTATCCGATCGCTGCATTTGAATGATGACGGTGCTGATGGCACCCGGTCCTGCCAGCAACGGTATCGCCAGCGGTACCACGGCGATGGACTGCTTGTCTTCCGCTTCGGCTTCTTCTGCCGGCGTGGTACGCACCATGTCCGACTGAGCCCTCAGCATGGCCAGGGCCATAAGCAGCAGCACGATACCACCACCGACACGGAACGATGCAAGGCTGGTACCCATAACGTGCAGCAGGGCATCGCCCGTCAGTGCAACAGCGACCAGCACGACCAGCACGCTCACGGAGGTAATTCTGGCAATCCGCCTGCGCTCACCGGTGCTGTAGTTTTTTGTCAGCACCAGGAATATCGGTACTGCGGCAAAAGGATCGAGGATGACGAACAGGGCGATAAAAAAGCGCGTGTATTCGGTCCAGTGCTCCATGAACTGCGACTCCCGGGATTATCAATAGCCTCTGATTGTGTATAAAGTATACGCCAGTTAGTCGAATCAACCGGGGTTCAGTCAATGGAAGCGCTGTCTGTCAATGTCCTTGTGTGGGCAGGTATTTTATTCTGCATCAGCCAGTCGGCGATGTTCTCCGGCCTTAACCTGGCGTTACTGGGAATCAGCCGTCTGCGCCTGGAGGTGGAGGCGACCTCGGGTAATCCGGCCGCGGTCCGGATCCTGGGGCTGCGCAAGGATGTCAATTTTCTGCTCACCACCGTTCTCTGGGGCAACGTGGGCATCAATGTGTTATTGACCCTGTTGTCCAACTCGGTGATGACCGGGGTGACGGCTTTTTTCTTCTCAACCGTTCTTATCACCTTTGCCGGTGAAATTACGCCGCAGGCGTATTTCTCGCGGCATGCCATGCGCATGGGTTCCTTGCTGGCACCCGTGCTGCGTTTTTACCAGATACTGCTCTACCCGGTCGCCAAACCCAGCGCCCTTGTGCTGGACCGCTGGCTGGGCGAGGAGGGCGTCAGTTATTTCAGGGAGCGGGACCTGCACACGGTGATAAGCAAGCATATCGAGGCGGATGAGTCGGACATAAGTCGCCTGGAGGGGATTGGCGCCATGAATTTTCTGGCGCTGGATGACATCGTGGTTACCCGCGAAGGCGAACAGGTGGACCCGGAAAGTATCATCAGTCTGCCGGTAAAGGACGGCTTGCCGGTGTTTCCCGCATATGAACGCCATGCGCTCGACCCGTTTTTACTCAAGGTAAACAGTTCCGGCAAGAAATGGGTGATCATTGTTGATGAGCACAGTGAACCCTGCGTGGTCTTGAACGCCAATGCCTTCCTGCGGGAGGCATTATTCGGCAAAGGCCCTGTGCATCCATACGGTTACTTTCACCGTCCGGTTATCGTCAGGAATACAGCTACATTGCTGGGCAATGTTTTATCCCGATTGTGGCTGCATGCAAGTGCTAAAGAGAATGATGTCATCGATAATGACCTGATTCTCATCTGGGCTGAAGAAAAACGGGTGATTACCGGGTCGGATATTCTTGGCCGGTTATTGCGCGGTATTGCCGTGCGCGACGAAAGCGAGTCGTGAAACAGATACCCGACCTTTATGGCTTTTCCCGACGTCGAGTGGTAGGGCCGAATTCATTCGGCCAAGCACCTTGCCGGCAGAAGGAATGCGTTGCGTCTGAATTGATGTGTCAGCCAATCAATCCGGGGAGGTGCGCGTTGCAGGCTGTGCGGCGCTGCTCGCTGCTTGAGCTGTATATTTTTCAGGCCCTTCAATCCTGTCACCTGAATGGACCGTGACCTGGGTAAACGGAATAACCCAGCCTTCCCGGTTACACGCGTCGACGCAGGCCTGTTGTACCAGCCGCTGTGCCCTGAAATAGGCGCTTGCGGCGCGGCCGTTGAGAACCATGTATATCTGGTAGTCGAGGGAACTGGCGCCGGCTCCCTTGAATTCGACCAGCATGTCCTCGATATCCTCTTTCAGCCCCGCGGTTTCGAAACGGGCGATAATCGCTTCACGGAGTCGGCCGGGGACCGTGTCGAGGCAGATGGCCTGGTGCCGGTAGTCAATGCCGAAGCTGTTGGCGATGCCAAAGCCGTTGCGCGAAAGGTTGCGGACGTTCTGCCCGAGAAAGTCTTTCGTGCGGATCAGTACCCGGCTGTCCAGAACGGCGACTTCCACCAGTTCGATCGTCTGCTGCAGAACCCTGCCGAAACTTCCATTGGCAAACAGGATGAAGTCTCCCGGTTCGCAGGGAAACCACGGCTCCTGGCCGGCCGGCCGTGACGTGAGCAGATTCACGGCGTGCAGGGGCAAGCGCACGACGCCTTCAAGGGCCGGGTTGCGCAACACGGAGTAGACGCTGAGTGACTCCACCATGAAGGGTATGCCGTCCAGTACAAGCCGCTCCTGTTCGCGCACGGGTCCGACACCGAGCAGTAGCCGCAACTCGGCAATGTAGCGGGGGAGGGTCTGCCGCAGTGTCAGTGCGACACCGGCAAGCGCGATCAGCGCAAGGGTAAGAAGCAGCACATCGCCACGGATATACAGCACCATGAGTACGGCAAGGGCGATTATGAAAGCAGCCGCGAGTCGATAGCTGTAATAAAACAGCGGAGCCCGGGTTATGCCGATCTCGTGCGGGGTTTTATACAGCCATTTCCAGTAGAGGCGAAGCAACAGTTTCGAGACCAGCCAGATAG
>JBATIF010000072.1:0-1588 GCA_049667605.1 Gammaproteobacteria bacterium
ATGTTTTTTCGGGTCGAGGTTTTCTTTCACAAAGCGGGGGAATTCACGAAATGATCCTGTGGCAGGATTGATTGCATCCTTGAACGTACCCACCCCGACCTCGTAATCATTGCGCGTATCCAGCAGCAATACATCCGGGTCACTGATGAGCCGGTTCCATTCACGTGGGCTGACGTAGGTGCCGACCACGCGCTGCGGATCGATGCCGGGCACGCCCATGGTGACGATTTCCTTTTTGAGTTTTACCCTGGCACGTTTAAAGGGAGGGCTGTCCGCAAAGGATTCCTTGCAGTCGATATCTGCCAGGCGCAGATCGCTGCGCAGCCACGCCAGCAATGCATCGATAGCCTCGCGGGAAGCGGCAACCGTGCCGTTGATGCCCTCACCGGCAAGCAACAGGGTGCCGCGCACCTGATGCTCATGCATCACTTCGAGCAGGGGCTCGCGCAATGCCGGGTAATCATCCAGGCGGGTGAACTTGTAGAGGGCACAAATTACTGTTCGGGACATGGGAAAACCCGGGCTGAAACCCGGGACATACCCGGGGTAAGTAAACAGCGCCTAGTATAAAGCCTGTGACAGCTATTTACATGCCCCGCGTATGCCTGCCGCCCTTATCGGGGCGGGCCTTTATTCAGTCCGCGAAATCCAGCCGCTCCTGTACCGCATCAATCCCCTGCTGCGCACAGGCCTCGTCCTTGTCGCCGCCCGGCGCGCCACTGACACCGACGGCCCCGATCAGGGAACCTGCCACGCGCACCGGCAAGCCACCTTCCATCAGCAACACGCCTTCAAGCAGGTTCAACTCGTCTTTGATGCGTGCCATGTTGACCCGCACTTCGGCAGAGCTTAAATTGGACAACACCACGGCATTCGCCTTGCCATGGGCAAGCTGCGTCATGTACTTGCTGGTGAAGACATCGCGCATCACGACCAGCGCATCGCCGCTGCGATCCGTCACCACGACCGAGATCTGGTAACCGTCCTTGCGACAGGCAGCAATAGCACCCTGGGCAATGTCGCGCGCCAGGTCCAGGCCCATCAACCGCGACGGCAGCACGTCCTCCTCTGCCTGCACGGGCATGCCAACCGCCAGGCATTGCAACAGCACAAAAACACCACCACATTTTTTCAATACGCTATTCATGTTCAACTACCTCCTGTCTGATTTCATAATTGGTAATTCGACCCAGCACCTGCCGGTCCGCTTCCAGCAGGCCCGCGTCGGCCAGCCGCAACAGCAGTTCGCGCCACTGCACATCCCGGGAAAAGATGGCCCTGAAAATCGGCAGCGACTCATCGACCCGTCCGGCATTCACCAGTGACACGGCATGCCAGAATTTCATCTCGAGGTTGTCCGGGTAGAGCGCCTGCGCGCGCCCGTATTCCTCGAGTGCGCCCTCCATGTCGCCACTTTCCAGCGCATGATCGCCATGATTCATGTGCGTATAGGCATTGTTCAGCTTCAACAGGCGGCGTAACTCGACCAGCGGTTGCAGACTGTCCTCGATATGCAAATCAACCAGCCGGTCGGCCCAGGGCTGGCCCGACGAGGCGCCCTTGACGACGAGGATGGCCGCCGATTGCC
>JBATIF010000073.1:0-9485 GCA_049667605.1 Gammaproteobacteria bacterium
CGTTCGGAGATGTCGAGTTTGCGTGCGATCATCTTGTTATTGCCGCCTAAATGCACCATTTGGGCGACCTCGAATTCTCTTGGAGTGAGCTTGGCCATAGTTTTTCTTGCCGCCAGCTCCTGGCGCTCCTTACTGACAGCCTTGCTCCTGGCGAGCTCTGAAATCAGCCGGGTTATCAGCCTGCGCGGTACCCAGACTTCTCCTTTTAAGACCGACAGGATCGCCTTGACCAGCAAGGGTGGTGAAATGTCATCTGCAATGAAGCCGTGGGCGCCGGTTTTAAACAGGATCATCTGGTCAAGCGTTCTATCAGTCGCGTCTTCGATAATAACAATGCGCGAGAGTGGTGTTGAGCTGGAAATACCGGCAACGGCCGATTTGATGTGATCCTTGAACAGCAAGGGGTCAATCACGATGATTTGCGGAAGATGCTGCTTGATAAACAGGATGGCATCCGCGGAAGTCTCAGCCACGGACACCTTGAATCCATCAGCCAGGATATTGGTGTAACGGTTTGCCAGCGAGCTGTGATCACTCGCAATCAGTATGTGCGGTTTTCTCTCTGTACTGCTTGCTGACATGTTTTAAATTCCTTGTTTGAGGCCTGCTATCGCTCACGAAGGGCTTTTTCCCTGGCACGGAGTACCGGCTTCAACAGGTAATCCAGTACTGATTTTTCTCCGGTCAGAATGTCCACTGTCGCCGTCATGCCCGGGATGATTCTCAGCGAGCCATCCCTGGAACCCAGGTAGTCCCGATCCGTACGTACCTTTATCAGGTAAAAACTCTCACCCTTTTCATCAGTAATGGTATCGGCACTGATGTGTTCCAGTTTAGCCGGCAGGCCGCCATAAATTGCATAATCATAGGCGGTCAGTTTTACCTTGGCGTCCTGTTCAGGCCTGAGGAAGGCAATATCTGCCGGTCGGACATGGGCCTCGACGAGCAGGCTGCCTTCCAGCGGAACAATTTCGATAAGGTCCATTCCCGGCTGAATAACCCCGCCGATGGTGGCCACCATGATTTGCTTGACCTCGCCCCTTACCGGCGATTTGACGAGTGTCCGCTTGACGCGGTCATCCTGGCTGAAGAGGGTTTCCTCGATTGCCGAAAGCTCTGACTGTGCTTCATTCAGTTCGGTACGTGCCTGGGTGCGAAAGCTTATTTCCAGGTCCTTGAGCTTGATGGAAGTTTCCTCGAGTATGGATTCGACGCGGGGGATAGCGAGCCGACTGGCCTCGAGTTCACCCCTGGTCTCGTTGACGAGCTCCTCCACGTTCAGGACCTCAACCTCGGAAATTGCGCCCTCATTGAGAAGAGGTTCGTACATAGCGAGTTTGTCTTTCGCACTCTTGTAACTGCGAGTCTGTTTTAGCTTGCGTGCCTGCAGTTCTTTCAATTCCTGCCGGGCCTGATTCTCCTGCTGCTGCAGTATGTCGAGGTTGGAGCGCAGTTCATTGACGCGCGACTCATACAGGGCAATTTCATTTGCCGCCAGTTCCGGGTCTTCTTTCAGCACCAGTTCCGGCATCTCGATGGCCTTGTTATTGGCCTCTGCAATCAATCGCGCCGACTTGGCCTGCAAGGCAAGAAACCTGGCACGTGATTCACGATAAGTCGAGGAGAAGCGGGTGTCATCAAGCCTTAGCAGGGGCTGGTCTTTCTCGACAATTTCGCCTTCCTTGACGAGGATTTCGGTGAGGATACCGCCTTCCAGGTTCTGAATGACCTGTATCTTGTTGGAAGGAATGACCTTGCCCTCGCCGCGGGTGACCTCGTCGATATCGGCCAGTGCGGCCCAGACCAGCGCAGTCACGAAAAACAGCGCAGTGGCGACCAGTATGAGATGGCTGCTGCGGCTTGCGCCCATGAATACGGCGGCACTGGTGTCGCCGATAAACTGCGCATCTTCAGTTTCGAGTTTTGCGACATCCGCTTCATCAATGCCGTAGGAACGTGGCTTGAGTTTAGCAGTCATGATTTCGGCGCCTTGATCTTGCCCTGCTTGAGTGCTTCGAGAATGCTTTCCTTGGGGCCATCCGCAATTATCCTGGCGCCATCCATGACGATAACCCGGTCAATAAGGCTTAACAGGGAGGCGCGATGCGTGACCAGCACGAGGGTCCGGTTTTTCAGCCAGCTGGCAAAACGGGTTTTGAAGATTTCTTCGGTGGCGTTATCCATGGCGTTGCTGGGCTCATCCATAACCAGAATTGCCGGGTCACGCAACAGGGCGCGGGCCACCGAAACACTTTGTCTTTGCCCGCCAGAGAGGTTTTCACCGCGTTCGCCGACCTGAAGATCAAAGCCGGACGGATGCTTGCTGACGAAATCGGTGACACCGGCTATCGTTGCGGCCTGCAGGATTTCCTGATCACTCGCATGCGGCATTCCCAGCGTGATGTTGTCCTTTATGGTGCCATAGAACAGAAAGCTGTCCTGTGGCACATAACCGATATTCCTGCGCAGGTCAGCCGGGTCTATCTGGCGGCTGTCTGTTCCATCGATCAGGATTGACCCGGAAGCCGGTTCGTAGAGGCCCAGCATCAGTCGTTCAATGGTACTTTTACCGGAGCCGATGCGGCCGATGATGGCAGTGTGTTCGCCTGCCTTGATTTTGAAAGATACCTCGCTCAGTGCCTCGATCTTCTGGTCGGGATAAGAAAAGCTGACCTTGCGAAACTCAATATTGCCCTTGATGACAGGGCGATCGAGAAAGTTTTTCTCGGCCGGGCGCTCCAGCGGAAGTGCCATCATGCTGTCGGTGGATTTATAGGCGGCCTTTGCCTGGTGATAACGGGTAAGGGTACTGGCGACCTGGGATAGCGGGGCAAGCGCGCGACCGGTGAGGATGGTCGCTGCAATCAGGCCGCCCATGCTGAGTTCACCCTCGGAGATCAGGTAGACACCGAATATGACAACCGCAACAGAGGCCATGTGCTGCAGAAAGACCGTGATATTGACTGCGCTTGAGGACAGGAAACGCGTCTTCAGGCTAAGTTGCGAGATTTTGCCAACAACCTGCTCCCAGCGGCGCTGCAGCTGTCCCTCCGCGCCCAGGCCCTTGACGGTTTCCATACCGCTTAGTATTTCGATCAGGGTAGCGTGTTTTTGCGAAGCATGGCGCATGGTTTCCTGAACGTGCACGGCAAGCGAGCGCTGAATCAGCAGTGCGGCAAGCAGGGACAGCGGCAATACGGCCAGCGGCACGATCGCGATTGGTCCCCCGATCAGCCAGATGACGAAGATAAACATGAAAACGAACGGCAGGTCGATCAGGCTTGTAAGCGTTGCCGATGTAAAGAATTCACGAAAGGTATCAAATTCATGCAGGTTATTTGCGAAGGCGCCGACAGAGGTCGGACGTGCCGCCATTTTGATGCCGAGTACCCGCTCGAACACCGAGGCCGAGAGAATGATGTCGGCGCGTTTGCCGGCAATATCGAGAAAGTAGCCGCGCAGCGTCCGCATCAACAGTTCAAAGGCGAACACAATCGCGACGCCGATGCCGAGGACCCAGAGCGTTTCGATGGCATGGTTGGGTACCACGCGGTCGTAAACATTCATAATGAACAGCGGTGAAGCCAGCGCGAACGTATTGATCAGCAGTGCGGCCAGCAGAACCTCGCTGTATAGCGGCAGGGATTCGCCCAGCGTATTCCAGAACCAGTGGCGCGGCCGTCCAGTGACGGCTTCCCGGGTACGCTCGTCAAAACGGTAGCTGGGCTGGGTAAAGATTGCATAACCGCAATATTCCGCTGCAAGCTCGGATAGCGGCAGTTCCTTGTTGCCGTCACCGCTTTCAGGAGGGATGATGCGTGCAGTCCCGTCCTTGAGTACACGTTCCAGGATGCAGGCACGCCCGCCATTCAGCAGCAGTACGGCCGGTAGCACCAGGTTGGATATTTTTTCCAGCGGCCTCTTGACTACCCGTGCGGACAAATCGGCACGCCTGGCTGCGCGGATAAAGAGTTCCGGGGTGAGTTTGTTGTCGACCAGCGGCAGGCCGGCTGTGAGCGCGTCTGCCGTGTGCGGACGGTGTTCAAGTTTTGTAAGCGTCAGCAGGCATCCGAGCAGGGGGTCATCGAAGTCAGTCCCGTGCGCTGGTATTTCCCAGTCAGCTCTAGCAGCGTTTCCCTCTGGAGTCATGCTATTGATTGGTCCTTGATTTTGGGTATAATTTCATAATATTCATAATGATACAATATGATTTCAACACCTGTTCGGATTTCTCAGGGTCACGCTTGCAGCTTATTACAGAGTCATCGGCGCCTGCATCGTCATATTTAGGTCAACCGCGTTAATAATTCAATATCCCGGCATGTTTGCCAGCGGCCCATGCCGACTAAAGGTATACGCTACAGGGCCGAAACGGTATTTGTTATGCCATACATTCAACGTAATGCCAGCGGCAGTATTATCGGTATCTCGGAGCAGCCGGAGGACGGCAGCGGCGAGGAACTCGATCTCGCACAACCGGAGGTCCTGGCATACCTGGAAATGGTCAGGAACCAGTTGTCATCCTCGGATACCGAAACCATCCGCGTGATTGAAGACCTGGTGGACCTGTTGATCGAGAAGAAACTTATCCTGCTGACAGACCTGCCCGATGCCGCACAGCAGAAACTCTCCGCGCGTCAGCGTATACGTGGTGACCTCGGTGTGCTCGCGAACCTCATGGTGGATGAGGAGGACATCCTCTAGGCGTCGATCCAGAGATCGCTCGATATCCCCGTCGGTTGTAGATTCTGCATTTATTCTTCCCTGCATATGCGCTGCCGGGAGATCTTACAACGATTCCGGTTTTCCGCTCAGATAGCCTTGAATTCCATCCACCTTCAGACCCTTCATTGCATCCCGTTCCTCGATGGTTTCGATTGCCATAGCGATGACCTTGATATCGATGCTGTGCGCTGTATCTGCAAGCGCCTGTATAAAGAACTGGTTGTCTTCTTCCTGTTCAATGTGCCGGGTATAGCCACTATCTACTTTCAGGTACGTGACTTTCAGGCTGTGCAGGTATCCAAAAGAATAAAATCCCCGACCAAAGTGATCAATTCCACAGCGGCAGCCGATTTCATTCAGGCGTGCTATTGTGGTCCGCGCGTTGTGTATGTTTCTCAGTATGGCGTATTCCGGAAATTCGATTAGCAGGCGTTGTATCAGGACGGGTGATTCACCCAGTATTTTACAAAGCCATTCAATGAATGCCGGTTCGGCCAGTGAACTGGACGACAGGTTTACAGCATAGTCGGTACTGTGATCACTGCTTTCCATATGCTTCAGCAGAGCTGAAAGTGCAAGTTTGTCCAGCTCACTGGCCAGTCCGGCATGTTCGGCCATAGGCATGAAGATACCGGCAGTAATGATTTTTCCATCCCTGTCGGGGATTCGCAGCAGTGCTTCCTTGTGCAACAGAGTATGGCTGGAATCATCCATGCTATATACCGGCTGGACAAAGAGCGAAACATTAGCTGTTGCGATAATTTCCCGAAGAAAGCTGCCCCAGTCGGCCACGTCGTGAATGTCCACCTGTTCGGCAGCTGAAGGTTCGTAACGTTGCCAACTGTTATGTCCGAGAGACTGCGCGGCACGCAGCGCGATATTTGCTTCGGTAAGCAGGTCGTTTAGTGAGTCTCCGTGCTTCCAGATAGCAATCCCGACGTTGCAAATATCATCGGTTTCGGCAAGGCCGTCAGCATGCAGTTGTTGCAGGTTATGACAAAGGTCCCCTGCGAGCCCTTCAGCGGTGCTGGCATCAAAAGCTGTTAGTGCGATACCGAAGCCGGCGCCGGTTATGCGGGCGGCAAAGCAATTGTCCAGTTCCTCGATCCGGGATTGCACCAGTTCGCCGGCACGCTTTAATAACTGGTCGCCTCCAGGGTAGCCGGATTTTTCGTTTACCTCTGCAAGCTTGCGCAACTCGATCAGCAACAGCGCACCGGCCACGGGGTCTTCCCGGGAATCCAGCTGGGCCTGTAAGCGGCGATCGAAGTAGCGCTTGTTGCCGAGGCCGGTGACCGGATCACGAAAGGCCTGCTCACGCAGGCGCTCTGTCAGGACTGCCTGGTCCATGAACAGGCTGTTGATCTTTTGAGACAGGCGATTCATGGCCATCACAACGCTTTTTAGCTCGCGCGTACGTGGCAGCTTTTTCTGTACCGGGTAAGACTGGTTGCAGATTGCGTCTGCCTGCATTTCCACCTGGCGTAATGGCTGAAGCAAGATCCGTACTGCCAGCAATCCCAGTATCAGTGTGACGGTTGTATAGGCCAGAAACAGCTTCAGTGTATCGACGCTATTATTCCAGATTTCATGGTAGGCGCGTCCGGGATGACTTGCGACTTCTACCGTGGCCGCCTGGTTCCATCCCGACATCACCAGGGCACTGGCTTCCGGGATCTGCAGGGGAATGGCCTTGATAAACCAGCCAGGTGCCTGCATGGTGACAACAGGATTAAGCCGTTCGATCAGCACTTCGCCACTCATCGATGTCAGGCTGATCTTGCTGTAATCACCGCGGTCAAATATTGCATCGATCATCGAAGAGATGATCGGCATGTCAGGTGGCCGCATGTGCGGAGAGAGGGATAACCCCAGCGAGGTCGCAGTATCCTGGGCATGTGATTCAAGTTGGGCCGCCAGGAAGGTGCGCAGGTTGTTTGTGCTGATGGCAACTGTGCCAAGGAAGCTGACTACAAATAGCAGAATGATGCTGATCGCGATCTGTCTATACAGGGTCATCACGTAAATTCATTCGTTGATTTGCCCGGCAGTATAGAATTACTGTACTGTAATTGCATGCTGTATTTAGCGTGCCAGGGCGATCTGTTCTTCGTCGAGCCGTGCAATTACTTCCTGCCAGCGGCTGAGCCGTTTGGATCGTCCCACCAGTTTTGAGGTGCCACCCGTCTTGGCAAGCCATAGCCCGCTACCGTTAAAGCTGTAGACGGGCAGCAGATCTTCTCTCTCGGAGGCCGGGCTGATTTCACCCACCAGGTTGTCGAGTACCAGCGGATCGGCTTCCGCTGTCGAGAAGTAGGTCAGTACCATGTGTGCCTGGTTCAGTCTGAGCGCTTTCACGTAGGTAAGTCTTAACTTCTCTGCCGGGATACCCATTTCCCGCAATGTGAAATATTTTGCAATCGCGAAATCTTCGCAATCACCGCCGTTGGAGGCTAGCATTTGCAGCGGTGTTGCCCAATAATCTTCCTTGCCCCAGTGATCGATATCATTGGCAAATTCAAGACTGTTGAAGAAATCGTTCACCAGTTGCAGTTTTTCTTCACTGCCGGAGGATTGGTTATGGTTGATCAGGTTACGCCAGGAAATCAGTCGGCGTCGGGCATAATCACCGTACTTGTTCTCGGTGTTCGAGAGGATATGCTTCGAGAGTGTGAATTCACCGGCAAATGACACACCCACGGCCAGCTGGTTCACAAGAATCGCAATCAACAGGATCGACGGGGCGCAACACTTGAAAGCTTGGCGATTTATCAAGGGCACTGAAATTATCTTTTTTTAGAGAAACTATTGGGCTATCGACCGCAGCGGGTTGTCCTTTCGACCTAGATGTCAAAAATGTGACGCAGGTTTGATCTTAGTTGCCCGGGATTGTTGGTACCTAAGTCCTATTGCAACCTGCACGGCAACGTCGTAATCTCTTTAAAACACATAAAAACAAATAGTTATGTCAATTATCAAAGTCACCATCATGTGCGCAGAAAGGGAGGAATTGCCTTGCTGCAGGGACCTGTTGGACGGGTGCCCGGAAATCTCGATTCTTGCTCGGGCGAACGGACTGAATGAGGCAGGTGTATGGCTTGCGCTTGAACGTAGCGATATCCTGATTCTGGATGAAGCCGTCATTCATCAGCATGGCATTGATGAGATACGTGGATTACATCAAAGCGAGCCATCGATCAGGAGCCTGCTGATTATGGAAAATAGTAATGAAAACAATATAATATCCATGCTTTCACTGGGGGTCAGCGGAGTGATCAGCCGCAGCTCGCTGGCGTCTTATCTTTGCAGGGCGCTCGCCGCTATACATTCAGGTGAAATATGGGTCTCGCGACAGCTGGTCGCGCCGCTGCGGGATGAGCTGGTTTACACGGAGAGACAGGTGCACTGGTCGGGTCACTCAGCAGGACATTCTCGCCACGACAAGCTGAATTGATTGCTGGTACCTAAGTACGATGGACAGGAATTTGACACTGTGACATCGTATTTACAGACTGTTATTACCCGTGTTCGAAGTTGCTGTCAGACGAGCGCTACCTGTTTTTTCCTGAAGCAACGGTTACGCAGACACCGGTAAGATTGCTGGAGAGCAGCCCTGATTATTGCCTTCAGCGAGCAGGAATAGTGATCATGTGACCCGGCATGTAGTATATGGATTAAATCCGGGATACGGAACAAGCAAACGCTACATAGATAAAAGGGATGAGGACGTCATTATGGCTACAGTAACGATCGGCAAAATAGGCAACATCGAGGGCAGTGTAGAAGTCGTACACGCAGACGGATCCAAAGGCAGCCTTGAACAGGGAGCCCTTGTCTATGCGGACGATGCCATCTCCACCGCTGAGGATTCAAACGCCAGGATTGAATTCCTTGATGGTACGGCTATGAACATCGGCCCTGAATTCACAGCCATCCTTGGTAAAGACGTATTCGACCCGGCCCTCATCGAGGATGAAGGGCCTACGCCCGCGGTTGTACTGGAAAGCAGTGACAGGGAGATTGTCCCCGAGAGTGGATTCGTTACCGCAGCTGAACCAGGAACGATTGGTTTTGTTGAAAAGGCAGAAGGCGATGTCAAGGTCGTGGGCGAAGACGGCATGGTTCGCCTGCTCAAGACAGACGATGCGCTCTATGCAAATGACGTCTTACGAGTTGGTAGCGACGGCAGTGTAACCATCAGGATGGTCGATGGGTCCGACCTTTCGTTTGGTCCGGGCACAATCGCACGCATGGGTGACAGCGGTGTTCCGACACTGGCTAGCAGCGAGCCAGCTGCCATCACCGAGGCCGCGCAGATTGCAACCATCATCCAGGAAGGACGGGATCCCACCGAGGAAGCCGCCGCACCTGCGGCCGGCGAGACCACTGGCAATGAGGGTAGTGATTTCATCGTTATCGAGCCAAGCCACAGGGCCGTCACGCCGACCAGTGGTCACGACACCCACGGTTTTGATCTGTCGTTTGGTCTTCCTGAACCGCAGTACATTATTCCGGAAGAGCCCAATTCCATTCCGACATTGATTGTGAGATACGGACCATCGCCATTACCTTTCACGGCCGGTGGACCAGGCGTGGTTGACGAGAACGGCCTGCCGGCACGTGTGGGTCCGCCAGCCGAACCGGAGGGGACAAATGAACCCAGTGCTTCCGAGATAACGGATGGTGATCTCGAAATCGACACGGGCAATGAAGGTCTGGCCAAACTGGAGGTATGCCCCACTGGCGGCATATTTGCCGGT